>NZ_PGCP01000050.1 GCF_002812985.1 Aeromonas lusitana
CCCGCGCATCGGCCACGAGGTCATAGTGAGTTTCTTGGAAGGGGATCCGGACCAGCCCATCATCACAGGGCGCACCTATCACGCCACCAACCGGCCGCCTTATGAGTTGCCAGCCAACAAGACCCGTACCGTGCTGCGTACCGAGACTCACCAGGGGGAGGGCTTCAACGAGCTGAGATTCGAGGATCAGGCGGGCAAGGAAGAGATCTACATCCACGGTCAGAAGGATCTCAACCTGCTCATCGAAAACGATGCGGCCTGGCACATCAAGCACGACGAGCACAGGGACATCGACAATGAGCGGGTGACCCGGATCAATGCCAATGACCATCTCACCGTGAACGGCGAGAAGCGGGATCACATCAAGGGCGACCTGTCGCTCACCGTTGATGCGTCCCTGCATCAGAAGCTCGGGCAATCTTTGCTGGTGCAGGCCGGTCAGGAGGTGCACATCAAGGTGGGTGACAAGCTGGTGCTGGAGGCAGGAGCCGAGATCACCCTCAAGGGGGGTGGCAGCTTCGTGAAAGTGGACCCGAGTGGCATCAAGTTGGTGGGTCCAGCCATCAAGCTCAACGCCGGTGGCAGCGCTGGCTCTGGCTCAGGTTGGGCAGGCAAGGCTCCCGTGGTCCCCAAGGCCGTGGAAGTGGTCAAAGCCCCCGACGCGGTGGAGCTGCTCAAGGCCATTCCCACCGAGAAGGCAATGGAGGCGCTGCTCAAGGAGCAGGAGCCTGTAGAGAAGAAGCCCAAGGCCTTCTACCTCTTTTCTGAATAAGGACGCAGCATGAAGTTTGCATTTCCCATCCTCACCGCGGCAGGGGAAGAGTTTAAAGACGTCAAGGCATTGACTGCGTTGATCAACGGTGAGAAGTCCGGCCATTATCTGCTCGGTAATCACAACAAGTGGCACGGCGGCATTCATATCAGCGATCAGAGTGCCCCCTGGTGCAAGGATAAATATCCTGTCAGGGCCATCGCCGATGGCAAAGTAGTGGCATTTCGGATGATGGAGGATTACCTGACCTCCGAATTCCAGGGGGAATCCCTGCGCTATTCCAACTGCTTCTGCCTGGTGCAGCACGAATATTGTGAAATCAATGCAGAGACCAAGGCGAAAAACGAATTCACCTTCTATTCGCTCTACATGCATCTGCTGCCATGGAGCAAATATCAGACCGCCGAGAAGCTGGTACTGAAAAAGGGCTGGAATGCGCGCAATTCCGTTCCTCACGCCAACCCCGATGCCGAGCAGCAAGGTGCCGATGCGGCCTTACCTCGTTTCGCGTTGCCCAAGGATACCGAGCTGGAGATGGACAGCAGTACACCATCCCAAAAGGGAAGTGTAGGGGGTAAGGAGTATGACTTCATCAAGGTCATCATCAAGAGCAAGCTTTCCAGTGCCCAAATGAAAGAGGCGGAGAAGGCGGGAGTATTGGCCAATCAAGGGAGTTTGGTCTGGATAGCCAATAGCCCGGATGCAGTGACCTTTATCAAGCCCAATGTGCCAACCTGGCTATTTGATCAAATAGAAGCTGAACTGCTGACCAATATGATTGGCCGTGCGGATCCTGGAGTTGATGGGCCTACAGGTCGTCCGGTGGTGGGAAAGAGAAGTGTTTCTCTGCCTGCCGGCACCAAGTTGCAGTATGATGCGCACCAACTCGAATTCCATTGGGATGGCGACAAGGCGCGCAAGATGGCCAGATGCAAATATGTGACGCCGAGTGTGGACACTGCGCCCGGTAGTTGTGGTGTCGCCTGGGTGTGCGTCGAAGACAAATATATTAAGGCAAATACGCTTCCTCCTACCCATCTCGGCGAGCTCTATGTGTTGCCATCCCCCGTCGTCATCGCCGCGAGCGAGACAATAGGATACTTCGGCCTGGTGGAAACGCCGGGCTCCCTCATCGGGGGAAAAGAGAGCAAGCATCAGGTGCATCTCGAACTCTTCACTCAGGATCCTCGTCTTGACGACGTGCTGGCCAACAAGGCGGGCACCAAGGGGGGGTCCACCTATGCCAAGGTACCTGCGGATCTCGTCTTGCATGAGAAGAAAAAGCAGGGCGGTAAAGATCAGTGGGTGGCGACCGGTGGCAAGAGTCTGGAGGAACTGGTTGAATCTCCCAAAATAGAGAAAGATGCGGCAAAGCAGGAGTGGGCTGGCACCTCATCTGGTAAATACGTCAAAAAAGAGCAAGTGGAGCTGCTGAGCCAGCACGACTGGCTGAAGATCGGCTTTAAAAAGGTCGATGGGTCAGGCTCTGATGGCTATCTGGATCCCGAGGCGCCGCCAACATTCTTTACCGATCTGGTCAACAGCTTCGATACCGATAAGAGTGGAGAGCTTGACAGCAAAGAGCTCCAGGCTGCCTTGCAAAACAGCGGTAATAGAGAGCAGCTGAACAAACTTATCGTCAAGCACCCCAGCGAGTGGTATGAGAAATCTTCCGCCAGCAGTTATCTGTGGCTGGACAAGTTGATGGCTAAAATTGGCTTACCCGATTTTGACAAACTGGTGGATCACGAAAAACAGCGCATCGATAAGCTGGAGTGGATGCAGAGCGCTACCAAGTTGAATCTTGATAAAGAAGTTTTTCATATGTCCTTTTTGGGAATGACGTCATTAGTCACTGGGCGGCAAGCAGTTGGAGATACAATTGATTTTAATACCACTCTTGGGATATATCGAATATCTAAGAAGTCTGCAGAGTTTATATTGTCTTGGGAGGCATACATGCCTAAGCCATATGTCCCCGCTGGAGATCAGTCGAGTGGTATTACCATTGGCTATGGATACGATTTAGGGCAGCAGAAATCTGAATCTGCACGAGCTTTATTAAGTGATTATTATACTGCATCGCAGGTTGAACGATTACTAACAGCTATTGGTAAAAAAGGTGATACTGCTCGGGCCTCAGTTCATGCACTTTCTGACATCAAAATTGATAAAGATAAAGCTTTAAATATGGCAATGGTTTTAAAAGAGAGATATTCTCAGATTGTTGTCGATACCTACCCTCAAGCTATAAATCTACTTCCTGATAGCGCTGGAGCTATGTTGTCATTGGTTTATAATCGAGGGCCATCATTAAAGAAACCTAAGCCTGGAGATTTAATAGATAGCCGCCGTGAAATGAGAGAAATCGGTGATGATCTATCAAAAGGTAATGTGGAAAATATTCCCAGTAGGTTGAGAAGTATGAAAAGATTGTGGGAGAATCAGCGAGGGTTAAGGAATCGTCGTGAAGGTGAAGCTAAATTAATAGAAGATGAGTTGGCCGGAGGTAATTAACATGGTTAGAGCGCTTGTGAGATGCCTAGTCTTTTTTGTTTTTTTATCATCACCACTAGCCTATGCATGTGGTGATAATGCTAATAGCCTTGTGCAAGGGCCATTCAAAGATAGTAACTTTAACAATGGAACTATTTGTTTTCAGAAAACATCAGATGAAAGAGATATCGAATTTCATCTTGAATACGATAGTCCAAGTGGAGTGAAAAATATTTTAGTTGATACATTCTATTATTCAGATGCACCAGTGGAATTAATGTCTGTTTTTTTTGTTTCTGTGAATAAAGAAAGAAATGTTGCTGTACTTCTAAGATGGAATGTTGAATATATAAGTAATGGTGTTAAATATCCTTATTTTTATGAAATAAAAACATATAACAAAGTAAATAATGATGGGTATCAGTTGAATTTGAATTCAGATGATGACAGTGCCCTTTCTGGATATCAGATTATTAAAGATGGTGTAAAATATGATTTCCCATTAGATAATGCAAATAAAATAAAGAGATATATCATGGATAAATACACGTCTTAAATTAAGTATTTAGCCGAATCATGATTGATTTAGTTATGTTTTAGGTCCCACTTTAGCTCATTTTTACACCGGCTCCTGCCGGTGTTTTTATACTCAGCATTACGCAATAGTGGACGTATAGCCAGCATACGCTTCTTCTCCTAGGGTGCTGATTGTTACTGGGCGTTGGGGAGAAGGGTGTTGGTGGTATTCTGCACAGAGTATCGTCTGAGCAAGCGGGCATCAGATGTAGCGGCATACAGGTGTCGATCCTCAATCTGGCATCTTGATTAATAAATGCTCCCCGGCTTTGTCATTTTTTCCGCCTGGTTCTTCCCTCTCGCCCCTAAAATTAATTCTATCCGTTTACAAATACCCAATATCAGCTGCAGAGGAATGATTCTGTGACAGCGCTTTTGTTTTGATGAATACACTCAGGATATGAGCCGAAGTTTAAATGTTTTAAATTCCAGTCGGTCAATTAATAACCCCTAATGGGTATTTGTTAGTTGAGAATGATTTTCGATAAGCTATTGCTGTGTATGGTTTTTTTATTTTTAATGATGAGTTTTCTCGTCGGCTAATGTCCCCGGACTTGATGGAGATCAACATAAGGGGGGGGGAGGAGGCATAGCATTTCCGCAATTAAGCATTTTTCAAATAATGCTCACTGACGGGAATAAGACGAATGGTCGCGGATAATTTTTTATCGGCTCATGGAATTAATCGCCGTGATTTTATGAAATTGTGTGCCGGGATGGCCGCAACCCTGGGGTTAAGTCAGAATGCAGTGGCCAAGATGGCCACTGCGCTCACCAGCCCACAGCGGCCTCCGGTGATCTGGATTGGGGCGCAGGAGTGTACCGGTTGTACCGAGTCGCTGCTGCGCGCCACTCACCCCACCATAGAGAACCTGATCCTCAACACCATTTCGCTCGAGTACCACGAGGTACTCTCGGCGGCCTTTGGTCATCAGGCGGAAGAGAACAAGCACAACGCCATCGAGCGCTATAAAGGCAAGTATGTGCTGGTGGTGGATGGCTCCATTCCCCTCAAGGATGGCGGCATCTATTGCATGGTGGCCGGCGAGCCCATCGTCGACCATATCCGCCGCGCCGCTGCGGACGCAGCCGCCGTCATCGCTATCGGCTCCTGCTCGTCCTGGGGCGGGGTGCCGGCCAGTGGCAGCAACCCGACCGGTGCCGTCAGCCTGGAAGAGGCCCTAGGCAATATCGGTACTCCCATCATCAATATCCCGGGCTGCCCGCCCAACCCCCACAACTTCCTCACCACGGTCGCCTACTACATCACCTACGGCAAGTTGCCGGCCCTCGATGCCAAGAAACGCCCGCTGTTTGCCTATGAGCGCCTCATCCACGAGAACTGCGAGCGTCGTCCGCACTTCGATGCTGGGCGTTTCGCCAAGGAGTTTGGCGACGAAGGCCACCGCCAGGGTTGGTGTCTCTATCACCTCGGCTGCAAGGGGCCCGAGACCTACGGCAACTGCTCGACCCTGGAATTTTGCGACGTGGGCGGCGGCATCTGGCCGGTGGGCATAGGCCACCCCTGCTACGGCTGCAACGAGCAGGGTGTGGGTTTCAGCAAGGGGATCTTCCAGCTGGCCAAGGTGGAGAATCCCACTCCGCGGGTCGAGAAACCCGACGTGGCCATCCAGGAAGGGGGGCACATCACGCCGACCGCCAGTGGCCTCATCGGCGGCGCCCTCGGAGTGCTGGTGGGGGTGAGCCTGATGACGGTGCGTGAACTCGGTCGTCAGCAGAAACGGCACGAAGCCGGGCAGCACACCTCACGGGAGGAGTGACCGTGAACAGACGCAACTTCCTCAAATTCGCCTCCGCCAGTGCGCTGGCGGCGGGTGCGGCTGTGCCGGGCACAGCCATGGCGGCGGCCAAGAACAAGCCGCCCATTCCGGGTGCGCTCGGCATGCTCTATGACTCCACCCTCTGCGTCGGCTGCCAGGCCTGCGTGGCGGAGTGCCAGCGTCTCAACGGCAACGAGCTCAACCCGGCCGGCGCCCAGACCTGGTCCAACAATGACAAGCTGACCCCTTACACCAACAACATTATTCAGGTGTGGAAGAGCGGCAGCGGGGAGCACAAGGATCAGCTGGTGGATGGCTATGCCTACATCAAGAAGCAGTGCATGCACTGCGTGGATCCCAATTGCGTCTCCGTCTGTCCGGTGCAGGCCCTGCGCAAGGATCCCAAGACCGGCATAGTCCACTACAACCCGGACGTCTGCACCGGTTGTCGCTACTGTATGGTGGGCTGCCCGTTCGATGTACCCAAATACGACTACGACAATCCGTTTGGCGCCATCCACAAGTGCGAGCTGTGCAACCAGAAAGGGCTTGAACGGATCGATCAGGGCAAGCTGCCCGGTTGCGTCGAGGTCTGCCCCACGGGTGCCGTCATCTTCGGCAGCCGCGAGGATCTGATGGCCGAAGCCAAACGCCGTCTGCTGGCGACCCCGGGCAGCGAATACGCCTACCCGCGCCAGACCCTCACCGCCAAGGATCCCTACCGCCATCAGGTACCCAACTATCAGCCTTATGTGTACGGGGAGAAGGAAGGGGGCGGCACCCAGGTGCTGGTGCTGGCCGGTGTGCCTTACACCAAGCTGGACATGCCTGACTTGCCCGAGCTCTCCTCCGGCGCCCGCTCGGAACATATCCAGCACACCCTCTACAAGGGGATGGTGCTGCCCATGGTGGTGCTGACCGGCTTGTCCGTGCTGATCCGCCGCAATGCCAAGCGCCACGATCAGGGGGATGAGCACGACCAGGGCAAACCGCAGGATCAAGGCAAACAGACGGGAGGCAAGGATCATGAGTGAACACAAGGCCCGTCCGCTTGGCGGCAAGCTGGTCAGCTGGCCCGTGCTGGTGCTGGCCCCCTTCGCCCTGCTGTGCGGCATGTTTATTCTCAAGCGCCTCATCTTCGGCCTGGGCTCGGTCACGGATCTCAACGGGGGCTACCCCTGGGGGCTCTGGATCTCGTTTGATCTCTTGATCGGGACTGGGTTTGCCTGCGGTGGCTGGGCCCTGGCCTGGGCGGTGTATGTCTTCAACCGGGGCGAGTATCACCCCCTGGTGCGACCGGCGCTCTTGGCCAGCCTGTTTGGCTACTCCCTTGGCGGTCTCTCCATCACCATAGACGTGGGCCGCTACTGGAACCTGCCTTATTTCTACCTGCCGGGTCACTTCAATACCTCCTCCGTCTTGTTCGAGACGGCGGTGTGCATGACCATCTACATCGGGGTCATGGTGCTGGAGTTCGCCCCCGTGCTGCTGGAGAAGCTGGGTTGGAAAAGCACCATAGTGCGGCTCAACAAGATCATGTTCTTCATTCTGGCCCTCGGGGCCCTGCTGCCCACCATGCACCAGTCCTCCATGGGCTCCCTGATGATAGTGGCGGGGGAGAAGATACATCCGCTCTGGCAGAGCTATGAGCTGCTGCCGGTCTTCTCCTTGCTGACCGCCTTCATCATGGGCTTCTCCATTGTGGTGTTTGAAGGATCCCTGGTACAGGCCGGGCTCGCGGGGCGGGGCCCCAACGAGAAGCCGCTGTTCTACAAGCTGACCCAGGTGATCGACATCTTCCTGATCCTGTTCGTGGCCCTGCGCTTTGCGGAGATCGTCATCAACGACAAATCGGCGTACCTCTCGGACTTCAACCGCTACGCCGTCATGTTCTGGAGCGAGATAGCGCTGATGATCTTCCCGCTGCTGGTGTTCCATTGGGACAAGAGCCGCCGGGATTCCCGCATGTTGTTCCTGGGGGCCCTCAGCATGCTGCTGGGCGCCGCCCTCTGGCGACTGGACTACTCCCTGCTCGCCTTCAACCCCGGCAATGGCTATCACTACTTCCCCAGTGCCGAAGAGGTGCTCATCTCCCTTGGCTTCGTCGCCATCGAGGTCTGTGCCTATCTGCTGCTGATCCGGCTCTTGCCGGTGTTGCCATCGCTTGAACGTGTTCACCAAGATTATCAGGCCCGAGGGAAAGCCAACGTATGAGCCAACGTATCACCATAGACCCCATCACCCGTATCGAGGGTCACCTGCGTATCGACTGCGAAATTGACGGTGGCGTCGTCACCAAGGCCTGGTCATCCGGCACCATGTGGCGCGGGATGGAGGAGATCCTCAAGGGCAACGATCCGCGCGACGCCTGGATGATAGTGCAGCGCATCTGCGGGGTCTGTACCTCCATCCATGCCATCGCCTCGGTGCGGGCGGTGGAGAACGCCATCGGCGCCAAGGTGCCGGTCAATGCCCAGTACATCCGCAACCTCATCATCGCGGCCCACAACATCCACGATCACATAGTCCACTTCTATCAGCTCTCCGCCCTGGACTGGGTGGACATCACGGCGGCCCTCGAGGCCAACCCCCAGAAGGCGTCAGACATGCTCAAGGGGGTATCGACCTGGTCCCTCAACAGCGCCGACGAGCTCACCAAGGTGCAGGGCAAGATCCGCGCCCTGGTGGCGAGCGGTCAGCTCGGCATCTTCGCCAATGGCTACTGGGGTCACAAGGCCATGAAGCTGAGCCCTGAGGTGAACCTCATCGCCGTGGCCCACTACCTGCAAGCCCTGGAGTGCCAGCGCGATGCCAACCGCATCGTCGCCATCCTGGGGGGCAAGTCGCCGCACATCCAGAACCTGGCGGTGGGCGGGGTGGCCAACCCCATCAACCTGGACGCCCCGAGCGTGCTCAACCTCGAGCGTTTGCTTTATGTGAAAAGCTTTATCGACCGGCTCGGCGAGTTCATCGAGCAGGTCTACAAGGTGGATGCGGCCATCATAGCCGCCCACTATCCCGAGTGGCTGGCGCTGGGGCAGGGGGCCAAGCACTACCTGAGTGTGCCCGAGCTCCCCACCGACGGGGAGGGTGGCAGCTTCCTGCTGCCGGGGGGCTATATCGAGAACGGCGATCTGGCGAATTATCGCCCCATCGACAGTCATCAGGATGCCTGGCTGATGGACGGCATCGCCGAGAGCAACAAGCACGCCTGGTACAAGGACGACGAGCCCCTCAAGCCCTGGGAGGGGAAGACGGAGCCGGACTACACCGGCTGGCAGGACGACGGCAAGTACTCCTGGGTCAAATCCCCCACCTTCTACGGCAAGGTGGTGGAAGTGGGGCCGCTCGCGGACCTGCTGGTGAAGCTCGCGGCCATGCACCCGGGCACGGTGGCGCATTTCAAGCAGTTGAACGGCATCTATCAGGCCCTGACAGGTTCTGCCATCAAGACGGAGCAGTTGCACTCCACCCTGGGCCGCATCATAGGCCGCTCTGTGCGTTGCTGTGTGCTCAAAGACACCTTGTACCATCAATGGCAGGCGCTCATCGACAACATCGGCAAGGGGGATGTAACCGCCTACATCAAGGCCGAGATCCCGGCAGACAAGGAGTTTCGCGGGGTGGGCTTCGAGGAGGCGCCGCGGGGCATGCTCTCCCACTGGGTGGTCATCAAGGGGGGCAAGATTGAGAACTACCAGGCGGTGGTGCCGTCAACCTGGAACTCGGGTCCACGCAACTTCAACGACGAGCCCGGCCCCTACGAGCAGTCTCTGGTGGGCACCCCGGTGGCGGATCCCGCCAAGCCGCTGGAAGTGGTGCGCACCATCCACTCGTTCGACCCCTGCATGTCCTGCGCGGTCCACGTGGTGGATACCCAGAGCGGCGACGTGACTCGGGTGAAGGTGCTGTGATGAACACCCTGATCCTAGGCGTGGGCAATCTCTTGCTGAGCGATGAGGCGGTCGGCGTGCGCATCGTCGAGGCGCTGGAGCGGGAATACCGCTTCGCCCCCGGCATCGAGCTGCTGGACGGTGGCACCGCCGGCATGGAGCTGCTCGAAGCGATGGCGAGTCGCGACCACATCATAGTGGCGGATGCGGTGTTGAGCGCCAATCCGCCCGGCACAGTCGTTACCCTGGAGGACGAGGAGATCCCGGCGCTGTTTGGCCGCAAGATCTCCCCCCATCAGCTCGGGCTGGCGGACGTGCTCTCGGCCCTGCAACTGACCGGGGAGTCCCCAAGACGGCTCACCCTGGTCGGGGTCGAGCCCCTGTCTCTCGAGCCCCGCATCGGCCTCACCCCTGTGGTGGCCGCGGCGATGATCGAGGCCAAGGCGCGGATCCTGACCCTGTTGGCCGAGCTTGGTTGCCCGGCCATTCCCCTCACAAAAACGGAACGGGAGGCAGCATGGCACAATCCCATTTGAATGTTCAGCAGGATGTTGTGCTGAAAATGGAGCATGAAATAGCGCAAAACAGAGCCGGATTTGCGACCAACCCCGCATCTCGGCTGGTGGAGCAGTATGAGCGCATCGCCCGCGAGCAGATGTGCAACCTGCCCTTCTACCACGCCGACATGCCCATCCTGGCCGAGTGCGACCTGTATGAGGAACAGTGGCTCGGGGTGGTGCTCACCCCCTGGATGCTGAGCGTGGTGGTGTTGCCCGGGCCGGATCAGTGCTGGCCGGATCGCAGTGGCGAGCGCCTCGCGTTGCAACTGCCCTGCGGCAACCTGACCTTCATGGTGGGGGAACTGCCCGAGCTCGGGCAATTGCTCTCCTGCTCCCTGATGTCGCCGCTGGACCCGCACCTGAGTGCGAAGGAAGGGGTGGCCCTGGTGGGCAGCGTGCACAAGATGCTGCTCTCCCTGCCCGTGCAGCAGGGCGGGGCTGGGGCCGTGGATCTGGGCCGCCGGCGGCTGTTTGGCGCAAGCACGCGCTAGCTTGCCGATTGATTTGCCTGCATAGGCAAAAAAGAGATGGGGCCCTTCCGGCCCCACATTCGCTTCTATTGATGGCCACCTTTTCTCATCCAGAGTGGCAAACCGAGACGAGGACATGTATGACCCTGAAACCCCTTGGGGCGGCCCTGTTGCTGACCCTGCTGACGAGTACTGGGGCTAAGGCCACCCAGGCCGTGCCCGCCGAACTCAAGCTCGCCATCGGAGCCGAGCCCACCGAAGGGTTTGACCCTCTGCTCGGCTGGAGCCATGGCAGTTACCTGCTGCTGCACAGCCCGCTGCTCAAACAAAACGCCGATCTCAGCTGGCAGAACCTGCTGGCCGAGTCCGTGGTGCCGAGCAAGGATGGCAAGGGCTGGCTCATCACCCTCAAGCCAGACCTGAAGTTCTCCAACGGCGCGCCGCTCACCGCCGAAGACGTGGCCTTCACCTACAACCGTGCGGCCAAGGAGGGGGGCAAGATCGACATGGGCAACTTCGTGGCGGCCAAGGTGAACTCCCCGCTGCAGGTGGCCATCACCTTAAGCGCCCCCCAGAGCACCTTCGTCAATGTGCTGGGCTCCTTAGGGATAGTCTCGGCGCGAGATTACGATCCCAAGCGCTATGCCCAGCAACCCATCGGCGCCGGTCCCTATCGACTGGTGAGCTACCTGCCGGGGCAACAGCTGGTGGTGGAGGCCAACCCCTATTACGCCGGTGGCAGCAACGACTTCAAGCGGCTGGTGTTCGTCTTTATCGACGAGGAGAGCGCCTATGCCGCCGCTCAAAGCGGCCAGCTCGACGTGGTGCGCATTCCCCCCTCCCTGGCGCCCACCGTACCTGCGTCGGTGAAACTCTGGGTACGCCCGAGCGTGGAGAACCGGGGCATCGTCTTCCCCATTCCCCCGGCAGGCAAAGATGATGCGAAGGGCAACCCGATCGGCAACGACGTCACCTCGGATGTGGCGGTGCGCCGGGCCATCAACTACGCCATCGACCGCAAGCTGCTGGCGGATCAACTGCTGGAAGGCCATGCCATTCCCGCCTACAGCGCGGTGCAGGGGCTGCCGTGGCAGGGCAAGAATATCGCCTTCAAGGACGGGGATCTGGCCCATGCCAATGCCTTGCTCGATCAGGCGGGCTGGAAGATGGGCAGCGACGGGGTGCGCCACAAGGGCGATCTGCGCGCCGCCTTCACCCTCTGGTACACCAGCGGGGACAGCACCCGGCGGGATCTGGCCGAAGCGGTGCGGGCCATGCTCAAACCCCTTGGCCTGGACGTGAGCCTCAAATCCGGCAGCTGGGAGCAGGTGGAGCGGGCCATGCACGCCAACCCTGTGATGATGGGGTGGGGGAGTCTGGATCCCATGGAGCTCTATCACCACTACCAGAGCGGCGCCGCCGGGGTGGAGTTCTACAACCCGGGTTACTACCGCAATGCCGCCGTGGATGCCCACCTCAAGCAGGCGCTGGATGCCCCGAACTGGCAGGCGGCCGTGCCCTTCTGGCAACAGGTGGAGTGGGACGGCAAGACCGGGGCCGGGGTACAGGGGGATGCCGCCTGGGCCTGGTTGCTCAATGTGCAGCACACCTATCTGGCCAATGCCTGCGTCGATCTTGGCAAGGGGGCGCCCGAGATCCATGGTAGCTGGTCCCTGCTGAACAACCTGCAGGAATGGCGGTGGACGTGCCGTTAAGCACCAACCGCTGGATGCTGGTCAAGACAACGGGCAAGACCCTGCTGCGACTGGCCGGGCTGCTCGTGCTGGTGTCGCTCGCCTGCTTCGTGCTGCTGAGTCACTCCCCTATCGATCCTATCAAGGCCTATATCGGCAACGATCTGCTACACGTGCCGCCCGCGCAGTACGCCAGGATTGCCGCCCGCTGGGGGCTGGATCAGCCCCTCTGGCTGCGCTACTGGCACTGGTTCGGGCGGGTGCTGCAGGGGGATCTCGGCTACTCCATGCTCTACAACGCACCCGTATCCCAGGTGATAGGGCAGCGCTTTGCGGCTTCCTTTGCGCTGCTGGCGGGGGCCTGGCTGCTGTCCGGCGCCCTCGGTGTCTTGTTGGGGCTCTGTGCCGGTCGCTATCTCAACCGCTGGCCGGACAGGCTCATCTGCCGCCTCGCTTACCTGCTCGCCTCCCTGCCCACCTTCTGGGTCGGTCTCTTGTTGCTGGCCCTGTTTGCGGTGCACTGGCCCTTGTTGCCGGTCTGCTGCGCCTGGGAGCCGGGTCTCGGTGCCGATCAGGTGGACTGGGCCATGCGGGCGCGCCATCTGGTGCTGCCGGTGACGACCCTGGCTCTGCTCGGGATGGGCAACATAGCCCTGCACACCCGGGGGCGGGTGGCCGAGGTACTGGAGAGCGACTTTATCCGCTACGCCCGCGCCCAAGGGGACGGCGGCTGGCCCATGCTGCGTTTCCACGTGCTGCGCCACGCCCTGACCCCGGCCCTCTGCCTGCAATTCGCCTCCCTTGGCGAGTTGATCGGTGGCTCGCTTTTGGCGGAGAAGGTGTTCTCCTACCCGGGACTCGGTCAGGCGACCGTGGATGCGGGACTGCGTGGGGACATACCCCTGCTGATGGGCATAGTGCTGTTTTGCACCCTGCTGGTGTTTCTCGGCAACACGGTGGCGCGTCTGCTGCTCGCTCGCATCAACCTGGGCTGGGGAGAACGCCATGCTGTTTAATCCGCTGCCCTCCCTGCTGCGCCTCGCCTTCGCCCTGAGCTGCCTGCTGCTCCTTGCCGGTTATGGCTGGCACCTGGCGGGGCAGGAGGTGCCCATGGACTTGCTGGCTCGCCAGCAGGGGCCGTCGATGGCTCACTGGTTTGGTACCGATCAGATGGGGCGGGATCTGTGGCAGCGTGCCTTCCAGGGCACCCTCACCAGCCTGGAGCTCGGCATCAGCACGGCCCTGTGCAGCGGCCTGCTGGCCATGCTGGCCGCCAGCCTCTGTCTGGTGCACCCGAGGCTCGACACCGGGGTGCGTCTGGTTATCGACGCCATGCTGGCGCTGCCCCACATGCTGCTGCTGATCCTCATCTGCTTCACCGTGGGCGGGGGCTTGCACGGGGTGATCCTGGCGGTGGCGCTCACCCACTGGCCGAAACTCGCGCTGATCCTGCGCGCCGAGGCCAGACGCATCGCCAGCAGCGACTACGTGGTGCTGGCCCGCTGTCAGGGGATGGGGGGGCTAGGACGCTGGCGTATCCATCTGCTGCCCGGGCTCTTGCCCCAGTGGTTTATCGGGACTCTGTTGATGTTCCCCCATGCGGTGCTGCACAGCGCCGCCTTGAGTTTTCTGGGCTTTGGTCTCGCGGCCCACGAGGCGTCGCTCGGGCTCTTGCTGGCCGACGCCCTGCGCTATCTGGCGGGGGGCGGCTGGTGGCTGGCCCTCTTCCCCGGTCTGATGCTGCTGTTGCTGGTATTGCTGTTCGATCAGGCCACCCGCGCCCTGCAGCAGCTCTGGTTTGGGGGTGAACCATGCTGATATTTGAAACCGCCACCTGGCGTCAGCACAGTCTGGCTGGTGCTCTTCCTCCGTTTCATGATGTTGGCGCTGGCGCTGCTGTTCGATCAGGCCACCCGCACCCTGCAACAGCTCTGGTTTGGGGGTGAACCATGCTGAGCTTCGATAAGGTCACCATAGAGGCCGCCCGCTACAACTGGCTGGGCCGCCGTCGCTGGCAGCCCCTGCTGCGCGACATAGATCTGCAACTGGCCCCCGGCGAGATAGTGGCGCTGGTGGGGGGGAGCGGTGAGGGCAAGAGCTTGCTGCTGCAAAGCGCCCTCAGCCTGCTGCCAGGCAACCTGCGCATGGGTGGCACCATCAGCCTCGACGGCGCGCCGCTCTGTGACGAGAGCCGGGCCCGGCTGCGTGGTCATACCCTCTGCCATGTACCGCAAGGGGTGAGCGCCCTCAACCCTTTATTGACGGTGGAGCGCCAGCTCGGCCGCGCCGCCCGCCTCTGCGGCCAGAGCGGCTCGCGCGAGCAGCTCAGCCGGCAATTGCTGAGATACCAGCTGCCGGTGCAGACTCTCACTCACTACCCGCGCCAGCTCTCCGGCGGCATGGCGAAACGCATCCTGGCCTGCGCCGCCGCGCTCAGCGGGGCGCGATATATCCTGGCGGACGAGATCACCGCCTGGCTCGATGAACCCCTGGCCTGCCAGTTGCTCACCCAGCTGCGCGAGCTCGCCCGCGAGGGCAGCGGCATCCTCTGGGTCACCCATGATCTCGCGCTGGCGGCCCGCTTCGCCGATCGCATCGTCGCGCTCCATCAGGGGCGGGTGAGCGACAGCCTGAGCTGCCAGCAGCTGAGGGCGGGGCAGGGCAGCGAGACCCTGAGAGCCCACTGGCAGGCCCTGCCGGAGTTTCATTCGTTATTTGCCAAGCCGGAGGTGTGCTGATGTTCGAGGTTCAGGATCTGGCTATCCATCAGGGGGATCGGTCCCTCTGGCAGGGTTTGAGCCTGAAGATCAAGGCGGGGGAGCGGCTCGGCCTCTCGGCGCCAAGCGGTTATGGCAAGACCACTCTGGGGCGGGTGCTGGCGGGCTGGCGGCCGTTACCTGATGGCGGCAAGGTGCTGCTGGATGATAAGCCTCTGCCCACCTCTGGCTACAACCCGGTGCAGCTGATCCCCCAGCACCCTGAGCTTTGTTTCAACCCACGCCGCAGTACCGGTCAGGCGCTCTGGGATGTCTGGCGCCCGGACGAGGCCATGCTGGCGCGTTTTCTGGTGAACCCGGAGTGGCTCAGCCGCAAGCCGGGTCAGCTCTCCGGCGGCGAGCTGGCCCGCATCGCCCTGCTGCGGGCGCTGGATCCCAGAACCCGGCTCCTTATTGCCGACGAAGTGACCGCTCAGCTCGATCCCCGCATCCAGCGTCAGCTCTGGCAGGAGCTGATGCGCGAGTGCGAGAGCCGCGGGCTAGGCATGCTGGTATTCAGCCACCAGCAGGCGCTGCTGCATCAGGTGTGTCACCGCGTGATCCACTTCGGTGAGAGGGGCTATGATGTGCCAAACATGCTGTCAAACGATGCTGCCTGAGCATTTTCTGCTGTTTTAGTTAAAAAAAGAGGGAGGCCAGTGCCTCCCTCTCTTGTTATCCAGCCCAGTGGAGGGCTATCTCTAGCGCAGCCTGCCGAGACCTTGGTGCGACACCTTTCTCAGGCGCTTGCCAGCCAGTTCAGCCAGGCGTCCATCCCTTCGCCCGTGGTGGCGCTCAGCTGGATCACCTGGATATAGGGGTTTACCCGCTTGGCGTTCTCGATGCAGCGCTCGACGTCGAAGCGCACATGAGGCAGCAAGTCCGTCTTGTTGATGATC
This sequence comes from Aeromonas lusitana, assembly GCF_002812985.1. Classification (GTDB taxonomy): domain Bacteria; phylum Pseudomonadota; class Gammaproteobacteria; order Enterobacterales; family Aeromonadaceae; genus Aeromonas; species Aeromonas lusitana. Next base: position 15,898 of record NZ_PGCP01000050.1, read on the forward strand.
ATCAGCTGGGCGGCGGCGAACATGTCCGGGTATTTCAGGGGTTTCTCCTCCCCTTCTGTTGCCGAGAGGATGGCAACCTTGTACTTCTCGCCGAGATCGAAGCTGGCGGGGCAGACCAGGTTACCCACGTTTTCGATAAAGAGAATCCCCCCTTCCTGCACGGGCAGCTGGTGGTAGGCGTCGTGCACCATCTTGGCATCCAGGTGGCAGCCCTTGCCGGTGTTGATCTGGATGGCGGGCACTCCGGTGGTACGGATGCGATCTGCATCGCTGCTTGTCTGCTGATCCCCCTCGATGACGGCGCAGGGACGCTGTCCTTCGAGGCGGCGCAGGGTCTCGCACAGCAAGGTGGTCTTGCCCGAGCCCGGGCTCGACACCAGGTTCAACACCAGCTGGCAGGTGGCCTCGAAGTGATCGCGATTGTGGGCGGCAAGGGCATTGTTCTTGGCCAGCACATCCATCTCGATGGCGATCAGCTGGCGCTGACCCAGGCCCGGCACCGACAGCCCGGCTTCCCCCTTGCCGTAGTGCAGATCAGCCTGCTGATGTTCATGTTCATGTTCATGTTCATGTTCATGTTCATGTTCATGTTCATGTTCATGGTTGTGGTCATGGGCATGATGATGGCCATGGTCGGTGGCGTGATGATGCTCGTGCTGATGGCCATGCTGGTAGCCATGTTTGTGGCCGTGGGAATGACCATGAACCCGGGTGTCTGGCTGAGCGGCCTGAGCGTCAGGGACCATGCCGTGGTAGTGGTGATGCACATCCCCCTGATGGTGGTAGTGATGGTGATGATGGATGATCACCGTCCTGGCCGCCCCCTGCTCCTGTGCAGGGCCATGGGAGTGATGATGACCATGATGGTGGCCGTGTTCATGCTCATGATGATGGTCATGCCCATGTTCATGGAGATGATCGTGATGGTGATCATGCTCGTGGTGATGGTCCTGGCCGGCAACGCGCGCCTGGCCGCATCCGCATACGCTACACATATCAACTTACCTCGATGTCGGTGATGCGCAGGCTGTCCCCCTGCGCGACTCGTAATTTGTATCCGCCACACTCGGGGCAGGCCTGGCCGCGCTCGGTGAGGGCCACCGTCTTGCTGCAGTCGTAACACCAGCCCTCGGCACTCTGGTGCTGAAAATGCAGGCTGGCACCCTCGACGGCGGTGCCCTTGGCGGCGGCCTCGAAACAGAACGCTATGGTGTCCGGGTCGACGCAGGAGAAGCTGCCGACCTCCAACCAGATGGCGGTGACCTTGCTAAAGCCGCGCTGGCTGGCCTGCTCGGCCGCCAGATCGATGGCCGCCATGGCCAGAGACATTTCGTGCATGTTCAGCACTCCTTGATGTAATGGGTCATGGCTCAGCAGATCCGAGGCAGCAGCTCACCCTGGGGCAGCTCCAGATAGCGGCGGCTGCCCCAGGGGTTATTGAGGATCACCTTGTGTTTGGCGCTCTCCTTCACCACACCTATCTGGCAGGCGGTCGGGTTGAATGTTCGCAGCAACGCCAGTGCGTCTTGCGCTTGCTTCGCGGGCAGGCCCAGCACCATGGTGCCCTCGTTGGCGAGATCATAAGGCTCGAAGCCGTAGAGCTCGCACAGGCCGCGCACCGGGTCGCACACCGGGATAGCGGACTCCTCCAACTCGATAGAAACCTGGGAAGCCGTGCTCCACTCGTTGAGCACGGCGGCGAGGCCGCCCCGGGTGGCATCGCGCAGGGCGTGGGGGCGAATGTCCGCCTGGAGCAGCGCCTCCACCTGGGGCCAGAGGGTGGTGCAGTCGCTTTTAAGATCCGATCCGAGCTGCAGTGCGTCCCGGGCCATCAGGATGCAGGCGCCGTGGCTGCCGATATCCCGCGACACCAGGATGGCGTCACCGGCCTGGAGGTTTCGCACCGAGATGCCACGGCTCTGTTCGGGCAGGGGGAAGCTGCCGACCCCGCTGGTGTTGATAAACAGCTTGTCCGCTGCGCCCCTCGGCACCACCTTGGTGTCGCCGCAGACGATGCGGGCTCCGCTCTTGGTGAGCTCCAACGCCATGGATTCGACGATGCGGGCGAGATCGGCGTAGGGAACGCCCTCCTCGATGATAAAGCTGCAGCTCAAATACTCGGGTTTGGCGCCCATCATGGCGAGATCGTTGACGGTGCCGGCGATGGCGAGCTTGCCGATGTCACCACCGGCGAAGAAGAGCGGCGAGACGGTGAAACTGTCGGTGGTGAAGGCGATGGGGCCGGTGACCGGCAGCAGGGCTGCATCTTCACCGCGCAGCAGGATCTCGTTGCCAAAATGGTGGAAGAACAGCTGGTTGATCAGCTGGCTCATCTCCACACCGCCGCCGCCGTGGCTAAGTTGAATTTCTCTCATCTGGATTGGGACTCCGACATGTGACAGAAGCAAACGGGTTTATCTCCAGGCACCATCCAGGCACCGCGGCTTAACTGAATGTCTCTCATGCTGACTGGATCCCCATATAGCGGTAGTAGGCGTTGCAGGCCCCCTCCGAGCTCACCATGCAACTGCCCATAGGCTGGGTCGGGGTGCAGCCCCGGCCAAAGACCTTGCACTGGCTCGGCTTGGCGAGCCCGCGCAGGATATCCGCGCACTGGCAAGCCTTGTGATCGTCGATGGGGGTCTGACTGAGGGCAAAGTGACGCTCCGCATCGCGCTCTGCAAAGGCGTCCCTCAGGCGCAGGGCTGAGGCGTTGATGTCGCCGAGCCCGCGCCAGCGAAAGTGCTCTCGGGTCTCAAAATATTGGTCGACCAGTCGCTGGGCCGCGCGGTTGCCGCTGGCTGTCACGGCGCGGCTGTATTGAACTTCCAGCGCGCAGCGCCCCTCCACCTTCTGGCGTACCATCATCAGGAGCGCCTCCATCACGTCCACCGGCTCGAAGCCGCTCACCACTACGGGCACCCGGTAGCGCTCGACGATCGGCAGATAGATGTCGGCCCCTGTGATGACGCTAACGTGGGAGGGGCCGATAAAGGCGTTGACCTTGGCGACCCCGTCGGCCATCACGGCGTGAATGGCGGGGGGCACCAGCACATGGTTGATATGAAACAGTAAATTGTTTACCCCGGTTGCGTCGGCGGCCGCCAGCAGCGCCGCTGTCATGGGGGTGGATGTCTCGAACCCGATGGCGAAGAACACAACTGTCTTATCGGGGTTCTCCTTCGCGATGCACAGGGCATCGAGGGGGTCATAGACGGGGCGAATGTCGCTGCCTTTGGCCCGCTGCTGGGCCAAGGATCCCTTGGAGCCCGGCACCCGTATCATGTCTCCCAGGGTCACCAGGATGACGTTCGGCTCTCTAGCCAGCTCCATGGCCTGATCGATGCGTTCTTTGGGCATCACGCAGACCGGGCAGCCGGGGCCGTGAACGAATTCGATGCTGTCCGGCAGCAGCTGGGGCAGGCCGTACTTCATGATGGTGTGGGTATGACCGCCGCACACCTCCATCACCCGCAGGGGCTCAGGAAGCTCCTTGGCCAGTGCGTGGATTTGGGCGGCGAGGGCGCGGATCACTTGGGGCTCACGAAAACCCTGAAACAGATCGCTCAGGCGCAGCATGGCAAGATGTCCTGCTCAGGCATCAGGGCCACCATCTGACGGAAGCTCTCCAGGCTTGCCTGGGCTTCTTCTTCGTCAATCTTGCTCATCACGAAGCCGATGTGGAGCAGCACATAGTCCCCCAGGGCCAGGGGATCTTCGAGCAGCATGCAGCTGACCCGGCGTTGCACCCCCAGGGTATCGACGGTGACGCAGTTATCTTCGGGGTGCAGTTGCACCACCTGGGAGGGAATGGAAAGGCACATATCAGGACTCCGACACGGCGGGCAGGGCGGCCGGCCCTGGCTCCGCAAGATGATGGATGGCAAACCAGAGCTGGCCAGCGGCTATGCCGCCGTCGTTGAGCGGCAAGATCTCGCTGGTCAAGACTTCGCGCCCGGCGCTCTCGAGGCGGGGGATGAGCTGGTCCATCAGCACGCGGTTCTGGAAGACGCCGCCCCCCAGTACCACCGGGTAGGCGGGGAAGCGCTCGGCAAGGGTGGCGATAAGCTCAACGATGGCGCGGATAAAACCGGCGGCCAAGCTGGCTGTATCTACCTTATGGCGCTGCCTGAGCAGCTCGGCAAGCAGCGGCGCCCAGTCGATCAGCAGGGGGCCGCCGGCCGGCTCGGTCAGCGAGAATGTGAGCGGCCAGGGCTCGGCATCCGGGGCGAGTCGCAGGGCCGCCGCGTCCAGCAAGAGCCCCGCCTCGCCCTCGTAATCGGGCTCGTCGACAAGGCCCAAGAGGGCGGCCACGGCATCGAACAGCCGACCCATGGAGCTGGTATGGGGGGCGTTGCGACCCAGGCGCCACAGCTGGTGCAGGTTATTGAGCCGCTCTACGGGCATTTGGCTTATCACGGGAAGATCGAGGGCGCTGATCTCATCGGGAGTATGGGATTCAAACAGCAGGCCTAGCAGCTGGCGCACCGGCTCGCGGATGGCGGCCTCGCCCCCGATCAGCCGAAATGGCTTGAGGTGCGCCACTCGCTCGAAGCCCTTTATGTCGGCGATCAGCAACTCGCCGCCCCAGAGGGTGCCGTCATCCCCGAGGCCGGTGCCGTCGAAGGCAACACCCAGCACTGGCCCCCTGATGTCATGCTCGGCCATCACTCCCAGCAGATGGGCATGGTGGTGCTGCACCTCGAGGTGGCTCGCCCCCTCTGTGGCGCAGTAGTCTTTGGCCCACTGATGGCTGAGATAGCCGGGATGGCGGTCCGACACAAGCGTCTTGGGCTTGAGGTCGTAGAGGCCACAGAAAGTGTCGAGCGTCTGCTCGAAGTGCTGCTGCATCGGCAGGCTGTGCAGGTCCCCGATATAGGGGCTGTAGATCCGCTGGCGACCGAAGGCGAGCGCCAGTTGATTCTTCTGTTGGGCGCCCACCGCCAGCACGGGTTGCCCGATCGCTGTTTTCAGACTGGGGGTACAGGGGGCATAACCCCGGGCGAGGCGCAGGGTCTGGCGCCGCCCGCCCGCCCACTGCACCAGGCTGTCATCGCAGGGATGCAAGATGGGGCGATCGTGATCCAGGATGCCGTCTATCTCGGCGCCAAGCTCGGCAATTACGGCCTCGCACTCAATCAGAATGGGGCTGCCACGGGCATTGGCGCTGGTGGCGACCAGGGGGATGGCACAGGACTCCAGCAGCAGTTGATGGAGCGGGGTGTAGGGCAGCATGACGCCGAGATAGGGGATGCCGGGGGCTATCCCTTCGGCGAGGGGGATCGTACCAGGATCGGCTGCCCGCTTGCGCAGCAGGGTGATGGGGCGTGGCTGGGAGCGCAGCAGGGCCCACTCGGCCTCGCCGCCCTCCACATGCAACTTAGCTTCGTCGAGGGATCCCATCATCACCGCCAGAGGCTTGCGGGCTCGCCGCTTGAGCACGCGCAGTCGGGCAACCGCCGATTCATTTCGGGCGTCGCACATCAGGTGATAACCCCCCATTCCCTTGACCGCGATAAGCGCCCCTTCCTGCAGGGCACTGGCGGCCTGTTGCAATGCCGCGTCTCGGTTGGCCAACCCCTGACCTTCGCCATTGCGCCAGGTCAACTGAGGCCCGCAATCCGGGCAGCTTACCGGCTGGGCGTGGTAACGCCGATCCAGCGGGTCCTCATAGGCGCGAGCGCAGTTCGGGCACATGGTGAAACCCGCCATGGCGGTGTGGGGCCTGTCGTAGGGGAGGCGGCGGATAATGCTGTAGCGTGGGCCGCAGTGGGTGCAGTTGGTGAAGGGGTAGCGGTGGTGGCGATCCGCCGGGTTGGTTATGTCCCGGGCGCAGGCCTCGCACATCCCCTGATCCGGTGAGATGGCGACCGTGGCCGCGCTCTGCTGCTGGCTGGCCCTGATATGAAAGGTGCCGTCAAAGTCGGGGTCGTCATCAAGGGGGAGTTCCCGCGCACCAAAGCTATCGATACGGCTCAGCGGTGGAGCCAGTTCCCGTAGCTCGTGGGTAAAGTCTGCCAACTGGGCCGGGCTGCCTTGCACCCCTATGGTGACGCCGTTGGCATCGTTGAGCACATAGCCGGTGAGGCGATGGGAGAGCGCCAGGCCATAGACGAAGGGGCGAAAGCCGACCCCCTGCACTATGCCATCGAGGTGAAGCTCGCGGCGCAGCGAGGCAGGCTCAGGGGTAGTTGGTGATGAGTGAGTCATTGGGGCCGCTTGTGCTGTCATACCACCTCGCCCTCTGCGAACTGTCTGTCTGCCAGCTGCGCGCAAGGGGGCAGGCGTAGCACCCGCCGGTCGTTCTCTTCGCGCCGCAGCCAACCGTCCATCTCCATGCGTAGACAAAACGGAATGGCGTATTTGCGCGACAGCCCGGTGATGGCCTTGAATGCACTCATGTCGATCAGATCCCCCACCCGCTGGCTTGCCAGCACGGCCTGTACCATATGGTCATAGAGTTCGGCATCGTAGTAGATGGGCCCTTCCAGCTGTACCAGATAGGTGAGCCGCGCCAGGTTGCGCAGCTGCTTTTGCAGCGCGCCTTTTTGCCGCAACCCCTGAGGCAGGGTGAGCTGGAGCACAGGGTCTATGGCCACGCCGCCGGGGCCCAGTTTACCGGGCTCATATCCCTCCTTGCCTTGATCTCGCACCAGTTTGAGTACCAGGCGCGCCTCTTCTCCCAGCTCATCTTCCGACTCGCCGTTGCCAAGCTGCCACTTCTCGTGGTGCAGGCGGATCTGCTGCTCTTCTTTGAGTCGCAACAGCAAGCATTGGGTGAGGGCCAGCGGGATACGCAGCTTGTCGGCCAGCTCGGCGGCGCTCATCGGCTGCTGCGTTAGCGCGGTCAGCAGCGCGGCGCGGGTATCCATGAGCCAAGCGGAGTTCAGGAGCCAGTCCCCATCCTGCACTGTGCCGGAGGGCGGCTCGGTAAAGTGGCTGGCGAGGGCATAGCCATCGAGCCCCAGCTGCAGGGTGGCGGGATTGACGCCAGCGAGATCGCCCGGCAACTCGCACAGCAGGGTGTGCAGTGCCTTGCGTCTGGCGGGATGAATGTCGCCGCACCAGAGGATGCGGGCGCCGTGCAACAGTTCGCTGCTGCCGTGGCGAATGATGGCCAGCGGCTGGCCGAAGAAGCAGGGAACGGGGCTGGCAAAGATAAGCCTGGCCAGTCGGGTCTCCTTGATGGGCATCTCTTTTATCGACGCCTCTTTAATCGGCACCTCTTTGATCGGTACAAAGCGGGCCCGGCCGTGCCAGCTGCCGAGCGCCACCTCCACCTCCTGGTTGCGAAGGGAGTGGCTGCTTAGCATCTGGCCGCTGGGTTCCAGCCGCACGATCAGGTGGGTTGCCGCCTGACACGCGCCCTGGCTATGGCTGAGGCAGTGACCGCGGGCCACCTCCTTGTGGGGCACTTTTTTAAGGCCCACCGCCACCCGGCAGACGGCGCCAATCTCATCGACGCTGTGGTGATAGGCCTGCAGGGAACGTATCTGTACCTCACGGCCGGCGGGGTAGAGCCGCAGCTTGTCTCCCACCTTGAGTTGCCCCCGTTGTAGGGTGCCGGTAAGCACAGTGCCTGTACCGCTGGCGGTGAAGACCCTGTCCACATAGAGGCGGGGGGCCTGCTGCTCGCGGGCGGCTTGCCCGTCTGCCACATCCGCCAGCTGGTGGACGATGGCGGCGTGCAGGACTTCGATATTCTCGCCACTCTTGGCGCTGACGCAGACGATGTCCGGCACCATGCCGCTCTCGTCCATCACCCGCTCCAGCAGGGCTTCTTCCAGCAGCGCCAGTTCATCAGTGCTCACCAGATCGCACTTGTTGATGCAGACCAGCAGGCGCGGCACCCCCATGGCTTTGAGCAGGCGCAGGTGATCGCCGGTCATGGGCATCCAGCCCTCGTCGGCGGCGATGACCAGCAGCACCAGATCCAGGCTCCAGAGCCCGGCCACCATGTTGCGCACATAGCGCTCGTGGCCGGGCACGTCGATGACCCCTATGGTGTTGCCCTGTCCGTCGTCGAAGTGGGCGAAGCCGAGATCCTGGGTCATACCGATGGCCTGCTCGTGGGCGCGGGCGGTGATGATGCCGGTGAGGGCCTGGATCAGCAGGGTCTTACCGTGATCCACGTGGCCAGCGAGGCCGATGACGGCGCGATAGGGGCTCATGGGATCAGAGTGCCTCCCTCGAGATGCTCAAGGGATGGCCTGCCTGGGGTATTTCTATGGTTTTTTCTATGTCTTTTTCTGGTTTCAGTAGCGTTTTTAACTGTGAAATCAGCACATCCATATCGTCTTCCAGCAGTGAGGCCATGTTAAGCAGCACCTGCTGCTGGCGCACAGTCGCTATCACAGGCACCGGCAGTTCCCGCAGGGCGTCGAGCAGTTGCTGGGCGGGGCGAGAGTCAAGGCAGGCCAGCGCCGGGGCGGGGTAGAACTCGTCCGGCAGGGTGCCGCCGCCGACCACCAACTGGGCTGGCACCTGCACGAAGCAGTCGGGGAGGGCGGCCATCAGTCGCTCGGCCCTCCCTTGCATGGCGGCAGGGTTGGAGAGGGTGCGCTGGGCGATGCCGTCGCCTGCCGGGGACTTGTTGAGCTTGTGAATGAGCAGGCGTTCGAGCAAGGCGTAGACGATACGGCTCGGGCGGAAGGTACGCATCATGGGGTGTTTTTCGAGCCGCTTGATGAGATCGGCCCGGCCGCCGATGATGCCGCACTGGGGGCCCCCCAGCAGCTTGTCGCCTGAGTAACAGACCAAGTCTGCCCCCGCCTTGAGGTACTGGCGTACCGAGGTCTCATCCGGTGCGAAAGTCTCTGTGGTGAGGCCCGAACCCTGATCCACCGCCAGCACTATGTGATCCGGCAGGGCGCGAGCGACCTCGCCGATATCGGGGGATTCGGTGAAGCCGCGAATGGCGAAGTTCGATCTGTGCACCATCAGCACCAGGGCCGTCTGCTCTGTGATGGCATCGAGGTAATCCTTGGCCGTGGTGATGTTGGTGGTGCCCACCTCCACCAGGGTGGCGCCAGAGAGCGCCAGAATGTCCGGGATGCGAAAGCCGCCGCCAATCTGGATCTGCTCGCCGCGCGACACGATCACCTCACGCCCCTTGGCCATCTCTTGCAGCAGCAGGAAGAGGGAGGCGGCGTTGTTGTTCACCACCAGGGAGTCTTCGGCCTGGGTCAGGCTGGTGAGCAGGGGGGAGATCAGCCCCTTGCGGCCGCCTCGCTTGCCGGTGGCGAGATCCAGCTCCAGGTTGTTGTAACCCGTGTTGAGCTCGCGCACCTCGTCCCACAGCTCGGCATTGAGCGGTGAGCGCCCCAAATTGGTATGAACGAGCGTGCCAGTGGCGTTGATAAGCCGGGTCTGGCGCTGACGCACCAGGCGCTGGCAGCGGGCGATTATCTGCGCCTCCAGGCAGGTCTGGTCTATGCCTGTTGTGCGAAAGCCTTCGCTCTGGCGCAGCTCGCTTAAGGTCTCGCGTACTACCTGGGTCACCAGGGGGCGGCTTAAGGAGTCGATATAGGGCGCGAGAAAGGCTTGTTGCAGCAACAGTTCCACCTGGGGCAGGCGAAAATTGGGCTGGGTGCTTGGCTGATGGTCGGTGGCTGATGCTTGAGACTGGTTCGGCATGATGTTACCCGGACTGTGCTGGCGGATGCACACCGACTGGCCGATAAGATGACGACAATGGTTGGATATTCAGGCGCGAGGAAACAGCATCATCATTTAATAATTCGCAGATGCGACTGAATTAATCACAGGGCCAGGATAACCATCTGTCTATTTATATTGGCAAGCGGTATGAAGGCGTTCTATCCAATATAGAAAAGTGGCGGAAGAGGCAGGAATCGAACCTGCCAAAGCCTTCTCGGCTCACGTCGGTTTTGAAGACCGGGAGGGCCACCAGACCCCATCAACTTCCACTAATGTCGCCATTTTGTGGCACTTTTTTGTGACTGGCAACGTTTTTTTGGCCATAAAAACCTGTTATTTGGTCATTTAGTCACGAATTTCCACAAGCGTTGTTTTATATCAAAAACTGCGCAATTAGCCCGAAGTTTTTATTACCGCAACGGGCCTAACTGAAATGTAGTGAGAATTATCTTTGATAGTGCGCAGGATATTTATCTCGCGCTGTTTACATTATTCCACTGGGCGAATCGCTCTATTAACAGTTCTGTATCCTGAGCCGCTGCCAGATGCTGATGCAGATAATCCATGGCGCCGCTCACCATCTCTGTCATGGGGAAGGAAAACGCGACTATGGCCGGCTGCACCCCGACGAAGAGCACCTCGGGCACGAAGGTTTTCAGCTCGTCGATGAGAAAATTGAGCGGCATGTTGTGGGTCGAGAAGATAAACATCTCGGCGATGGTCTCAGGGGGGATCAGCTGGAGCGTCCCCGCCTTCTCGCCTATCTCGGCGGCATCCACCAGCAGCACCCGATCCGGTTGTAGCTCCCGCACCTTGTGCACCACGTTCTCCGGCGCGATGCCGCCATCGATGTGCAGCCAGCCGGGCAGGGGGCTCGCCTGCAACTTTTCCGCGAGATAAGGGCCGGCACCGTCGTCCCCCATCATGGCATTGCCCACGGTCAACACGAGATTGCGGCTCATCAGCGGCTCCTTATCATCAGGTACATATGGGGATCGTTATACAGCGCGGTGAGCTGGTCCATGAAGGTGTCGGTCCAGCCCAGCTCAGACTCGCTGAGCCGCCCCTCGGCCTTGCGCAGCCGATCGAAGGCGCAGGCCAGCATGTGGCAGTGTTCCCGATAGACGGTGATCTCGCTGAAGGTGAGAAAACCCTCCATCTTGCGCCGTGCCTCGCTGCCTGCCGGCAGTTTGGCGACCCAGTTGCGGTAGCCATCTTGCGAGCAGACCAGGTCTGCCCGGAGGCAATCGACGATGCCGAGGTGGTGACCGATGGCGAGGCTGTAGTACATCACCTCTTTGGCCTCCTCGGGCACGTCGAACTGCTCATCCACGAACTTGCGGGAGAGGCGATAGAAGAAGACCTGGTCAGCCATGGGCGACCTCTTTCTTGCCCGCACCCCGGTTGAGGCAGGCGCTGGCCAGGTTGTTGACGATCTCCGACAGGCGCGGGTCATCGTGCTGCTGCAGATAGCCCTGGATGCGCAGGTCCACGTCCTGCTGGGTCGCCCCCTCGAGCAGTGCCATAAATTCGTCGGCTATGATGCGACCCTGGCGGTAGCCCGCCATACGGCGCGCCTCGCGCTCTATCATCACCCGTATCTCGTTCGGGATGCCGGTGTGGCGCAGCTCGACCCGCTCACCCGCCGCCACTTCGTGGCTGGTGGCTTTCAGTTTTTGCTCCAGCAGACCCAAGGCGACCGCGAAGCCATAGATGGTCGCCGCCGGGGTGGGGGGGCAGCCGGGAATGTAGACATCCACCGGCACTATCTTGTCGGTGCCGCCCCAGACGCAGTAGAGATCGTGGAAGATGCCGCCGTCGCAGCCACAGGCGCCGTAGGCGATGCAGATCTTGGGATCCGGGGCCGCCTCGTAGGCGCGCAGGGCCGGCACCCGCATGGCCCGGGTCACGGCGCCGGTGAACAGCAGGATATCGGCGTGGCGCGGAGAGGCGACCACCTTGATGCCGAAGCGCTCGGCGTCAAACACAGGTGTGATGGTGGCGAAGATCTCGATCTCGCAGGCGTTGCAGCCGCCGCAATCCACCCGGTAGACATAGGCCGAGCGGCGAATGTCTTTGAGCAATGTCTTCTTGAGGCGCGCTATCTCGGGATCCTGCGCCAAGGGCACGGCGCGGCTATGGGCATCGCCGATAATGGGCTCTATGCCTTTGATTTGGCTCATCGGATCCACTCCTGTTGGGCAGTTGACCGAGCGGGCTGGTTCAACATGCTCTGTTTGCGTTTGCACTCGGGGCAGTGGTGCAACCGCTCTGGCGTGGCCAGCGGTGTCCCTGCCTGCTTGAGGGTGTCTTCCACCAGGGCTACCAGTCTGGCGGGGGCGAAGAAGCTGCCGCACAGCTCGCAGGGGGCCAGGGAGAAGCGGGCCTCCTCGTAGAGATCGGCCTTGTTGGTCACCGCCAGCTCGAAGTTCGGGGAGAGTGAAATGGCGTGGGTCGGGCACACTTCCTCGCAGCGGCCGCAGAAGATGCAACGCGCCATGGAGAGCTCCCAGCGCCGCTCGCCGGTTTCCATGTCGGTTTCCATGATGAGGGCGTTGGCCGGGCAGGCCTTGGTGCAGGCAGCGCAAGCGATGCACTGGCTAGCCTGGTATTCCGGTTTGCCACGAAAGTCCCGGTTCACCTCAAAGGGGGCGAAGGGGTACCTGGCCGCCGGCGTACCGGCCTTCAGGATGGTCTTGAACAGCTTGATCATGATGGCCCCTTATTTGAGCGGAGAGTGCTTGCGATTGATGCCGTAGCGCTCGATCTCCTTGTAGGAGACCACGGTGGACTTGCCCTTCTTCGGATCGACCAGGGTGACCCGGTCGGTGCAGGAGTAGCAGGGATCCAGGCTGCCGATGATGAGGGGCGCATCCGCCACAGTATTGCCCCGCAGCATGTAGCGCAGGGCCGGCCAGTTGGCGTAGGTGGCGGCGCGGCAGCGCCAGCGAAACAGCTTCTGGTTGTCTCCCGTCATGCTCCAGTGCACGTTCTCGCCGCGGGGGGCCTCGGTGAAGCCGAGGGCAAACTTGCCCGGCTGATAGGTGAAGCCTTCGGTGAGCAAGGGGCCTTCCGGCAGGTGCTCCAGGCCGAACTCAATCATGTTCAGGGAGTCGTAGAGCTCGTGGATGCGCACCAGCACTCTGGATTGCACGTCGCAACCGGCGAGGCTCTGGATCTCCATGGGGAGCTCCCGGTAGGCCGCGAAGTCGTGCACCCGGCGCACGTCGCGCTTGAAGCCGCTCGCCCGCACCATGGGGCCGACGCAGCTGAAATCTCGCGCTACTTGTGGATCCAGCCGGCCAATCCCCACCAGACGGGAGGAGATGTTGGCGGTATCGAGCAGCATGGCCACCAGGGGTTTGAGCTCATCACGGAGTTCGCGCACCAGCTGGGCTCCCTTGATGCGGTCTTCCTTGAAGATGTCCCGGCGCACCCCGCCGATGAGGTTGAGGCCGTAGGTCTTGCGGGCGCCGGTGAGCAGCTCGGCCAGGGTCATGGATTTCTCCCGCACCCGGAAGAACTGCATGAAGCCGGTGTCGAAACCGGTGAAGTGGCTCGACAGGCCGATGTTGAGGATGTGGCTGTGCAGGCGCTCCACCTCCAGCAGCACGGCGCGGATCATCTTGGCCCGCTCCGGCACGGGGATGCCCATGGCGTTCTCCACCGAGGTGGTGTAGGCGACGCTGTGGGTGAAGCCGCAGATGCCGCACACCCGATCGGTCAGGAAAGCCACCTCGTTATAGCCCATGCGGGTCTCGGCCAGCTTCTCCATGCCGCGGTGGACATAAAACAGCCGGTAGTCGGCATCTATGATGTCTTCGCCATCCACGAACAGCCGAAAATGGCCCGGCTCGTCCGAGGTGATGTGCAGCGGACCGACCGGCACGATGCGATTGGCATCGCTCCCCAGCTCGTTGACGAAGGGGTAGGTCTCGGTCTCTGTGGTGGGCACGGGACGCTGGCGGTAATCCATGGCGTCCTTGCGAAGCGGGTGGATATCTTCCGGCCAGTCGTCCGGCAGCACCAGCCGGCGCTCATCCGGCAGGCCCACGGCGGTGAGGCCGTACATGTCGCGGATCTCCCGCTCCCCCCACACCGCCGCCGGAATGGTCGGGGTGATGGAGGGGTATTCCTGCTCGATGGCGTTGACCAGCACCTTGACTGTGATCCAGCTCCTGGTGTCGGCCTCCATGGAGAAGACGTGGTAGACGGCGAAATGGCCATTGAGGCTGCGCTCGTCATTGGCAAAGGAGACCGACAGCCAGCCGCCGAGTTTGTGGAACAAGATGCTGGTGAGTGCCACCAGATCAGTGGGTTTGACTGTGAGGGTGGCCTGATCGGCGGTCTGCCACTGCTCGTCCGTGATGGCGTGGGGCAGTTGCTGTCGCAATTGCTGGATGTAGTCGCAGCCGATGCGATCTGAGATGGCGATGGTCATGCAGTGGTCTCGTTAAAGGCGGAAAAATGAAAGATGAAGGCGGGCATGACTCATACCCCGACCAGATAGGCTAGCAGGGCCAAGAGGGCGAGCCCCAAGCCATAGCGGGTCAGCCTGTGGGTGCGCACGAACTGGGTGCGGGCCATGGCGTTTTCGATGATGCCGGCGAGGGCAAAGGCCACCACCAGCTTGCACAGCAGGATGAGCGCAGCCATGGCGAGCGCCGGCAGGCTCCAGTTCGCCGCCTTGCCAAAGGGCAGGAAGATGACCAAAAAGAGCTGCACAACGACAAGCTGCTTGAGGCCAATGCCGAGTTTGAACAGGGCGAGGCCGGCGCCCGAGTACTCGGTGAGCGGCCCCTCCTGCAACTCCTGTTCGGCTTCGGCGCAGTCGAAGGGCAGCTTGCCCATCTCCACGAAGACCGCGAAGGCGCAGGCGGCCCCCGCCAGCAGGGTGGCGATGGGGGCGGCCAGCGGCTGGGTCGCCACATAGGTGCTGATGTTGCCGAGATCCGAGCTGCCCACCATCATCGCCATGATGAAGCAGGCCAGTACCAGAATGGGTTCGGCCAGGATGCCGAGGGTCAGCTCCCGGCGAGCACCTATGCTGGCAAACATGCTGCCGCTGTCGAGCCCGGTGAGGGCGAAGAAGAAGCGGAAGATGGCGAACAGATAGATGTCGGTGATGAGATCCCCGGCGATGGGGAAGGGTGACTCGTGAGTCAGGGTCGGCAGCGCCATGGCCACCAACAGCAGGGTGGCGATGAGCAGGGAGGGCGTCAGGTTGAAGAGGATGCCGGCAGGCTCCGGCGTCACCTCCTGGCGGCGCAGCAGTTTGCCGATGTCCCGGTAATCCTGCAGCAGGCCCGGTCCCTGGCGCGAGTGCATCTTGGCCCGCAGCACACGGTTAAAACCGGTGGCGAGCGGCGCCAGCGCCAGCATGGCGAGGGCCTGGGTGAGGGCGAGGGCGACCATGCCCCAGCTTGGCATTTCGAGAACAGGCATGATCAGACTCCTACGGCCATCAGGATAAAGAGCGCCAGCACCAGGCCATGAAGCAGCCAGCCTGCGACGGACGGTGATTCACTCACCCCGTGCAGCGGGGTTGCCACATCGAGGTGTGGCTGCTGCCGATAGAGGGGCGCGCACAGCTGGCGCAGGGTATGGGTGACAGCGCCTGAGGTGAGGCTCATGCGCTCCTCGTAGGCGTAACCACAGGCCCAGGGCGTACCGGCGTGACGGCGACCGAGCTTGGGCCCCTTGAACAGAGCGAGCAAGAGCAATGGGATCAGGAAGAGGCCAATCAAAGTAATGGCAATCACCGGCGGGGAGAGGACGGCCTGACTGCTATCGAGCGGCAGCAGGGTCGCGCCGGTTGCCACAGTGCTGGTCAGCTGATGTGCGACAAGGGCCTGACCGTAACCGTTGACCAGGGGGGCAATCCAGGGGGCGCCGAGGCCCAGCACCAGACAGACGGCGGCCAGCAGCAGGGTGCCGGCCACCATGGCGCCCGGCACTTCGCGGGCCTGGCTCGCTTTTTCGCTGCGCGGGGCGCCGCAGAAGCAGATGCCGTAGACCTTGACGAAGCACATCACCGCCATGGCGCCGGTCACCGCCAGCATCACCACGGCGAGTGGAGCAACGACCGAGGTGCCGAGCTTGGTCATGCTGAGCAGGGCCTGATAGATAAACCACTCGCTGACGAAACCGTTGAGCGGTGGCAGCGCCGAGATGGCCATGGCGCCGATGAGAAACGCCAGCGCCGTCCAGGGCATCAGCTTGGCGAGGCCCCCCATCTTGTCCATGTCACGGGTGTGCAGGCGGAACATCACCGAGCCGGTGCCCATAAACAGCAGGCTCTTGAAGATGGCGTGGTTGAGCAGGTGATAGAGGGCGCCGAGCAGCCCCAGTACCACTAGCGTGGGTTGCTGGCTCGCGAGGCCAATCATGCCGATCCCCATCCCCATCAGGATGATGCCGATGTTCTCCACCGTGTGGTAGGCGAGCAGCCGCTTGAGATCGTGTTCGGCCAGTGCAAACAGCACCCCTAGCACCGCCGAGCAGGCGCCGAAGATCAGCACCATGTAGCCCCACCAGAGCTGGCTGGCGCCGAGAAAGTCGATGGCGACCCGCAGAATACCGAATAGACCGAGCTTCACCATGACGCCGGACATCAGCGCCGAGATATGAGAGGGGGCGACGGGCTCGGCCACCGGCAGCCAGCCGTGCAGGGGCACGAAACCGGCGCGTAGGCCAAAGCCGCAGAAGCTCAGCAGGAACACCAGGGAGGCGAGGGTGCCGGCCAGGTGCTGTTCACGCAGGGCGCTGAACTCCAGACTGCCGCTCTCACGGCAGAGCAGCCAGAAGGCCACGAGCACCAGCGCCATGCCGATATGGTTCATGACCAGATACAGTCGGCTCTGTTTGGCGGCGTCAGGATTGCGTTTGACCAGCCAGTAGCTGGTGAGGGTCACCAGCTCATAGCAGAGCAAAAAGCCCAGCGCATTGTCGGCCAGCACCATGCCCACCATGGCGAACAGGAAGAGGTTCATCAGCACGCCGATGGAAACGTCCCCCTTGCCTTGGTATTCCCTGATATAGGCAAACGAATAGAGAGACACGGCGGTGCCAACCAGGGTGATTACCAGCAGCATCAGGGCGGCGAGCATATCGAGGTGCACCGAGCCCAGCAGCCAGAGCTGGCCGTCAAGCGGCGCGCCCGAGGCGAGGGCCTGCACGGTGACCATCACACCGGCCAGGGAGCCGAGCAGGGCAAAGCCGCTATTGAGGCGATTGGCGAGTGGCGGCTGTTTTTGCAGCAAGAAGCCGGCGGCGGCGCCCAGCAAGAAGAGCAGCAAGATGCCCGGGATCCATGAAGGCAACATCAGCATTCTCCCTGTCGGGTCGTGGCGGCCTTGGCCGAACAAGAGGTGGCAAAGCTCGAGGCCAGCTCGGGATGGGCGCTGGCCGCCTGCAGACGGCGCTCGCGGGCGAGGCGAGCGGTTTCGCCTTCGTTAACCAAGGTCAGTGCCTGGGAGGGGCAGGCTTCGATGCAGGCCGGGCCTTCTTCGCGAAAGGCGCAGAGATCGCATTTGACCGCAATGGCGCGCACGCCGGGCTCCCAGCTCAGCAGATCCGAGCCAAAGGTACTGAGCCCCGCCGAGGTGGACGGGTTGCTGGAGCGGATGCTGCAGGGGATATAGGTGTCGTAGCTGTTGGACATGGCCACCGGCCGGCTGCCACCGCTCTGGATGGCGCCAAACGGGCAGGCCACGGCGCACAGGTTGCAGCCGATGCAGAGGGATTCGTTCAGTTGCACGCTGTCGTCGGTCTGGCGGATGGCCTCGACCGGGCAGACCTTGATGCAGGGGGCGTCTTCACAGTGACGGCACTGAACCGGCATGGTCGCCTGCTCGTGTCGCATGACGGTTAATCGGGGGGCCTGTTGCAAACCCTTGGCCTTGTGAACCGTGCTGCAGGCGGCCATACAGGTGCCACAACCGATACAAAGTTTGGGATCAGCGATAACGAAGCGGTTCATAGCCTACCTTGTCGTGTCGCGAACGGAGAAAGTAGGGGCAGGTTGGCAAAATGCGGGCCAAATCGAGTTGGCCTATGAGAATGATTTCAAGTGGCTGTTTTAACTGAATTTAAATTTGAGTGGCAAGAGATGACGACGGCGCCCTTGGGTGTCGAACCGTGACGTTCGTCACTTGTGACGAAGGGTGGGAGAGAGTTCGTCACCCCGGAAAAGTGGTATCGACAGGGAGCGATTGGGGGCAGTAAGTAGGGGGCAATGAACGCAGTGAATTGCACCCCCTTACACAATATCTGCGCACGCAATATCTACATGCAATGCGCGGCGCTTATTAGATCCTGCGGATCTGCGAGCATCAGCGCTTTGCTCCCTTCTCCCCTTGCGGGAGAAGGGTTGGGGATGAGGGGCTACATCGTCTTCCCCCGTGGTTAACGGCAAACAAAGAGGGAGGCCTATGCCTCCCTCTTTTTGTCTGGTGCGTTCGATTACGCTTCGCTAATCGAACCTGCCACTCCATCAGATATCCACTTGCGAGCCGAGCTCAATCACCCGGTTGGGCGGTATCTCGAACTGATCCGGTGCGCGCAGGGCGTTGCGTTGCAGCAGCATAAACAGCTTGCCGCGCAGATAGAGGTACCAGGGGCGCTCCCGCATGATGAGGGACTCGTGGGCCATGAAGAAGGAGGTCTCCATCATGCGGCAGCTCAGGCCTTCTGCGTTGCAGCGATGGAAGATCTCCTCCACGTTCGGGGTCTCGCGCCAGCCGTAGCTCGCCACTACCCGCCAGAAGGTGGGGGAGAGCTGCTCGATGCAGACCCGGCGCACGTTGTGAACGTAGGGCGCATCCTCCACCTTCAGGGTCAGCAGTATGATGCGCTCGTGCAGCACCTTGTTGTGCTTGAGGTTATGCAAGAGCGCATGGGGGATCACGTTGATCACCCGCGACATATAGACGGCGGTGCCCGCCACCCGGGTCGGCGGGGATTTTTCCAAGGATGCGATCATGGGATCCAGCGAGTTGCCGTGCTCGTTGAGACGGCGAATAAGCTGGAAACGCTCGCTCTTCCAGCTGGTCATGATGGTGAACATCACGGCCCCCAGGGTCAGCGGCAGCCAGCCGCCGGAGACGATCTTGGCGAGGTTCGCGGTAAACAGCGGCACGTCGATGGCGAGCAGCAGGGCGAGCAGGCCAGCCACCAGATACTTGTTCCAGTGCCAGCTGTTCTTGGCCACCGAGCACGAGAGGATGGTGGTCAGCACCATGGTGCCGGTCACGGCGATGCCATAGGCCGCCGCCAGATTGCTGGAGTGCTCGAAGCTCACAATCACGATCACCACGGACACATAGAGCATCCAGTTGATGACCGGAATGTAGATCTGCCCCGACTCCTGCTCCGAGGTGTGCACGATGCGGATGGGTGAGAGATAACCGAGCCGCACCGCCTGACGGGTCAGGGAGAAGACCCCGGAGATCACCGCCTGGGAGGCAATCACGGTGGCCAGAGTCGCGAGCAGCAAGAGCGGCAGCAGCGCCCATTGGGGGGCGAGCAGGAAGAAGGGGTTGGCGATGGCCTCGGGGTCACGCAGCAGCAGGGCGCCCTG
This sequence comes from Aeromonas lusitana, assembly GCF_002812985.1. Lineage (GTDB taxonomy): Bacteria > Pseudomonadota > Gammaproteobacteria > Enterobacterales > Aeromonadaceae > Aeromonas > Aeromonas lusitana. The sequence goes on from NZ_PGCP01000050.1 coordinate 35,138, forward strand.
GCCGAAGTAGTTGAGCACAAGGGATGGCAGCACCACCATAAACCAGGCGCGCTGGATGGGGAGCTTGCCAAAGTGGCCCATGTCGGCGTAGAGCGCCTCCACCCCTGTGATGGCCAGCACCACGGCGCCGAGGGCAAAGAAGGAGGTGAGCTGATACTCCATAAAGAAGCGCAGCGCCCAGACGGGGTTGAGCGCCCCCAGCACCTCGGGGTTCTGGAAGATGCTGCGAAGGCCCAGCGCCGCCAGGGTCAGGAACCAGAGCAGCATGATGGGGGCAAACAGCTTGCCCACGGTGGCGGTGCCGTGCTTTTGAATGGCAAACAGCAGGGTCAATACCAGCACAGAGAGTGGCACTATGTAGGCGTCGAGGGAGGGCGCCACGATTTTGAGCCCCTCGATGGCCGACATCACCGACATGGCGGGGGTGATCACCACCTCGCCATAGAAGAAGCTGCCGCCAATGAGCCCCAGGATAATCAGCGCCGGGGCCCATTTCTGTGAGCTGTTGCGGGTCGCCAGCGACATCAGGGTCAAGATGCCCCCCTCACCTGCGTTATCGGCCCGCATCACGAAGGAGAGGTACTTGAGCGAGACCACCAGGATCAGCAGCCAGAAGATCAGGGAGAGAAAGCCCAGGATGGAGGCGGGTTCGACCCCGAAGCCAAACTGGCCGGAGAGGCACTCGCGCAGGGTATAGAGCGGGCTGGTGCCGATATCGCCATAGACCACGCCGATCGCCGCAAGCGTCACGCCGGAGAGGGCCGGTTTGTTAGTGCAGTTCATAAAATTTTCTTGTCAGAGTGTCGCCGGCGGCTGCCAGCGCAGGGGCCCCGCACTATCGGACGTTCACCGGTAGTCGTTCGGGAGGGTATTCAAGGTGCTTGGAAGGGACATTAACTTGATAGAAGGAATAGGCTCATCATGGACACAGTCTGTTCATCTGCGATTCAGCTCATGATGACACAGACCCTGTGGGAATAGGTGCTGGTTTAAATAATCAAAATACCATTTCGAGTGAGCCTATTAATTGGCCGCCGATTAAAACAAGGTGCCGGGAAGCGGGCAAGTGATTGTTTTAGCTGGCTATCCATTTTGGTCAGAGTTTTCAATCAAGCTGGCCAAGAAATAAACGATAAAATGCTGGCCAATAAATTAGCTGCCAGAATCGTAAAGAGGGTGGAATTGGGTAGCAATAGAGTCTTTATTTAGTGGGGCGGTGGGTAAATAGCAGGGAAGGGAAGTGACTACCCCAAAGGTGGCCACTATAAAATGAAGAGATAAACAGGAATATATAAACGTAGAGTGCAATGAACGAAGTTAATTGCACCGCTAATTACACCCTCGAAAGAGATGCAATGCGCGGCGCTTATTGTACCCTACGGCACTATAAATATTTCCTATTCTAGGTGTTATTTTTATTTGCCTCGTATGTCGAGATTAAAAATAATGACATTGCGCCAGCTAAATTTACAGCAAGTTCAGCATGCCTTGCTTGTGGTTTAACTGGATGTTTACCATGCCCATGAGCGTCACCTAATTTATTGCGTAGTGTACCCAAACCATTAACTATTCCAGAGCACCCACCTAAAATCTGTTTGAATATTGGTTCATTATGCTGCTCTGGAGCCATATTTAACTCTTTTGCTGTAAGTTTATAAAGATCGGACAGTTCAATAGACGAGCTGTTATAATCTATACCAAGTTCTTCTAGAACATGCTTACATACGCTTTCTAAGATTGTACGTGCAATTGTAATTGCACCTTCGGGATCTCTAACTTTGCGCTCTAGAGCTTTAGTCCATGCATAATGGATACTGTCTGAGTCAAAATTTTGTAAAACATCGGATATGGATTGTTGAGCTGGATGTATTTGACCTTTTTCTAAGTACTCAAGTAGTGGGTTGAACTCTTGCCATAGATATTGTCTACGGTCAGCATAAGTTCCATACTCAAATTTGATGAACTGCCAAAATTGATCGAGATTACGATTGGTTTTAACACATCGTGGGGTCATAGTTGCTATTGTTGGATTACCAAGTAACTCAGTTCTAATAACTTGGTAATCAGCATTATCACCAGCACCGCCTGTTGCTTGCGCAACCAGCATATTTTGTAAATATGTTACCCGGTCAAATAATGTTCCCAAATAACTTAACTCACTCATTTTATATCTCACAGCCTCTAATACAATATCAAATGTCAGCAGTGTTCGTATCCACTGCTTCAATTATTTTTCTTGCTTCAATTTCAGCCATTGATTCTTTTTCAAACTTAAGAGCTTCGGTGCGATCACCTAGATACCTTGGTAGGTTACCCAAAGCCATAAAACCGCCTAGACGTTGTTCATGATGCCCGATTATTAGCCCCCCGTAACAATTATGTGCATGACAACCACTAATTAAAGTAGAGTTATTTGTGATTAAGATATTGTGAGGTCTAACCAATATCTCGACACCATTTCTTAAGAATCGGCCTCGATTAATAATGACTTTGTTTGGTGGTTTGAAGTCTATTTCTATAAGTATCTTGCGGTGTGCCTCACGAATCGATAGTTTTGTGCCAATTAACTGTATGTCCCATGGTGTTATTGAGTAATAAAGTTGATTGTTTTTTATATGAAGAACGGGAGTGTTGAATTCATCAAAAATAACTAAATTTAGGAGTAAGTGACCATCTGCTATGATCAGGCCAATTAATGGGTTGCCATCAACACTAATGGGCACCATTGCGGTTCCATACCCTTGGTCATCACATGTAAAGCTATTTCCACCTATTTCAACTTCAGCTGTTTTGCCGGAAAAATGCAAGCTATAAGGTTTAGACACACCCTCACGAAGGTTAAATGGATTTTCATTCGCATTGCGTACTACTTCTTTTGGGAGTAGGCCACCCGTTTTTTCTCTGTGGTGTTGATCACACAACAAAGTTATCTCTTCAGCTACATGGCGTTTAACGTTAGCCCATTCCTCCATATGCTCATATTCATACAGCGGAATTCCGCAGATAACACAACCGAAGCCACAACGTTGTCTAACCTCTCGTTGAATCGGAAGAGGTATATTTCGACTATTTAAATCTTGTTCTTTAGTCATACAGATTCCTATTTTAAGCTAACAATTCTTTAGGTGGAGAGTGCTAGCACTGTAACTTGGGATTCTAAAAATGGTTTTCGTAACCATCTCTCAATTTCCCCAAATTTCAGTCATCAGTCTATTTTTTGAACCCGTGACATTGTGTTGCGTATCTGTATGGAAGTGATCTCAACGGGGCTAGTTGCCAGCTGGGACATGCTAGCCGGTCGGTTAAAAAACAGAAGCGGAAGGCGCTGGAAACCGGATCCGGTTCAACATATTTGTCAGTAGAGTGGGATTTTTGTTCGATTCTTCTTTACGTGTTATGTCACCTAAATAGCAAAGCTAAACAACTTTGCTGTCGTTCTGCCCTCTCCAGGGCCTGTCGGTGCTGCCTTGCGCCCCGTTGCCGCCATTGCATCAATACGTTGTCGATATGTCGTCGAAGGTCGGCTCATCTGATAGGGCAGGGGCTTGTCACTGGGGTGTCGAGCTCGTCACTTTTGTCGTGTCGAGGGCGCTGGCGGGGCTCCGTCGTCATCGTCACCGGTTCAAACACACCGACAGAGAGATTGGATTAATCCTTTATTTTCATTACCTTGTGAGTTTTATGGCAAACGAAGGCCGGTTTGGTCTGATTCATGCCTAGTGGGATAACCGGCCGGGTCCTTGGGCGATCTGGCCGGTGGCATAGAACCATTTAGGATCCCTCCCTATGAACAGCTTTGTGATTGCCGATCCCAGTCTCTGCATTGGGTGTCGTACCTGTGAGGTGGCCTGCGCCGTGTCACACCAGTCCGCCGCGAGCGGTACCGTCGAGCGAGATAGCGGCCTGCATCTCGCCATCGAAGAGGGGCACCTGGTCTCCAAGGACAGCTATTTTCAGCCGCGCCTCAAGGTCATCGTCGGCAGCAAGGTGACCACCCCAGTGCTCTGCCGCCAGTGCGAGGACAAGCCCTGCGCCAAGGCCTGCCCCAATAACGCCATCGTCACCGAGGATGGTCACGTCAAGGTCTATCAGGCGCGCTGCATCGGCTGCAAATCCTGCGTGGTGGCCTGCCCCTACGGCGCCATGGCGGTGGTGGTGCAAGAGGTGGCACCGGCCGCCGATGCGCTGTTCAAGCGCCCCCAATGCAAGGCCCAGGCCTTGAAGTGCGATCTCTGCCGTCACCGCGAGGCGGGCCCGGCCTGCGTCGAGGTGTGCCCGACTCAGGCGCTGCGTCTGGTGACCCCTGAGAGCCTGGCGACCATCAACCGGCAGAAACAGCTGGCCAGCGCCGAGGCCATGCTGGCGGGTTAGTGGCGCCTTTGGCGGCGATGCGGGTGACGACATGCCAGTTCGTATCAATGACATGGATATCGGCATCAGCCGCAAGTCGCCATCTCGGCGCCGACCAGGATGCCGACCCGCCGGATGGGGCTTTAGTGGTGCAGTGTTTATATCTGCTTTGTGTGATTTTTTCTCGTCATAAGCACTGCCAGGGAGCCATAACGCAACCAATCCAACCATTTATCGTTAACCAACAAGAGTGTTCATCATGAAAAAGGTCATTACCGTCTGCCCCTATTGCGGCACCGGTTGCAAGATCAACCTGCTGGTTGATAACGACAAGGTGGTGGGGGCAGAAGGCGCCCACGGCCGCACCAACGAGGGGCAGCTCTGCCTCAAGGGCTACTACGGTTGGGATTTTCTGAACGACACCAACCTGCTGACCCCGCGCCTGAAGAGCCCGATGATCCGCCGCGAGCGCGGTGGCAAGCTCGAAGCCGTCTCCTGGGACGAGGCCATCGGCTTTGCCAGCAGCCGTCTGTCCGCCATCAAGGCCAAATACGGCAGCGACGCCATCATGACCACGGGCTCGGCCCGCGGCCCCGGCAACGAAGCCAACTATGTGATGCAAAAATTTGCCCGTGCCGTGCTTGGGACGAACAACGTCGATCACTGCGCGAGGGTGTGACACGCACCCTCAGTCTCCGGTCTGGAGACAACGGTAGGCAACGGCGCCATGAGCAACGCCATTCCCGAAATTCAAGAGACTAAATGCCTGCTGGTGTTTGGTTACAATGCGGCCGACTCCCACCCCATAGTGGCGCGTCACATCCTCAAGGCGAAGGCGAACGGAGCCAAGGTGATCGTCTGCGATCCGCGCATGGTGGAAACCGCCCGCATCGCCGATCAGTGGCTGCCGCTCAAAAACGGCTCCAACATGGCGCTGGTCAATGCTTTTGGCAACGTGCTGATCGCCGAGAACCTCTACAACAAGGAGTTCGTCGCCAACTACACCGAGGGCTTTGAGACCTACAAGGCGCTGGTGGCCAAGTACACCCCGGAATACGTGGAAGGGATCACCGGCCTCAAGGCCGCGGATATCCGCGCCGCCATCCGCACCTATGCGGCGTCGCCGGCCTCCATGATCCTGTGGGGCATGGGGGTGACTCAGTACGGTCAGGCGGTAGACGTGGTCAAGGGCCTCGCGGGGCTGGCGCTGCTCACCGGCAACTTCGGTCGGCGCGGCACCGGCTGCGGCCCGGTGCGCGGCCAGAACAACGTGCAGGGCACCTGCGACATGGGGATGCTGCCCCATCAGTTCCCGGGCTATCAGTCCGTGAGTGACCCCGCCATCAGCGCCAAGTTTGCCAAGGCCTGGGGTGTGGAGTCGCTGTCCCAGAAACCGGGCTATCGCCTGACCGAGCTCAGCCACAAAGTGGAGGAGGGCAAGTGCAAGGCCTTCTACATCTTCGGGGAAGATCCGGCCCAGACGGAAGCGGATCTCGCCCAGTTCAGGCGTACCCTTGGGGGCATGGATCTGGTCATAGTGCAGGACATCTTCATGACCCAAACCGCCGAGATGGCGGATGTGATCCTGCCCGCCACCAGTTGGGGCGAGCACGAGGGGGTCTACAGCTCGGCGGATCGCGGCTTCCAGCGCTTCTACAAGGCGGTGACCCCGCCGGATAACGTGAAACCGGACTGGGCTATCTTCTCCCTGATGGCGACCGCCATGGGTTATCCCATGGAATATCGGGATACCCACCAGATCTGGGATGAGATGCGTGGGCTCTGCCCGCTCTATGCCGGGGTCAGCTACGACAAGATGGCGGATCTCAAGAGCGTGCAGTGGCCCTGCCCGACCGAGGATCACCCGGGCACCAGCACCTTGTTCGAGGGCAATGTGTTCACCACCCCGAGTGGCAAGGGTCAGCTGATTGCCTCCGAGTGGCGGCCACCCCTGGAGCAGCCCGATGAGCACTTCCCGCTGGTGCTCTCCACCGTGCGGGAGGTGGGTCACTACTCCTGCCGCTCCATGACCGGCAACTGCTCTGCGCTGCAGACCCTGGCCGATGAACCCGGCTATGTGCAGATCCACCCGAGCGATGCGCAACAGCTGGGGGTCAAGGATCAGGCACTGGTCTGGATCTCGTCACGGCGCGGCAAGGTGATCACCCGGGCGAACTACAACGAGCGGGTCAACGCCGGCGTGGTCTACATGACCTACCAGTGGTGGATAGGGGCCTGCAACGAGCTCACCATAGAGCACGTGGACCCCGTCTCCTACACCCCGGAATACAAGTACTGCGCGGTGAAAATTGAGCGAATTGATAATCAGTCTGAGGCGGAGAATTATGTCCAGACCGAATACAGCGCGCTCAAGGCGAAATTGCGCAGCGCCGCCAAGGGGTAATTGCCATTAAATCAAGCGGATCCAGGCCCTGTTATCAGGGCCCGGATTCCCTCATCCTTTTTTCGGTGGGAGGCTTTCTCATGAACAAAGCATTAAATGTATCCTTCGGTATCTGTTACGTATCGGCTTATTTCCTGGCGATGCTATTGGGCGTCGGCTGCTATTTATGGCAGGACGAATTGATATTCTTGCTGGGCTTTGGTTTCTTCGGCTGCTTTATGGCCGCGCGTCTGGCCATGGGCGCCGTGCTGGCGGCCCTGAGCGTACAGGTGGCCTGGCTTATCGCCTTCCTCTCCACCACCCTGGTGAACGTCCTGCTGCTGGGGCTCTGCGCCCTCGTCATCTACCTGACCCACCAGGTGGTATCGGCAGAAATAGCCGACAATATCAGTGGGTTATTGGTGGCCTTCCAACTGCTGTCGGCGGCGTTCATCTTCGGCGGCCTCAAGCTGCATCGCTATCAGCTGCATATTTCCTGAGGGTGCGACAGCGGGCAAAGGGGATATCGGCGGTTTATCGGAGCGCAATGGGTGGCCAACGGCGCCGATAATGACGATATATCCTGGCCGCACAATAAATATGAGATGACGGAACGTGAATAATTGTCAGGTTGTAATGCCAAAGGGCCTGCTCTATTATGCGCTGCACCAGCAATAGGCTATTTCACTGAATGTTTGTTTTTATAATTAAGTGTTAATTCATTAAGTCTTAATTATAACAACTGACGGAATTGGATGATGCTCCGCTAATCGCCGTTGCCGATGGCAATGTGCCTGCTAATTGCCCCACACCAAAATCACGCGAGGCCTGAATGCTGAATGTGAGTGCCATCCCGTTGACCGATATCTCTCCCATCTGGGATGACGGTTTTCTCTCCCTCTCCAAGACCCTGCTCTCCGCCGTCACCCTGGACGGCTTCATCACCAAGCTCAACCGCATCGAGTCCTGCTTCGATGGGATAAGTCGGGTCAATCTCATTCTGAATTTGGGAGCGGAGGAGGCGGCCTTCTACTTCATGGGGGAGCAGGGACCGGCGCACCTCGTCTGCCAGCGGGCGGATCTGCATCTTTCCGACCGCTCTCCCAAGGAGCAGGCCATCGTCCTGCCGGCGGCGCGCTTCGTGAATCGCTGCGCCAAGCTCGCCAGCACCCCTGTCTATGATGACCTGCAATCCTATTGCCAGTTGCCCATCACCACGGCCCGCAGTCACCTGGGGGGCATAGAGTTTATCAGCACCCAGGCGAGCGCCTTCCCGATGGAGACCCTGGCGAAGCTGACCCAGCTCGCCGCCATCGTCGCCATCGCGCTCGAGAACGTGCTGGACAAGGAGCGCACCCTGGAGCAGGCGAACTCCCTGCGCCTGGAGCGCGACAGCTGCAAGATCCTGGTGGATGTCACCAATGCGGTGATAAAGCTGGTGCGCATCGCCGAGCTGCCGAAGAGCCTGTTCGCCATCTTGCAGCACCATTTTGCCATCAGCAGCCTCTGTCTGGCGGAGTACAACGCTACCTCCGACAGCTTCAAGAGCTATCTGGTGAACCAGCGCGAGAGCGATCAGCCCGGCATCATCAATCACTCCTGTTTCGAGAAAAATTGCCTGCAGGGGGCCCTCAATCACAGCGAGCCCTTCTTCGTCTATCGGGAGCAGGGCCACGGCTGCAACTCGGGTTGCCGCTTCACCAGCCAGATCCTGCCCCTCGATGCGAACAGCTCCTGCATCCTGCCCCTGCGTTATCGGGGTAGCCTGCTGGGGGTCCTGATCCTCTCTCACCCCACGGCGGATTTCTTCGCCGATCTCGATATCTCCCTCTTGGAACAAGTGGCGGCGCGCACGGCCATTGCCATGAACAACGTGCAGGCGCAGCAGGAGATCTCCAACACCAACGGCGCCCGCGACAAGACCATACGGGTGGCGGACAACCCCCCCGGCGAGGATTTCCCCAGCATCATCTACCAGAGCGAGGCCATGGCGAGAGTGCTGGAGAAGGTGAAACTGGTGGCCCAGAGCGACTGCTCCGTGCTGATTTTGGGGGAGACGGGCACCGGCAAGGAGCTGATCGCCCGGGCCATCCATCAACTCAGTGCCCGCAGCGAGCAGGAGCTGGTGAAGGTGAACTGCGCCGCCATTCCCACCGGCCTTATCGAGAGCGATCTGTTCGGTCATGAGAAGGGGGCCTTCACCGGCGCCCTGAGCCAGCGCATCGGGCGTTTCGAGCGGGCCCACAAGGGCACCCTGTTCCTCGATGAAGTGGGGGACATGCCTTTGGATCTGCAACCCAAGCTCTTGCGGGTATTGCAGGAGCACGAGCTGGAGCGGGTCGGCAACAGCACCCCCATCCCCATCGACGTGCGGCTGGTGGCGGCCACCAACTGCGATCTGCTCTCCATGGTCAAGAACAAGCGCTTTCGAAGCGATCTCTACTATCGCCTCAACGTCTTCCCCATCGAGCTGCCGCCCCTGCGCGAGCGGCGCGAGGATATACCGCTTTTGGTCAACTTCTTTATCAAGAAGATCGCCAAGCGGATGCGGCGCAGCATCACCTCCATCCCGGCCGATGCCATGAAGATGCTGGTGTCGCTCCCCTGGTACGGCAATATTCGCGAGCTCGAGAACATCATAGAGCGGGCCGTGGTGATGACCCGGGGTCAGGTGCTGAACCTCTCCCCGGATGAGCTCCTGCCCCTCAAGGGTTTTCACAAGATAGAGACCCTGGTCTATGACGAACCCGCCCAGGCGCTGTTCAAGGCGCCCGAGCGGGAGGCGATCTCCTCTGACGGCTCGCAAGGAGAGGATGAGCGAGGCTCCATCATCAGGGCGCTGGAGGCGTGCAACGGCATAGTGGCCGGGGAGCGGGGCGCCGCCCAGCGCCTCGGCATGAAGCGCACCACCTTGCTCTCCAAGATGAAGCGCCTCGGCATTTCGGCGAAAGCCCCCCGCACTCTCGACTAAAGGCAGACAAGATGTTGGCAGAGCAGGATTGCCCCATGCACCCCGTGAGCAGCCATCGCGAGGTGGTGCACTACCAGAACGCAGGCGTCACCACCGACAGCACCATGCTGCTGCCCGCGGAGACCCCGGTGGCGCTGGTCTACAATGGCATCGCCCACAGTGTGATGATGTGCAGTGCCGCCGATCTGGAGGACTTTGCCATCGGCTTCTCGCTTTCTGAGGGGATCATCGACGGCTTGCACGACATCCACGACATGGAGCAGCGCGAGGGTTGCCAGGGCATTGAGCTGCACATCGAACTGGCCAATCGCTGCGTCCATCGCCTGAAAGAGAAGAAACGCACCCTGGCGGGGCGCACTGGCTGCGGCATCTGTGGCAGCGAGAGTCTGGCGCAGGTGGTGCGCAGCTTGCCGCCCCTGCCGGACAGCCAGCGCCTCCCGGTCGCTCATATCGACAAGGTGCTGGCGGCGCTGCGACCCTTGCAGTTGCTCGGGCAGAGCACGGGCGCCACCCACGCCGCCGTGCACCTGGACCTGGCAGGCAACATACTCGCCATTCGCGAGGATGTGGGCCGCCATATCGCGCTGGATAAATTGGTGGGGCATCTTTGCCGAAGCGGTCGGCGCGACGGTGCCATCCTGGTGACCAGCCGTGCCAGCTTCGAGATGGTGCAAAAGTGCGCCAGCGCCGGGGTTGAGATCCTGCTCGCCATCTCGGCCGCCACCGAGCTCGCGGTGGCGCGGGCGGAGCAGAGCAATCTCACCCTCGCAGGCTTCTGCCGCCGGGGCCGGGCCGAGATCTACTGCGGTCGTCAGCGCATTCTGCTCGACTAATCCGACTCGACATTGCCTTGGCGCAGCGCCATCAAAAGAGACCCTGTAAAGCTATCCTGTTTTGCCAGGGGCACAGTGCAGGCCATTGGCGCAGGGGGCCAGCTCGGGTATAGTCCTGCGCCAACAAGATAGGTTCGGATGGATGAGTGGCGCGGCATCAAGCCAGTCCCCAGGCTCCTCCCTTCGGCGCGGCTTTAAAGGATATCCCCATGAAATTCAGTCCCCTGCTCGATGAGATGATGAAGGCGCTGCAGGTGCTGCCGGGCGTCGGTCCCAAGTCGGCCCAGCGCATGGCGTTCACCCTGCTCGAGCGCGAGCGCAGCGGTGGCCTGCGTCTGGCATCCCTGCTCAATCGGGCGCTGACCGAGATAGGTCACTGCAGTCACTGCCGCACCTTTACCGAGAACGATCGCTGCGAGATCTGCGCGAACCCCAAGCGCGAAGAGAGCGGCTTGCTGTGCGTGGTGGAGAGCCCGGCAGACGTGGCCGCCATCGAGCACACTGGCCAGTTCTCCGGCCGTTACTTCGTGCTGATGGGGCACCTGTCACCGCTCGACGGCATAGGCCCCGAGGAGCTGGGGTTGGAGATTTTGGAGCGGCGGCTGAAGGATGAGTCCATCAAGGAGCTGATCCTCGCCACCAATCCCACCATCGAAGGGGACGCCACCGCCTGGTACATCGCCGACATGGCGCGCGCCGCCGGGGTCGAGGTGAGCCGCATCGCCCATGGGGTGCCGGTGGGTGGTGAGTTGGAGCTGGTGGATGGCACCACCCTGTCCCACTCCCTGATGGGGCGTCAGCGCATCTAAACCAGCCGCTGAGCTTGCTGCGAAGCCGCTTCCAAGGCTCATGTGCTGCTCGCTTGTCTGCTGCCAAGAGTGCTCATTTATGCCTATAAACTCCGGTTCCTGCGCTGCTCTTCACCTTGCTGACGGCTTCTCGCGACAGCTCATCCGCAGGTTTCAGTCTCGGCGGTTTGGTGAACATGTTTCGTACAAAGAAGGGGCGAGTGTGCAAGATTGCACACTCGCCCCTTGATATTTGGGAGGCCAGCCCCATCTAGGTTGAGAATCTGTTCAACCCGACGTTTTGAGGATTGGTCGATGACCCAAAGTGTTCACGCCGAAACCCACGGCTTTCAAACCGAAGTCAAACAACTGCTGAGCCTGATGGCTCACAGCCTCTACTCCAACAAAGAAGTATTCCTGCGCGAGCTTATTTCCAACGCCTCCGATGCGGCGGACAAGCTGCGCTTCAAGGCGCTTTCCGATGCCTCTTTGTTCGAAAACGACGGCCAGCTGCGCGTGCGCCTGGTGGTGGACAAAGAGAACAAGACCCTGACCATCTCGGACAACGGCATCGGCATGACCCGTGACCAGGTGATCGAACACCTGGGCACCATCGCCAAATCCGGCACCGCCGAGTTCTTCAAGCACCTCTCCGGTGATCAGGGCAAAGACTCCCAGCTGATCGGTCAGTTCGGGGTCGGCTTCTATTCTGCCTTCATCGTCGCCGACAAGGTGACCGTCATCTCCCGCGCCGCCGGCACAGAGCCGAGCCAGGGCGTACAGTGGGAATCCGAGGGGGAAGGCTCCTTCACCGTGGCGGACGTGACCAAAGAGGGTCGCGGTACCGACGTCATCTTGCACCTGCGTGCCGAGGAAGAAGAGTTCCTGGACGACTGGCGCCTGCGCGCCGTGGTGGCCAAGTATTCTGATCACATCTCTGTGCCGGTCGAGATGTACAAAGAGGGCACCCCGGATCGGGAAGAGGACGGTGAGACCATAGTCGGGACCCCAGGCGAGTGGGAGCAGGTCAACCGCGCCACCGCGCTCTGGACCCGTAATCCGAAGGACATCAAGGACGAGGAGTATCAGGAGTTCTACAAGCACGTCGCCCACGACTTCGAAGATCCGCTTTTGTGGGGTCACAACCGGGTGGAAGGGGCGCAGGAGTACACCAGCCTGCTCTACATCCCGGCTCGCGCGCCGTTCGATCTCTATAACCGCGATCAGAAGCACGGTCTCAAGCTCTACGTGCAGCGCGTCTTCATCATGGATGACGCCGAGCAGTTTATGCCGACGTATCTCCGGTTTGTGAAAGGGGTGCTGGACTCCAACGATCTGCCGCTGAACGTCAGCCGTGAAATTTTGCAGGACAACAAGGTCACCGCTTCCTTGCGCAAGGCCTGCTCCAAGCGCGTGCTGACCATGCTCAACAAACTGGCCAAGGACGATGGCGAGAAGTACGCCAAGTTCTGGAGCGAGTTCGGTAACGTCTTGAAAGAAGGTCCGGCCGAGGATTACGCGAACCGCGAAGAGATCGCCAAGCTCTTGCGCTTTGCCAGTACCGCCGGCGAGGGGGAAGCCCAGACCGTCTCCCTGGAAGAGTATGTTGGCCGCATGAAGGAAGGTCAGCAGAAGATTTACTACATCACCGCCGACAGCTTCGCCGCCGCCAAGAACAGCCCGCACCTCGAGATCTTCCGCAAGAAGGGCGTCGAAGTGCTGCTGATGTGGGAGCGCGTCGACGAGTGGCTGATGAGCCACCTGACCGAGTTCGATGGCAAGCAGCTGGTCTCCGTCACCCGTGGCGAGCTGGACTTGGGCGAGCTGGAAGATGAAGCGGCCAAGCAGGCGCAAGAAGAGGCCGAGAAGGCCAACGCCGGTCTGGTTGAGCGGGTCAAGCAGAGCCTGGGAGACACCATCAAAGAGGTGCGCGTCACCCACCGTCTGACCGACTCACCGTCTTGCATCGTCACCGACGATCACGGCATGAGTACCCAGATGATCAAGCTGATGCGCGCCGCCGGCCAGCCGGTACCGGAGCAGAAGTACATCCTGGAGCTCAACCCTGAGCACGCGCTGGTGAAGAAACTCGACACCATCGAAGACGACAGCCTGTTTGGCGAGTGGGTCAACCTGTTGCACGAACAGGCCCAGTTGGCCGAACAGGGTGGCCTCAATGATCCGGCGAGCTTCGTCGCCCGTATCAACCGTCTGTTACTCCAGGCGTGACGTTTGTGGCCCACTGATATAGTGGGCCTTTTTTATGGCCAGATGCCAGCTCGCGGCGATACTGGCCCGACCACAAGATTGCTGCATTTTCAATCATTTTTTGTGTTGGGCTCCTGCGCCTTTCGTCGTAGTGCCCGGGCAAACACATGGTGATAATGTGGCCACTTACACGGGGCAAGCTTGTGAAAATGGGCGAAACCGTGTAGTTTTTTGCCTTCTCAAGAATTGAATAACCAATCAATTAGGAGCGTGTATGCGCATTGTTCTGTTGGGAGCACCGGGTGCAGGTAAAGGCACTCAGGCTCAGTTCATCATGGAAAAACACGGTATTCCGCAGATCTCCACCGGCGACATGCTGCGTGCGGCGATCAAGGCGGGCACCGAGCTGGGCCTCAAGGCCAAGGCCGTGATGGACGCAGGTCAGCTCGTCTCTGACGACATCATCATCGGCCTGGTCAAAGAACGTATCGCGCAAGCGGATTGCGCCAACGGCTTCCTGCTGGACGGCTTCCCGCGCACCATCCCCCAGGCGCAAGCCATGAAAGATGCCGGTGTGGTGGTGGACTTCGTGCTGGAATTCGACGTGCCGGACGAAGAGATCGTCAAGCGCATGAGCGGCCGCCGTGTTCACTCCGGCTCCGGCCGTACCTACCACGTGGTGTTCAACCCGCCGAAGGTAGAAGGCAAGGATGACGTGACCGGCGAGGATCTGGTGATCCGTGCCGACGACGAAGAGACCACAGTGCGCAAGCGTCTGGATGTGTACCATCAGCAGACTGCGCCGCTGATCGGTTTCTACGGTAAAGAAGCGGAAGCGGGCAACACCCGTTACGTCAAGATCGACGGCACCCAGCCGGTGGATCTGGTCAGCAAGCAATTGGCCGCCATCCTGGGCTAATTCGCCTTCGATAAAAAATGAGATTGAGATAAGGGTCCATCCAGGGCCCTTTCTTGCATTACAACAAGAACGACAAAAACAGCACGACAGGAAGCTAACGTGACCACAAAAACCGGGATCTTGCTCGTCAATCTGGGGACGCCAGCGGCGCCGACCACCTCCGCCGTCAAGGCCTTCCTCAGCCAGTTCCTGCAGGACCAACGGGTGGTTGAAATACCGCGTCTGTTGTGGTCCCCCCTGCTCAATCTTGCCATCTTGCCGTTTCGGGCCCCCAGGGTCGCCAAGCTATACCAGCAGATCTGGACCGAAGAGGGGTCGCCTCTGATGGCCATCAGCCAGCGTCAGCGCGCGGCGCTGGAGCAGGAGCTCAAACGCGAAGGGGTCGATGTGCCCGTGGTGCTCGCCATGACCTATGGCAGCCCGTCTCTGAGTGATGGCTGGCAGGCCCTCAAGGCGCAAGGGGTCAACCGGGTCATCTTGTTGCCGCTCTATCCCCAATATGCCGCCAGCACCACGGCCGCCGTGTTTGACGGTTGGGCGCGGGTGATGAAGAGCGAGCGCCACCTGCCGGTGATGCGCCTCATCCGTGATTATCACAATCACCCCGAATACATACAGGCGCTCGCCATGAGCGTGCGTCGCCAGTGGGAGCAACAGGGGCAGGGAGAGCATCTGCTGATGTCCTTCCACGGCATTCCCCAGCGCAGCGAAGACGAGGGTGACCCCTATGGTCACCAGTGCCGCCGCACCGCGAGCCTGCTGGCCGAGGCCCTGGGCCTTGCCCCCGAGCAGTGGAGCGCCAGCTTCCAGTCCCGCTTCGGCAAGCAGGAGTGGCTCAAGCCCTACACCGACGCCACCATCACTGAACTGGCCAACAAGGGGGTCAAGCGCCTCGATGTGATCTGCCCGGCGTTTTCCGCCGACTGCCTCGAGACCCTGGAGGAGATCCAGGTAGAGAACCGCCACCTCTTCACCGAGGCGGGGGGAGAGCAGTTCCATTACATCCCCGCCCTCAACAGCGATCAGGCCCATATCCGCATGATGGTGTCGCTTATCTGCCGCGAATTGGCATGATAACCGGCTAGGATCTCTGCCATCCGCCGCGGGTCGGCAGGGATGCTCGGGTTTTAACGTTCAACGATAAGGAGTGTCTAGATGATGCATGTCACGCTGATTTACGCCGGCCTGTTGGGGCTCTTGTTCCTGCTGCTCTCCTTCTGGGTGGTCAAGCGCCGGGCCCAGTTCAAGGTGATGATAGGGGAAGGGGAGGCGCCCGAGATGCGCTCCGCGATCCGCGCCCACGCCAACTTCGCCGAGTACGTGCCGCTCACCCTGCTGCTGATGGCTCTGTGCGAGCTGGCCGGAGTCGGCGCACTCTGGCTGCACCTGGGTGGCATCTTGCTGCTGGTGGGCCGCATCCTGCACGCCATCGGCATCCAGATCCCCAAGGCGCCCAACAAGCCGCGCCTGTTTGGCACCCTGTTCTTCTGGCTCTCCCTCGGCCTCTTCTCTGTACTGGCCTTGGTTCAGGGGCTGTCGTTCGGGGGATGATTGACTCGCCGATTTGTAAAAAACCACCCCACCCCGAGGTGGTTTTTTTATGTCGCCACAATCAAACGTTTTCCTCTGCAGCCCTTGTCTATACTGACCCCATATTTTAAACGGGCGACTTTTCGATGGGACGGATTGTGTTAAAATCCCGCCCCTCTTTTCCCCAGAGCACAGAAGATTGCCATGAAATTTCCCGGTCAGCGCAAGTCCAAACACTACTTCCCGGTCGACAGGCGTGATCCCCTGATCCCGCAAAATCCTCTGCTCACCGAACTGGGCAAGGCCTATGTGGTGGGTATCGATCAGACCCTGGTGGACATCGAAGCCCACGTGGATGAAGACTTCCTGAACCGGTACGGCTTGAGCAAGGGCCACTCCATGCTTATCTCCGACGATGTGGCCGAGCGGGTCTACGAAGAGCTCAAGAACAATAACATGGTGGTGAGCGAGTTTGCTGGCGGCACCATAGGCAACACCATGCACAACTACTCTGTGCTGGCGGATTCCCACTCCATCCTGCTCGGGGTCATGAGCCAGGACATCCGCATCGGCAGCTACGCCTACCGCTATCTGTGCAACACCTCCTCACGGGTCAACCTCGACTACCTGCAACCGGTAGACGGCCCGGTCGGTCGCTGTTTCACCTTCATCACCGAAGGGGGCGAGCGCAGCTTTGGCATCAACGCCGGCAAGATGGATCACCTGGATGTGGCGCACATCCCCGAGGCCATCATCAAGGAGGCTTCCGCCCTGGTGATCACCGCCTATCTGGTGCGCGGCGCCGATGGCACCCCCATGAAGGACGCGGCCATGACTGCCGTGCGTTATGCCCGTGAGGCCGGTGTGCCCGTGGTGCTGACCCTGGGTACCCGCTTCGTCATCGATGAAAATCCCCAGTGGTGGCGCGATTTTATCGCCGAGAACGTGACTGTGCTTGCGATGAACGAGGACGAGGCGGAAGCCCTGACCGGAATAAAAGACCCCCTCGGTGCCGCCGACAAGGCCCTGGACTGGGCCGACATGGTGCTCTGTACCGCCGGCCCCATCGGCCTCTACATGGCGAGCTACACCGAAGAGGACTACAAGCGCGAGACCACTCATACCCTGCTGCCCGGGGTCATCCCCGAGTTCAACATGTTTGAGTTCAGCCGTCCCATGACCCGTGCCAAGTGCCGCAAGCCGGCGCGCATCTACTCCCACATCTCCCCCTATATGGGCGGCCCGGAGAAGATCAAGAACACCAACGGCGCCGGGGATGGTGCCCTCTCTGCGGTGCTGCACGACATGGTGGCCAACGCCTATCACCGCATGAATGTGCCGAACTCCGCCAAGCACATGTCCGAGTTCCTGACCTACTCCTCCCTGGCCCAGGTGTGTAAATACGCCAACCGGGTGAGCTACGAGGTGCTGGCCCAGAGCAGCCCACGCCTCTCTCGCGGTCTGCCGGAGAAGGAAGACAGTCTGGAAGAGGTGTACTGGGAGCGTTGATCTCACAGGATTTCTTAGACTAAAAGACGAAGGCGCCCATGGGCGCCTTCGTGCATTTTCGGGCTGGATCATGTTTTCGGCAGCGGCTTTACCGCAGTCGTGGACAGCCCGCGCCGGAGCGACATACCTTGTTAACAGCATGTAGCTGAGTAGGGAGTGAGGTTATGTTGAGACGATGGAGTATCGGCCGGCGCCTGTCGCTGGTGACCCTGATGGTGCTGGTCCTGCTCGGGCTCTTGCTGTTTTCCTGTCTGCAGATCTACCAGCAGGGGCTGATGGCGGAGAAGAGCCGCCAGACCCGGGCTCAGGTCGAGACCGCCTACAGTCTGGTGGCCGAATTCGAGGCGCGGGTGCAGCGGGGCGAGCTTGGCGAAGCCGATGCCAAGGCCCAGGCGCTGGCGCTGATCAAGGGGCTGCGCTATGGCCAGGACGACTATTTCTGGATCAATGACAGCCACCCCACCATGGTGATGCACCCCATGAAGCCCGCGCTGGATGGTCAGGATCTCTCCGGAGTGGAGGACAAGCAGGGGCTCAAGCTGTTTGTCGCTTTTGCTGAACTTGCCAAGGCGCAAGGGGCGGGGGAGGTTGCCTACTACTGGCCCAAACCCGGGGTGGAGGAGCCGGTGCGCAAGATCTCCTACGTCAAGCGCTTCGCCCCCTGGGACTGGATCATAGGCACCGGCGTCTATGTGGACGATGTCGAGGCCCAGTACCGGGAGGTGCTGTTCACCCTGCTCGGGATTGGCGCCGTGCTGGCCATACTGCTGTTCCTGGTGGTCGGCCTCATCGTACGCAGCATAGTGGTGCCGCTCTCCCAATCCGTGTCGGCCCTTGGCAATATCGCCAGGGGAGAGGGGGATCTGAGGTTCCGCCTGCCGGAGTTGGGTCGGGATGAGCTGAGCCAGCTGTCGGTCAACTTCAACCAGTTTGCCAGCCAGATGGCGCAGCTGGTGGGCCGCAGCCAGCAGATCGCCGCCCAGAACCGGGAGCAGGCCCATCAGCTGGAGCAGATCGTCGATCGCACCGGCGCCATCGTCACCGGCCAGGAGCAGGACACCCTGCGCGTCGCCAGTGCCATGGAGCAGATGACGGTGAGCAGTCGCGAGGTAGGTCAGCACGCCGCCCAGGCGGCGGATGCCGCGGATGAGGCGCTCAATCTGGCCCAGCATGGCCGGGAGGTGGTGGCCCAGACCATTGCCACCATAGATCAGCTGGGGGACGAGATGGCCCAGACGGTGCGGGCCGTGAGTCAGCTCGAGCAGGAAACCCAGCAGATAGGCTCAGTGCTGGATGTGATCCGGGGCGTGGCCGAGCAGACCAATCTGCTGGCCTTGAACGCAGCCATCGAGGCGGCGCGGGCGGGGGAGCAGGGCCGTGGCTTTGCAGTGGTGGCGGACGAGGTGCGCACCCTGGCCACCCGCACCCACAGCTCCACCGACGAGATCCGGCAGATGATACAACGGCTGCAGGAGGGGGCGGGCAAGGTCGCAAGCGGCATCACTCAGTTGCAGCAACTCTCCCGCTCGACCGCCGACAAGGCCGGTGAGGCGGACGGCGCCATCAATGCCATCGATGGATCCGTACACACCATCACTGCCATGAATAGTCAGATTGCCACCGCCGCCGCCGAGCAGAGTCGGGCGGCGGAGGAGATCAACCAGAGACTGGTGGCCATCACTTCCCTGGCGACGGAAGCCCTGGCCCAGAACCAGTTGACAGAGCAGGCGGCGGGCACGCTGGCCCACTCTTGCGACGAATTGGGGGCCCTGGTCGCCCAATATCGTACCTGATGAGGCTTATCCCCGCCTTTTTGGGGATTTGACTTGAGTCTGGGGGGCTTTTGGGACACCATCAGCCCCATTCTTGGCCAGCGTGGCCACCGTCTGCAAGAGAGAGACCCCCATGAGCAAACTAACTGACAACCTTGATGCCAATTTCCAGCTGTTTATCGAAGAAGTCCGCGAGTCCGGTCAGGTGTGGGGTCTGCGCTACGGTGAAGACTGGGTCGTGTGCCGCTCCGCCGAGTTCGAAGACGCCGACGTCATGCCGCTCTGGTCCGCCGAGGGCGATGCCCGCCTGCACTGCGTGGACGAGTGGGCCGACTACGAGCCGGAAGTGATCGAGCTAGAAGAGTTCCTCGACATCTGGATCAACGATCTGGACGATGACGACGTGCTGGTCGGCCCGAACTGGAACGCCGATCTGGAAGGCCAGGAGCTCGAACCCATCGAGCTGGCCAAGGCACTGGTCGAGCTGGACGCCTGAACTGTGTTGCATTGAGGGCCCGTTGGCGGGTCCCCTGGGATTGAAGGAGAACCGATGGCCGCGAGGCTGTCGGTTTTTTTTTATGGCCCAGCTCCAGAATCTGGCATGAAAAGGCGATTTGGCTTGGCGAAGCCGGTGGGATGGGCCATCATCAACCCTTTGCCGAGCGGGAGGTGACATGTTTGTCTTTAACGTGACCACACAGGCGGGAGCGCGGGCCGAGATCCGGGTGCAGGCGCTGGACTGGAGCCAGAGCGGGCCCGTTACCTTCAGTTGTGACAGCGATGAGCTGGCGCTGGTGTTGCTGACCGAGTGCCGCTGCGATGCCGTCGGCTTTTTCAACCTGCTGGCCGGTTGCAAGCCGCTCTATGTGGAGCAGTGGCTCGCCTATCTGCAGGAAACGGGTCACATCGACAAGCAGAGTTGCCAGCTGGAGAGCCCGGTTCAGGAGGACTATCTGGCCAAGGCCGGGCTGGATGACGAAGAGCTCAATGCTCTGCTCGGGCAGGTCTACAAAGTGGCCGGTTTCAATCGGTTGCAGATCAACCGTTATCTCAAGAATCGCCACAATCCCACTATGCTGGCGACGCGCTACGATCAGAAGGAGCTGGAACGCTATCGCCAGCTCAACGACATCATATTGACCCTGCTGAAGTTGAAACGCCCCCAGTAAATCCCCTGTGCTTGAGATCAGGCCTCAGCTCCTGAGGCCTGGCGATGAGATAGCCCTGCAGGCCGTCCACGTACATGCCCTGCAACAACTCCTTCTGCTCCAGCTCCTCCACCCCTTCCGCGATCACCAGACAGCCCATGCGATGGGACACGTCGACTATCATCCGCACGAACTGTTGGTTGGCCTCGTCCTGCTCCAGGGTAGTGATGAGTGCCGGATCCAGCTTGACGTAGTCGGGCCTGAGCTCGCGCAGGAGGGCGAAGGAGTCGATGCCCTTGCCGAAGTTGCAGATGGCGGAGCGACTGCCCTGGCGCCTGAGCAGCTCGAACAGGCGCTTGGCACCGCTCAGGTTCATCTCCAGCCGCTCTTCTTCCAGCTCGAACACCAGCTGGGCGCTGGTGTCGAGATCCTTGCCAAGCTGTTGATCGAGCCAGATGAGGAAGGTGCTGTTTTGCAGCGGATTGCCGGACAGACGCAGCCCCCAGCGACTGTGGTGGCTGTCGAAGGCCTTGTGCTGGCGCATGATGTGGCGGATCAGCATCTGCTCCAGTTTCATCACCATGTCCAGCCGGTGGGCCATGGCGAACAGGGTATCCATGGGCAGCACCGTGCCCGCGTTGCTGTTGAAACGGGCGTAGATCTCCTGATAAGGCACCATGTCCGGGTTCAGGGTCTGGATGGGCTGACAGTAGAAGCTGACACGCTCCTGGGACAGCAGCTCATCCAGCACCCGCTTCCAGTGCTGCTGGCCATGGAGATCCAGTGAGGAGTCATGTTGCTGGATGGCCCAGCCGTTCACCACGCCGGTCTGGGCGCGGGCCAGGGCGAGATCGGCGCGGGCCAGGATGGCGTCTATCTTCTGGCCGCTGCTAAAGGGCGTCAGCCCCGCATAGGCGGTACCGGCCAAGCCCTGCTGCTGTTGATAGTGATCGAAGGCAACCTTGAGCCCCTGTCCCAGCAGGTGGGGCTGGATCTCGTCGGCGGGTTGGAGCAGCACGGCGAAGTCGGCGCCAGAGATGCGGTAGACCTGGTGGCTGGGCACGTGGCTGACCGCCTGGGTGATGAGCTCGGTGAGTGCCTTGAGATAGGCATCCCCGGACAGGGCGCCGCGTTGCTCGTTGATGGTGCCAAGCTTGGTGGCCCGGATGAGGATCAGCAGGGCGCTGTGGGTCTCTTCTTGCTGCAAAAACACCGACATGTCCCGTTGAAAACAGTGGCGATTGCGAAGGCGAGTCAGCTCGTCCAGGTGAGCTTGATGGTGCAGCTCTGTGATCTGGCTGCGTGCATCCTGCTCGGCGGCCGTGAAGGAGGCAAGCAGTTGACGCAGCGCCAACTGGGCTTGCGGGCTGTCGAGCCTGGTGGGGTCTCGCAGTTGCAGCGCCTGCAACCAGCTCTGCTCCAGTCGATGCTGCTCCGACGCCCGCAAATGACGAACGACGTAAAACAGCAGACCGAAGCCGGCTATGGTGGTTGCCATGACCAGCAACAGGGTGTGGGGAGGGGCGGGCGGGGCGAGCCAGATCCCTTGCAGCAGAAGCAGCGGGATGCAGATCATGGCACTCACCAGCAGCAGGTTCCCCCCTGAGGTTTTCAACATCGGCTCATCCTTGATGATGTTTGTGATGGGTAAATTCTAACCAAGCTCGCGGCAGAACGCTTGTGTACTCACACAACACCATAAAAGGGGCGACGGAATGCGATTAAATGTGAGTGAAAACACTTTCATAACGGCTAAAAAAGGCGAATATGAGATGAAAACAGCACCCACCAGGCCGAGGTAATTATGCAACTAGAACCCGTAAACACAGCCAAAGCACGGCAACTATTGAATCAGAGTATGGCCCTGGTGCTCGCAGGGGGACGTGGTAGTCGCCTCAAGCAACTGACCGACAACCGCGCCAAGCCGGCGGTGCATTTCGGTGGCAAATTCCGCATCATCGATTTCGTGCTCTCCAACTGCATCAACTCGGGTATTCGCCGGGTCGGTGTCGTGACCCAATACAAGTCCCACAGCCTGCTGCGCCATCTGCAATCGGGCTGGTCCTTCCTGCGTTATCAGATGAACGAGTTCATCGACCTGCTCCCAGCCCAACAACGGGTGGACGAGGTGCACTGGTATCGCGGCACCGCCGATGCCATCTATCAGAATGTCGACATCATTCGCGACTACGGCCCGAAATACATAGTGGTGCTGGCGGGGGATCACATCTACAAGATGGACTATGCGGCCATGCTGCTCGATCACGTGCGCCTCGGCGCCAAGGTGACGGTGGCCTGCATCGAGGTGCCGCGCTGCGAGGCCTCGGCCTTCGGCGTGATGGACATAGACGAGCAGCGCAAGATCCGCGCCTTCGTGGAAAAACCGGCCAACCCGCCCGCCATGCCGGGCAACGAGAACGTCTCCCTGGCCTCCATGGGGATCTACATCTTCGAGGCTGAGTATTTGTATCAGCTGCTGGAGGAGGACATTCACAACCAGGAGTCCAAGCACGACTTCGGCATGGACGTGATCCCGCGCATTGTCGGGGAGGGCAAGGCCTTTGCCCACCCCTTCACTATGTCTTGCGTGGGGGCCAAGGAGGGGGTCAAACCCTACTGGCGCGACGTGGGGACCCTGGACTCCTTCTGGGAGGCGAACATGGACTTGGCCTCCGTGGTACCCGAGCTCGACATCTACGACGAGAACTGGCCCATCTGGACCAGCCAGACCATGACACCACCCGCCAAGTTCGTGCAGGACAGAAACGGCCAGCACGGCATGACCATCAACTCCATGTTTGCCGGTGGCTCCATCGTCAGTGGCTCTTTCGTGCTGAACTCTGTGCTGTTCACCCATGTGCGGGTGCACTCCTTCTGCACCCTGGATCAGGCGATCATCTTCCCAGGGGTCGAGATCGG
This sequence comes from Aeromonas lusitana, assembly GCF_002812985.1. Taxonomy (GTDB): domain Bacteria; phylum Pseudomonadota; class Gammaproteobacteria; order Enterobacterales; family Aeromonadaceae; genus Aeromonas; species Aeromonas lusitana. The sequence goes on from NZ_PGCP01000050.1 coordinate 58,468, forward strand.
GGCCGGTTGCCGCCTGCGCCGGGTGGTGGTGGACAAGGGGTGCAAGCTGCCGGATGGCCTGGTGGTGGGGGAGAACGCGGACGAGGATAGCCGCCGCTTCTATCGCTCCGAGCAGGGCATAGTGCTGGTCACCAAGGAGATGCTGGCCAAGCTGAAGTGATGACCTGACAGGTCAAAAAGAAAGGGAGCCGCGAGGGCTCCCTTTTTCGTGGGTCATAGAATGACCCGTTCGCGGATTTATTTCTCGCTGACGACGGCCTTGCCGGCCATCACCATGGCGGTACCGTGCTTGCCACCTGCGGCGGTGACTTGCGGCACGCCGTCCTCGTCGGTGTCATGACCGGCGCCTTCGATGACGTTCTCACCGGAGTCGCCGATCCACTCGGCCATCTGCATGCCGCCGTTGACGGTGCCACGGAACCAGCTCACGTAGCGCTGGGTCAGCTGAGCCAGCTCCAGCTCGGGTGCCTTCTCGGCGCCTTCGTTGCGCAGGTTCAGCATGGCTGAGCGCAGAGCGCCTGAGATGGCGGCCTGGGTCCAGGGGGTGTATTCACCCTGCTTGCCTGCGAGCCAGGTACCGGCCTTGGGGTTGAAGAAGGCTTTGTCGGTGGCGATGAACAGCTCGCGCGCGGCAGTGCGGTACTTGGCGTCCGAGGTGGCCAGGAAGGCGGCGGTCAGGCCACGGATGGCGGCGAACTGGGTCTCGATGGACTGACCCGCATCCGGCTTGCCACCCAGGGTCAGGCCGTCGTGCAGCAGACCATTCTTGCCCTTGAGCTGGGCGAGCAGGAAGTCAGCCTGCTGGCGCACCAGCACCAGCGCCTGCTGGCCTTGAGCTGTCTTGAGGTTCAGCTCACCGTTGTCACCGGCGGCGTAGCCGACCGGCAGCGCATCCTGGGCGCGCTGGAAGATCTGCAGGGCGACCAGGCTGTAAGCGGCGTCGAAGGTAGTGACGTGCTTGCCTTGCTTACCCGCCTGCCAGCTGTCCACCAGGGTGCCGGCCTTAGGCTCGAAGTGCAGGGCATTGAGGTTCTTGAACACCATGCCGGAGAGATTCAGCGCCAGGGAGAAGGCATCTTCCCCTGCCACCAGCTTGGCGGCATCGCCGCCCTTGTTGGCAGCCGGTGCGGCGGCGAAGGGGGCGCCGTCAAACACGGCGTGGAAGGCCGGGTTCTGGTTGGTGTTGGCGCTGCGCTGATCGCTGAAGGCGTAGAACTCGGACAGGGGCCAGAGCAGCATCCAGGCATCGCGCAGTTGGGCTGAGCCATCCACCACGTCCAGCTTGCCAATGGCACCCACCTCGTTCTTGGTGGTTTCGGTCACTTTCACCTGATGGGGGAAGTAGACCACGCCCTTGGCGGGATCGTACTGCGGGCTTATCTTGGCGCCGAGTTGCTTGCCATCGAAGCCGAGCTGACCCTGCAGGATGGCCAGCTTGTCGATGGACTGTTCGGTCAGCATCATGCCGTTGAAGCCATCGGCCGCGGAGACGCCGAGCTTGTGCTTGCCATCCTGATCCATGGTGGAGGAGGCCGCTTCGACCTCTTCATCGCTCTCGGCCACGTGCATGCCGCCGAGGAAGTCCTGGGACCACATCACTTCCTTGAGCAGGATACCGCCCACGGCGGCCGGGTTCAGCAGGTTGTCGCTGCCGCTCCAGCGCAGGGTGGCGTAGTCACGGAAGTAGGCGGGAACCTGGGTCTTGACGGACTTCTCGACACCCTTGGCGGTCTTGATGGTGACCTGATCGCCGTTGACCGGGGTGGTGTTCACCGCCTGGGCGAATTCGGGATTGGCAGAGGCATAGGGCAGGGAGAGGGGATACATGCCCTGGGGCACTTCATCGGCCGGGAAACCAACTGCCTCGGCCATGGCCAGCACGCGCTTGCCAAGGTCTGCCAGGGTGCCGCCACGGGCCAGGTTCTGGGGCCCGTTCACCAGATGAGGACCCATGCCTGACTGGTAGTTCAGGGCGTACATGGCCTCTTCAGAGTATTCATAGGATTCGATGCCGGCGGCGAAGTCGAAGGGAGTCGGTTCATCGGCGCGATTGGCATCTAGCACGTCCAGATCCAGGCCAAGTGCCTCGGCCAGGGGTTCGCCGGAGAGCTCGAATTCGGTGTAGGCCAGCATGCTGGCGGCGGTGTTGAAGGTCTTGTCCTCGACCTTGACGGCGGCGTGCGCGGCGCTGCTGAGCAGTGCGCAGGCGATCGCCTGTACCAGTACGGTTTTTCTCATGTCCTTTTCACCCATATGTTTGATTTTATTATGACGCTTCTCAAAATCTAAATGAGAATGGTGTGCATTATGGGGCAAAGGGAGGGGCTTGAGAAGAAAAAAGCCGCGTCTTGGGGGAAGGCGCGGCGATGAGTATTACATCAGTTTGAAGGGGATCACCAGGCGTCCCGGCTCCACCTTGAGGGCCTCGACCTTATCCTTGATCCTGGCCTCGTTCTGGCGACTCGTATCGAGTCGGTAGACAGGCGTCTGGGAGAGGAACAGGGAGAGGGACTGGTTGAAGGTCGGCAGCAAGGGGGTGAGGGCCGCTCCCACGTCGGCCGGTTCGGTCTTGACCGAGATGAGCTCAAGATCGCGCAGGTAGATGGCGCCCTGCTCGGCCACATAGTCCGGACGGGCACTCAGGGAGAGGCGGATCCTCATCTGTTGGCTACCAAGGGGGCTCGCCACCTGCAAGTCGCCGGCGGCATCCAGTTCAACCCGATCGGCGCGGCTGCGACCGATCCGGCTCTGCAGATCGTCGAGCCGGATCTTGCTCGACATGATCCCCGGGATGCCGAGTTCCTTCTGGAACGCAACCTTGTCTTTGAGGTACTGGTTTATCTCGCCCTCGCTGACGCTGTACTGAGTGAGGGAGGAGCAGGCTGCCAGCAGCAGGGCGAAGGGGAGCAACAGCAGGTGCTTTAACATGGGATAGTTCCATCGTGACGGGTGGCAACGGTTGATGGCGCCATCTTAGGGGCAAAGCGGGTTGGCCGCCAGCCTGGGCGTGCGGATCCGGTTTTTGTCGCATCCCCCATATGGGGATAGCAATTCGAGAGCATTCCCGTTGTCGACCTGACCCCGGTCCTCGCAGGCCAGTGCTGGCCTCATCCCTTCAATACCCACAGATAGAGTCTAGTTTTCTCGGCAAAAAATCCCCTTGACCGGGCTCTTTCGACACGCGTATTTTACCGCCGCTCAAAAGCAATTGATAACGATTATCATTTTGACTCATGTTTGAGGGTGTAGCGTGAATACTCTAGTGATGGAAAGTGGCGCGCCTGCCGAGGCCGGATCCCCGCCCGATTTCTTGTTTACCTCGAGTCAGGGCTGCATTCGCGCCTATGACCTGGGCCAGCCTATCAGCACCCCAGCCTGTGAATGGTCCCTGCTCGAGCGGCAGATAGTCCAGGCGTTGGCGGCGGCAGAGGCCGCAGGCCAGGCCAATCCCCTGCTCGTCGGCGCCTTCGCCTTTGACCCTGCCGAAGCCTCCTGTCTCTATATCCCCGGCCGATATGAACGAGGGGAGCGCACCGCGCCACAGGCGACGCCTCCTCTGGCCAATCAGGTCATCTCGGTGCAGAGCACACCCGCGGCGGCCGAGTTCAAGGCCTCGGTGAGCTCGGCTCTCGATGCATTCGCACAGGGTCGGCTCTCCAAGGTGGTGTTGTCGCGCAAACTCTCGTTGCAACTGAGCAAGCCGGCGGAGCCCGAACAGGTGCTGGCCCGTCTGATGACCCAGAATCCCAATGCCTTCCACTTCTCCCTGCCACTGGGGCAGGGCCGCCTGCTCGGTGCCAGCCCGGAGTTGCTGCTGCGGGTGAGTGCAGGGGAGGTGTTCACCCATCCCCTTGCGGGCTCGGCCAAGCGCGGCAGCGAGCCGGAGCAGGACAAGGCGGTGGCACGGGAGCTGCTGGCATCGCGCAAGGATCAGCATGAACACAAGTTGGTGATCGACGAGATCCGCCGGGTGCTGGCCCCCCATTGCCGGGTGCTGGCGATCCCCGCCGAGCCCTCCCTGATGAGCACGGACACCCTCTGGCATCTGGGCACTCCCATAGCGGGTCAGCTGCATGCGGAGCAAGCATCCGTGCTGTCGCTGGCCTGCCAGCTGCATCCCACCCCGGCCCTGTGTGGTTATCCCACGGATCTGGCACGCCAGTTCATCCGCGAGCAGGAACCGTTCCGCCGTGCCCTGTTCAGCGGCATCGTCGGCTGGTGCGACAGCCAGGGCAATGGGGAGTGGGCCGTGGTGATCCGCTGCGGCGTGCTGGACGGTCATCACGTCGAGCTGTTTGCTGGCGCCGGCATAGTTGCTGGCTCGGATCCCGCCATGGAGTGGGCCGAGACAGGCACCAAGCTCGGCACCATGCTCAAGGCCCTGGGCCTGGGCACCGAGGTGGCCCTATGACGACTCACAACCACTTCCTGCCCTACACCCGCTGGCCCAAGGAGCTGGCAGAGTCTTACCGCGCCAAGGGGTATTGGCGCGGTGAGCCCCTGACCGCCATGCTGACCCGCCAGTGCGAACTGGCGCCCGAGGCCATGGCCGTCATCTGCGGCGAGCGCAGCTTCAGCTACCGTGAGCTGGATGCGGCGTCGACCCGGCTGGCGGCGCGCCTCGCCCGCCAGGGTTTCAGCGTCGGCGATACCGCCCTGGTGCAGTTGCCAAACGTAGCCGAGTTCTACCTGGTGTTCTTCGCCCTGCTCAAAGTCGGCATAGCGCCGGTCAATGCCCTGTTTAGCCACAACCGGCTGGAGCTTTCCTCCTATGCCGAGCAGATCAAGCCCCGCCTCTTTATCGGCTCCACCGCCCATCCGCTCTTCACCGATGGGGCTCGCCAAAGCGAGCTGCTGGTTGAGATAGGCGCCGAGCTGGTGTTGCTGGATGGAGAAGCGGGTGAGCTGGGTCTGGCCCATTGGCTGGGGGAGCTGGATGTCGATGGCGCAACATCTCCCGCCTTTGGCCCAAGCCCGGCGGATGAGGTGGCCTTCTTCCAGCTCTCCGGCGGCAGCACTGGCACCCCCAAGCTCATTCCCCGCACCCACGATGACTACCTGTACAGCGTGCGCAGAAGCAACGAGATCTGCGAGCTCGGTCCCCATACCCGTTACCTGTGCGCCCTGCCGGCGCCCCACAACTTCCCCTTAAGCTCCCCCGGGGCGCTGGGCGTGTTCGACGCAGGTGGCGCCGTGGTGCTGGCACCGGATCCCGGCCCCATGAGCTGTTTCCCGCTGATTGAGCGCCACCAGGTCAACCTCTGCTCGCTGGTGCCGCCGGCTGTCTCCCTCTGGCTGCAGGCCGCCGAGGCCGACCCGTCCGTGCGGGCTCAGCTCGCGAGCCTCTCGCTGCTGCAGGTGGGCGGTGCCAAGCTCGGAGAGGCGGTGGCCAGGAAAATAGAGCCCCTGCTTGGCTGCCGCCTGCAGCAGGTGTTTGGCATGGCCGAAGGTCTGGTGAACTACACCCGGCTGGATGATTCGGACGAGAAGATCATCCACACCCAGGGCCATCCCATGAGCCCGGATGACGAGGTGCGCGTGCTGGACGAGGAGGGCAACCCGGTTCCCCGAGGCGAGCCCGGTGCCCTGCACACCCGTGGCCCCTATACCTTCCGTGGCTACTACCAGAGCCCGGCCCACAACGCCCGGGTATTCGATAGCGAGGGCTTCTACTGCTCGGGCGATCTGGTGGTCCAGGATGCCGACGGCTACCTGACAGTGGTGGGGCGCCAGAAGGATCAGATCAACCGAGGCGGCGAGAAGATAGCGGCGGAAGAGGTGGAAAACCAGCTGCTGCACCACCCGGCCATCACCCATGCGGCCCTGGTCTCCATGCCGGACAGCACCATGGGGGAGAAGAGCTGCGCCTTCATCGTCGCGACCGAACCCGGCCTCAAGGCGCTGGCCCTGCGCAAGTTCCTGCGCTCCCGCGGCGTGGCGGAATTCAAGCTGCCGGATCGCTTCGAAATTCTCGATGCCCTGCCCATGACGGCGGTGGGCAAGATTGACAAGCAGGGGCTGCGCGCCCGTATCGCTCAAGCGATAGCAGGCGACAGCCTGCCTGTGACAACAGTTTAAAACTAAAAGGAATCATGACGTTATGGCTATCCCAACCCTGAACAACTACGCCATGCCCAGCCAATGGAAGGCCAACAAGGTCAGCTGGAATTTGGATCCCAAGCGTGCCGCCCTGCTCATTCACGACATGCAGGAGTATTTCACCGCCTTTTATGGCGAGAACAGCCCGCTGATCAAGACCCTGACAGAGCATCTGGTGGCGGTGCGCCGCCACTGCAAGGCCCTCGGCATTCCGGTCTACTACACAGCTCAGCCCAAGGATCAGGCCCCCGAGGACAGGGCCCTGCTCAACGACATGTGGGGCCCGGGTCTGAACAAGAGCCCTGAGCTGCAACAGGTGGTCGCCCCCCTGCGTCCCGAGAGCGACGATGTGGTGCTGGTCAAGTGGCGCTACAGCGCCTTCCAGCGCTCCGAATTTGAACAGATGCTCAAATCTCAAGGACGGGATCAGCTGCTCATCGGCGGCATCTATGGCCACATCGGCTGTATGATGACCGCCTGCGACGCCTTCATGCGTGACATCCAGCCCTTCTTCCTGGCGGACGGGGTAGCGGACTTTTCCCTCGCCGATCACCAGATGGCGCTGGACTATGTGGCGACCCGCTGCGGCAAGGTGATCCCCTGCGAAGAGGTGCTGGCCATACCGGCGGCCAAGGCACCGGCCGCCAAGGCGGCGCAAGCAGAAGGGCAGAACCCCTTGTTGACGTATGAGGGGCTCAAGGCCCGGCTGCTGAGCCACATCGACGAAGATGAAGCGGAGTTCGACGCGGACGAGAACCTCATCGACTACGGCCTCGACTCGGTACGCATCATGGCCCTGC
>NZ_PGCP01000051.1 GCF_002812985.1 Aeromonas lusitana
CCCCTCAATTTGCTTCATACTCTGTAACGGCAGCCCCACCAGAAGCTTTAAAGAATTTATTACCGAGCTCATCAACACAAAAGTTGCCGCAGGTTCATCAGGAAATACCGTGCCCTATCTCACTTATCTCGAATAAAAGAGCCTGAATAAACATCACATAGACTCGTAACTGGCACAGTTCATGCTTAGTTTTGTTGGGTGCCGATTTTTCGACGCCCATAAAAAAGGCCGACAATGTCGGCCAAAGAAGAGCTTACGCTCAGGAGAACAACCTCGAGGGTGACAGAGTGAACGATCTGCGCAACACTCGAGGGGTATACCAATAAGAGAACATCTCTTTCGATAGGACAAGGCGTAAATCCGAACACCCCATTGTTCCATCTTCTTACCAGGGCGGCCTGAACAACCGCCCTTTTCTTTTTCTTGAATTCCCGATTAGTTCTGCAGCAAAGAGAGTGCTGACTGCGGACGCTGGTTGGCCTGGGCCAGGATGCTGGACGCAGCCTGTTGCAGGATATTCTGTTTGGTCATGTTGGCCGTTTCGGTCGCGAAATCTGCATCACGAATACGGGAACGCGCAGCCGAGACGTTTTCGGAGATATTGGACTGGTTGCGAATGGTGGAATCCAACCGGTTTTGCACTGCACCCAATTCAGCGCGTTTGCCATCTACCACTGTCAGCATAGAGTCAACTGCCGCCAGTACGTTCTGGGCATTGCTCTGGCTACTGATGCTGATACCACCGGCACTACCGCCCGTGAAGACGGTGGAGATACCAACGGCTGCCGCCGTAGTCGCAATCGTAGTTGCTGCCGCTGCCGCGATCCCGGAGATGCTGAAGCCATCGGCCTGGGACAGGCTGAAGCCGATGGTTTGGTTGGCATCCGCACCGACCTGGAAGGTGCCACTAAAAGAGCCATCCAGCAGCTTGGTGCCCGCAAAGGTGGTCGCGGTGGAGATACGGTTGATCTCGGCGCCCAGCTGATCCACTTCTTTTTGCAGGGCTTCCCGATCCTTGGCGGAGTTGGAGCCGTTGGCAGATTGCTGAGCCAAAGTACGCATGCGCTGCAGCATACCGGTCACTTCATCCATGGCCCCTTCGGCAGTTTGTGCCAGAGAGATACCGTCGTTGGCGTTG
>NZ_PGCP01000052.1 GCF_002812985.1 Aeromonas lusitana
CACCCCTCAATTTGCTTCATATCCTGTAACGGCAGCTCCAACAGAAGCTTTAGGAAATTTATTGCCGCTCTCATCAGCAAGGAGGCAACTCCCCGCCTCCCTTTAACCACAAAAGGGTCGTGTGAATACGGAAAGACGGCCAAGCCATGACCCTTTATAGCCAATAGAAAGTGGTATAAATCATGCTTGTAGAATGGGGAGCCACTAATATGGCGTCCATAAAAAAGCCGACTATGTCGGCCAAAGAAGTGCTTATGCTCAGGAGAACAGTCCCAAGGGTGGCAGAGTGAACGGTCTGCCAATCCCTTGAGGCCGGAATCAAAACAAGAGAATATCTCTTTCGATAGAACAAGGCGTAAATCCGAACACCCCGTTGTTCCATCTTTCTGACCAGGGCGGCCTGAACAACCGCCCTTTTCTTTTTGCTTAACCCAGCAGTGACAAGGCTGATTGCGGACGCTGGTTGGCTTGGGCCAGGATGCTGGAAGCCGCCTGCTGCAGAATATTCTGCTTGGTCATGTTGGCAGTCTCGGTCGCAAAGTCCGCATCACGGATGCGGGAGCGCGCGGCACTGACGTTTTCAGAGATATTCGCCTGGTTGCGAATGGTCGAGTCCAGACGGTTCTGCACCGCACCCAGTTCGGCACGCTTGCCATCCACCACACCCAGCATAGAGTCCACTGCGGCCAGTACGTTTTGGGCGTTACTCTGACTGCTTATACTGATACCACCAGCACTACCACCCACGAAGATGGCAGATACCAGCATGGTGGCACCGGTGGCAGTTGTGATTGAGGTGGCAGCAGCTGCAGCAATCCCGGAGATACTGAAACCGGCCGATTGATTCAGACTAAAACCGATAGTCTGGTTGGCATCAGCCCCAACCTGGAAAGAGCCCGAATAACTGCCATCCAGCAGCTTGGTGCCGGCGAAGGTAGTATCGGTAGAGATACGGTTGATCTCGGACCCCAGCTGATCCACTTCCTTCTGCAGGGCCTCACGATCCTTGGCGGAGTTGGAGCCGTTGGCGGATTGCTGCGCCAGGGTGCGCATGCGTTGCAGCATGCCGGTCACTTCGTCCATGGCCCCTTCGGCAGTCTGCGCCAGAGAGATGCCATCGTTGGCGTTGCGGTTACCCTGGTCCAGACCGTTGACCTGAGAAGTCAGACGGTTGGAGATCTGCAGACCTGCCGCATCGTCCTTGGCGCTGTTGATGCGCAAGCCAGATGCAAGGCGGGTGTACGAGGTATCCAACGACTTGGTGGTGTTCATCAAGTTACGCTGGGCGTTCAGTGATGAAGTGTTGGTATTGATAAACAGACTCAT
>NZ_PGCP01000053.1 GCF_002812985.1 Aeromonas lusitana
TGCGAGGGTCACAGGTTCGAATCCCGTCATAGCCACCATAAATTAGTTCAGTTGGGGTATCGCCAAGCGGTAAGGCAGCGGGTTTTGATCTCGCCATCCCTAGGTTCGAATCCTAGTACCCCAGCCATTTTTAAAAGTTCTTTGTCTGTCCTTAGTGACGGTTGAAGAGCGCTGTTGGGGTATCGCCAAGCGGTAAGGCAGCGGGTTTTGATCTCGCCATCCCTAGGTTCGAATCCTAGTACCCCAGCCATTTTTCTGTTCTCTCCCACCTAGGTGGTTGATAACAACGGCTATGTAGCTCAGTTGGTTAGAGCATCGCACTCATAATGCGGGGGTCACAGGTTCGAATCCCGTCATAGCCACCATTAATATTGCGGAAGTGGCGAAATTGGTAGACGCACCAGATTTAGGTTCTGGCGCTTAGGCGTGAGAGTTCGAGTCTCTCCTTCCGCACCATTAACAGCAGTACCAAACAGACCAGCTCAGGCTGGTTTTTTTGTATCCGTTTTTCAGCAGTTCCCCCCTCTTTCTCTCTACTCATCCTATTCTGTTGCCCCTCGGCGATGAACCGACTGAGTACCCATCCCGGCAACACCCCATAGGGCAATAAAAAAGCGGCCCGCAGGCCGCCTGTGTCGTATTCGCTTGTCAGAACGGGAAGAACCAGGGGATGGCGATGACGCTCACCACCATCACCAGCAGGGTGAAGGGCACCCCGATGCGGATGAAATCCACGAACTTGTAGTTGCCAGGCCCCAGCACCAGCGTGTTGACCGGTGACGAGACCGGCGTCATAAAGGCCGCCGAGGCCGCGATGGCGATGGTCATGGCAAAGGGATAGGGGGAAACCCCCATCTGCTGGGCCGTGCCGAGCGCTATGGGCGCCATCAGCACAGCCGTCGCCGTGTTGGAGATAAAGAGCCCGATGGCCGCGCACAGCACGAACAGGCTGGCCAGCATCACGCGAGGCCCCATGTCCCCCACGGCGCTGATAAGACCGCCGACGATAAGATCCACCCCGCCAGTCTTCTGCAGCGCCAGGGCGAAGGGCAACATGCCGACGATCAACAGCAGGGTCGGCCAGTGGATGGACTTGTAGGCGCTCTCCATGTCGATGCAGCGAAACTTGCCCATCAGCAGACAGGCAATCAGCGCCGCAATCACGTTGGGCACGGGATCCGTCACCATCAGGGCAATCATGACTCCGAGGCAGATCAGGGCATGGATGGCCTGACTGCGGGCTGGCGCCATCTCATCCACTTCAGCAGGCAGGCCAAGCAGTAGGAAGTCCCGTATTTTTACCTGTAACTGGCGAATAAGACTCCAGTTACCCACCACCAGCAGGCTGTCCCCCATCTGCAGTGGCTCGTCCACCAGCTTGCCGGTGAGCGCCTCGCCGCCCCGGCGAATGCCCACCACGCTCAGGCCATAGTGGGTTCGAAACGCCACCTCGCGGATGCTCTTGCCGAGCAGGCGGGACTCGGGGATCAGGGCGACCTCGGCCATGCCCACCTCCCGCGCCTGATCGGAGAAATATTCCCCCCGCAAGATCATGGGCTCGAGCCGCGCCTCGCTGCAGAACTCGCGAATGTCCACCTCGGGATCGGACATGTCGATGAGCAGCACGTCTTTGGCCTGAAACTCGGTGACGCCGGAAACGGTCACCATCACCCGCCGAAACTTGCGCCAGCGCTCCAGCCCGATGACGTTGGCGCCGTAGCGGGCGCGCAGCTGCAACTCGTCCAGGGTCTGGCCAATCAGCGGGGAGTCCGGGCGGATCGCCAATCGGCGGGCACGGCCAGCCAAGCGGTAATCGCGGATGAGATCGCGCATGGTGCTGCGCCCCGCCTGCTTGCCCTTGCCCTCTTCCCCTTCGCGCACCAGATGGTTGCGCATCAGCAGCATGTAGAGCACCCCCAGCCCCAGGATCAGCACGCCCATGGGGGTGAAGCCGAAGAAGCCGAAGCCCTGGATGCCGTGGCGCATCAGCTCACTGTTGACCACCATGTTGGGGGGCGTCGCCACCAGCGTCATCATGCCGCTGATGAGGCCGGCAAAGCCGAGCGGCATCATCAGCCGCCCGGCCGGGATCCCCATCCGGTTCGCCACGCTCAGCACCACGGGGATGAAGATGGCCACCACCCCTGTGCTGCTCATCACGGCCCCCAGGGTCGCCACCGCCACCATCAGCAGCACCAGCAAGCGGGTCTCGCTGCTGCCCGCCACCTTCACCAGGGCATCCCCCACCTGGTAGGCGATGCCGGTGCGCACCAGCCCCTCCCCTACCACGAACAGGGCGGCGATCAGGATGACGTTGGGATCGCTGAACCCCGCCAGCGCCTCCGGCAGGGTCAGGGTGCCGCTCAGCACGAACAGGATGACAATCCCCAAGGCCACCACGTCCATGCGCACCTTGTTGGTAATAAACAGATAGATGGCGCCCACCAGCATGCAGAGGACCCAGATCAACTCGGAATTCACACTCGCTCCTTATGTTCGTTTCTCCCTTGCGAGAGACGCTGCGCCTCATCAGACCACAGCCGCTCCCACCCTAACTTGTTACATATCAATAAAGATGGGCTCCATCATCGCATATCCGGGCCCCCATGGAGCCGCTAAAAATAGCGGTTGGCTGGCCCGTTTCTCGCCATTATTTGATGCCGACCGCCCCCGGGCGGACAAAAGTCCTGCACCGCCCCTGATTTGGCCCATAAAATGGGGCCATCTCCCCTGTCTGCGTTCAAAGGAAATGACAATGAGCATATTCGAGTGGTTCAGCATCCATCACACCCTGGTGACCATACCGCTCGGCGGTGGTTACGCCATGTCCTGGATTGAAGCCGTCGGCACCCTGTTCGGGCTGGCCTGCATCTGGTGCGCCAGCCAGGAAAAGACCATCAACTACCTGTTTGGCCTGATCAACGTCAGCCTGTTTGCCATCATCTTCTTCCAGATCCAGCTCTACGGCCTGCTGATGCTGCAGCTGTTCTTCTTCTGCGCCAACCTCTACGGCTGGTACGCCTGGACCCGTCCCGCCAACGAGCAAGGGGAGACATTGCAGATCCGCTGGCTGAGCCGACCCAAGCTGCTGCTGACGGCCCTGGTGAGCATCGTCGCCATCGCCCTGCTGACCCGCTACATAGACCCGGTCTTCGCCACCCTGGCGCGCACCTCGGTCGCCCTGCTCAATCTGTTTGGCGCCAATCTCGCCATCCCTGAGCCCTCCCCCGACGCCTTCCCGTTCTGGGATGCCTGCATGACGGTGCTCTCCGTGGTGGCCCAGATCCTGATGACCCGCAAATACGTGGAGAACTGGATCCTCTGGGTGGTCATCAACCTCATCAGCATCGGCGTCTATGCCGCCCAGGGGGTCTATGCCATGTCCCTTGAGTACCTGATCCTGCTGTTTATCGCCGCCAACGGCACCCGCCTCTGGATGCTGGCGGCCAAACGCCCGCAGGATGCAGCCGCATGAGCCTGCTGCCCCACCTGCAGTGTCGCCCGGACCAGATAGCCGAGCGGGTTATCCTGTGCGGCGATCCGGCCAGAGTCGATCGCATCGCCAGCCAGCTCGAGGGCAGTGAATTACTCGGCCAGAACCGGGAGTTTCGCCTAATCAACGGCCTCTATCAGGGCCTGCCTGTCACCGTCTGCAGCACTGGCATCGGCGGTGCCTCCGCCATCATAGCGCTGGAGGAGCTGGTACAGGCCGGCGCCCGGGCTCTGGTGCGGGTTGGCTCGGCGGGGGCCTTGCAGCATGAGATAGCGCTGGGAGACCTTGTCGTGGTGGAAGGGGCCGTGCGCCACGATGGGGGCTCACTGGCCTATCTGCCCCCCGAGTACCCAGCCTGCGCCGATCTGTGCCTGCAACTGAGCTTGCTCGAGCGGATCGCCGCCAGCGGTCACCCCCACTGGCATGGGCTGGTGCGCTCCCACGACAGCTTCTATCGGGACGACGAGCAGGCGGTGTGCCGATACTGGCATGAGCGCGGGGTGCTCGGGGCGGACATGGAGACCGCCTCCCTGCTCACGGTCGGGCGCCTTCGCAAGGTGCGGGTCGCCGCCGTGCTCTGCAACGTGGTGGCGTTCGAGCAGGATGTGCAGCAGGGGGTGAGCGATTATGCCAAGAGCGAAGCCGCCATGATGGCGGGCGAGCGACTGGCCATCGCCGCCGCGCTCCATGCCCTGACCCGATAAGACCCGCCTTGGCGGGGAAGCCCCGGCCGAGGCGTCTTGTCCTATGCAAGGGTCACATTCGGGGGTACGCGCACTGGCATCCGGCCTTGGCTCTTGCTAGCCTCTGTGCCTTCACCGCCTCTTGCAGATGCCCATGCAGCAACAACCCTATCCCCTAGGCCGTTTCCAAGCCGAACTCCAGGCACTCGAGCCCCGCTTCGCCAGTGCCCTTGAGGCGTGCCGCCTGCACCTGCGCCGTTATCTGCCAGGGGAATCCATCATGCGCCAGGGAGAGCAGTGCGAGCACCTCTATCTGGTGAAGCGGGGCCGGGTCTCCCTCAACAGCGCCGTCCATTCCGGGCGCCTGTTCCAGCTCGGGGAGATTGAGTGCCACCACCAGATCTTCGGCGAGATGGAGTTCTTTGGCGCGGCCCCCGTGCAGTGGAACGTGGTGGCCGAGACCGAGCTCGATGCCAGCGTCATCTGTGCCCACAAGCTGGCCCAACGCCTGCTGGCCGAGCCCGAACTGGTGCTCTTCTTCGCCGCGGCCCTGGCCTGCGACTATCTCGATACCCTGGACATCACCACCAGCCGCCTGCTGCACCCCATCGCCTACAACATCGCCTATGAGCTGTGGCGCGAGCGCCAGCGCACCCCCATGCTGGGGTCGCGCAAGCGGGCCCACGAGGCGGCGCGTTTTGGCACCACGGAACGGGTCTATCGCCGCGCCCTCAAGGAGCTGATCGAGCAGGGTATCGTCGGTGAGGGCATTGATGGCCCCGTCATCGCCGATCTCGCCAAGCTGCGCACCTACCTCAGTCTCTGATCCCCATTAACCCTTTTCAGGAGCCAACATGTCCGCCCATCCCTACCCCGAGTTCACCTTCTTCAGCCGCTTCGTGGATGACATCCAGGCGGGTCGCAAGACCATCACCATCCGCGACGAGAGCGAGGCCCACTGGCAACCGGGCCAGCGCCTCTCCCTGTTCACCAACCCCGAGCACCAGCCCTTCGGCGCCATCGAGGTGCTGACGGTGACGCCAGTGGCGTTCGATGCGCTCAGCGACGAGCACGCCCGCCAGGAGAACATGACACTCGCCGAGCTCAAACAGGTGATCCGGGACATCTATCCCGAGCTGCCGCCGCTCTATGTGATTGAATTCAAGCTGATCTAACCGCGAATTCGTGAGCTCCCTCACGGCGGGTCTCTTGCCATGGGCGGCCAGAGGCGCATAATGACTGTATTTATATACAGTTATTATGGAGTGTCCCATGCAAACCGCTCTCGAACCCGCCATCGCCGAGATAGTCGACGGCTTTATCGCCGCCGGCCGCCCCAAGGCCAGTGAACTGAGCTGGCAAGCCAGACGCGAAGGCTATCTCGCCTCGGCTTCCCTCGGTGGCGAGCGGGAGCAGGTTGGGGCCATAGAGGAGTGGCACGAACCCCACTATGCCGTGCGCCTCTATCGTCCAGCCCAGGCGGCACCCTCCCACCCTGCCCTCATCTACTTCCACGGCGGCTGCTTCATAAGCGGGGAGTTCGAGACCCACGATCGTCAGCTGCGCATGCTGTGCAACCGCGCCAATGCCCTGGTGTTTGCGGTGCACACCCGCCTCGCCCCCGAGCATGTCTACCCGGCCGCCCACGACGACGCCATGGCGGCGACCCTGTCCATCATGGATCGTCTCGCCGAGTGGGGTGGGCACAGCGGGCGCCTGATGCTGGCCGGTGACAGCGCAGGCGGCCATCTGGCCCTGGTCACGGCGCTGCGTCTCAAGGCCATGCAGGCGCCCCAGCCTGCGGCGCTGTGCCTCCTCTACCCCATGCTGGACGCAGGCGGTGCGAGCGACAGCTATCGCACCTATGGCGAGGATTACCTCATCACCGCCGACATGTTGCTGAGCGGCTATCACGCCTATCTGGGCGCCCTGCCCATCGATCACCCCGAGGCCAGCCCGCTTCATCATCCAGATCTTGCAGATCTGCCCCCCACCCATATCCTCACCGCCGAATACGATCCCCTGCGCGATGAGGGGGAGGCCCTCTATCGCGCCCTGCTCGCGGCCGGGGTCGAGGCAAGCTGCCAGCGTCAGCTAGGCGTCATCCACGGCTTCTTCCAGCTCGCTGGTATCAGCCCGGCGGCGCGCCAGAGCATAAACCAGGTGGCGGCCTGGCTGCGCCGCCTCTGAGTTGGCCTTGCCCGGCGGTTGTGCTAATAGTGTCTCCTTTGAATCGATAAGGAGTTCAAGGTGCTTGAGATAACCAGTTTGCGAGAAGCCATGATGCACGGGGTCGAGCTGTTCCAGTTGCTGCTGGAGCTCATCTCCATCGCCTGCGTGGTAATTGGCCTTGGCAAGACGCTCTGGCTGGCGGCGCGGGTGCGGGATCACGCCCCCGGCTTCCCCCGCATCCGGCTCTGTTTCGGCAGCTGGCTCATCCTGGCGCTGGAGTTTCAGCTCGCCGCCGATATCCTGGCGACCACGGTATCGCCGAGCAAGGAGGAGCTGATCCAGCTCGCCATCATCGCGGTGATCCGCACCTTCCTGAACTACTTCCTCGGCAAGGAGCTGGATGCCCAGACCGAGCGCCAGCAGGAAAAATCGGCATAGTTTGTCGCCACACATAGGCGCCCGCAGCAGGGCTTATATCTCCTGTGGCCAGGTCGATGCGGTGGGCCACGGGTTGCGCTAGCCTGCGTATTTGTGTGTTCCCGCAGCCAAACCAGGCGTAGATCGGACATAAACGGCTACCAGAACCTCTATATCCACACCTTTTTCAGGGTGTGAAATCCACCGGCACAACTATGGGCCATCACCACCAACCCATTGATAATAAATGAGTAAATAAAGTGGTCTCAGGTGATTATTTATCCCGTTTGATGCAGATCCTTCCCCCTCTTACTATGTGAGTGACCTATCCATGGCCGGTTGCTCGCAGCCGGCCTTATACACTGGCATAGCAAGTGGGCAATTCATGATCACCACAGACGGTAATAACGCGGTCGCCTCAGTGGCCTACCGCACCAGCGAAGTCATCGCCATCTACCCCATCACCCCGAGCTCCAGCATGGCGGAGCAGGCGTCGGCCTGGTCGAGCGATCGGGGCCTGAATCTGTGGGGTGACGTGCCTCGAGTTGTCGAGATGCAGTCGGAGGGCGGGGCCATCGCCACCGTTCACGGCGCCTTGCAGACGGGCGCGCTGGCGACTTCGTTTACCTCGTCCCAGGGCCTGCTGCTGATGATCCCCAACCTCTACAAGTTGGCGGGTCAGCTCATCCCCTTCGTGCTGCACGTGGCGGCACGCACGGTCGCGACCCATGCCCTGTCGATTTTCGGCGATCATTCGGACGTGATGGCGGTACGCCAGACCGGCTGCGCCATGCTCTGCGCCAGCAACGTGCAAGAGGCGCAAGACTTCGCCCTGATCTCCCAGGTGGCCAGCCTCAACAGCCGGCTGCCCTTTATTCACTTCTTCGACGGTTTTCGCACCTCCCACGAGATAGCCAAGATAGTGCCGCTGGCGGATGACACCCTGCGTGCCCTGCTGCCGGAAGCGGCCATCCGTGCCCACCGCGAGCGCGCCCTGAGCCCGGATAACCCCGTCATTCGTGGCACCGCCGCCAACCCGGACACCTATTTCCAGTGCCGGGAGGCCACCAACCCCTGGTATGACGACGCCTACCGTCACGTGAGCGAGGCGATGGACGCCTTCGGCGAACAGACCGGCCGCCACTACCAGCCGTTCGAATATGTGGGTCATCCAGAGGCAGAGCGGGTACTAGTACTGATGGGTTCCGCCATCGGCACCTGCGAGGAGGTGATCACGCGGCTGCTTGAGCAAGGAGAGAAGGTGGGGCTGGTGAAGGTGCGCCTCTACCGCCCCTTCAGGGCAGAGCATCTGCTGGCGGTCATCCCTGAGAGCGCCAGCAAGATTGCGGTACTGGATCGCACCAAGGAGCCGGGCGCCCAGGCAGAGCCGCTCTATCTGGACGTGATGAGCGCCCTGGCCGAGGCGGTCAGCCGGGGCGAACGTGCCAGCCTGCCGCGGGTCATCGGCGGTCGCTACGGCCTCTCCTCCAAGGAGTTCAATCCGGCCTGCGTGCAGGCCATCTTCGATGAGCTGGCACTGGACAACCCAAGGCCGCGCTTCACCGTCGGCATCTTCGACGACGTCACCGGTCTCTCCCTGCCACTGCCGGTCCTCGATTATCCGAGCCAGAGCAAGCTGGAGGCACTGTTCTACGGCCTTGGCAGCGACGGCACCGTCTCGGCGGCCAAGAACAGCATCAAGATCCTCGGCAACCACACCCCGCTCTATCCCCAGGGCTATTTCGTCTATGACTCCAAGAAGGCGGGGGGCCTCACCGTCTCCCACCTGAGGGTGAATGAAGGGCCGGTGCAATCGGCCTACCTGGTGGACGAGGCGGACTTCATCGGCTGCCACCAGTGGCAGTTCATCGACATGTACCAGATGGCGGAGCGGCTCAAGCCGAACGGGATCTTCCTGCTCAACAGCCCCTACGACGCCGACCAGATCTGGCAGCGACTGCCGCAAGAGGTGCAACAGGTGCTGCGCGAGAAACGCGCCCGTCTCTACACCATCAACGCCGCCAGGATTGCCCGGGAATGCCAGCTCGGTAGCCGCATCAATACAGTGATGCAGATGGCCTTCTTCCAGCTGACCGCCATCATACCGCCAGCAGAGGCCACCGACTTGCTCAAGCAGGCCATCGCATCGAGCTACGGCAACAAGAGCAGCGAACTGGTCGAGCGCAACTGGCAGGCCCTGGCCGCCACCTGCGAGGCGCTGATCCCGGTGCCGCTGCAGGTGCTTGATAGCAGCAGCCATCAGCGCCCCCCCGTGGTGTCCGCCAAGGCCCCCGACTTCGTGCAGACAGTCACCGCCGCCATGCTGGCGGGGCTCGGCGACAGCCTGCCGGTTTCTGCCTTCCCGCCCGATGGCACCTGGCCGGTGGGCACCACCCGCTGGGAGAAGCGCAACATCGCCCAGGAGGTGCCGATCTGGCAGGCGGATCTCTGCACCCAGTGCAACTACTGCGTGGCCGCCTGCCCGCACTCCGCCATCCGCGCCAAGGTGGTGGACAAGGATTCGCTCGAGGGTGCTCCCGGGACCCTGGACGCCCTGGATGTGAAGGCCCGCGACATGCGCGGCCAGCAATATGTGCTGCAGGTAGCGCCTGAGGATTGCACCGGCTGCAACCTCTGCGTCGAAGTCTGCCCGGCCAAGGATCGCACCGATCCGAGCCGCAAGGCGATCAACATGGAATCGCGGCTCGACCACCTCGAGGCCCAGAAGGCGAACTACGACTTCTTCCTGGACCTCCCTGAGCGCACGGCAGAGCAACTGGAGCGCATCGACATTCGCACCTCCCAGCTCATCTCGCCGCTGTTTGAATACTCCGGCGCCTGCTCCGGCTGCGGCGAGACCCCCTACATCAAACTGCTGACCCAGCTCTACGGGGACAGGCTGCTGATTGCCAACGCCACCGGCTGCTCGTCCATCTATGGCGGCAACCTGCCCACCACCCCCTACACCACCAACGCCGAGGGCCGTGGCCCGGCCTGGGCGAACTCCTTGTTCGAGGACAACGCCGAGTTTGGCTTGGGTTTCAGGCTCACCGTCGATCAGCATCGCGACCGGGTACGCCGCCTGATGGCAAGCCTGAGGGATGTCGTTCCGGCCGAGCTGCAGCAGGCACTGCAAGATGCCAGCCTGCCGGTCTCCGAGCAGCGGGCCCATATCCAGCAACTGCGCAGCCTGCTGCAAGGGAGCACCGAGCCGGGGGCGGCAGAGCTCGCGCGGGACGCGGATCACCTGGTGGACAAGTCGGTCTGGCTCATCGGCGGCGATGGCTGGGCCTATGACATCGGCTTCGGCGGCCTCGACCACGTGCTGAGCCTGGGGGAGAACATCAACGTACTGGTGCTCGATACCCAGTGCTACTCCAACACCGGCGGCCAGCAGTCCAAGGCGACGCCGCTCGGCGCCATCACCAAGTTTGGCGAGCAGGGCAAGCGCAAGGCCCGCAAGGATCTCGGCGCCAGCGTCATGATGTATGGCCACGTCTATGTGGCGCAGATCTCCCTCGGCGCCCAGATGAACCAGACGGTAAAAGCCATTCAGGAGGCGGAAGCCTACCCGGGCCCGTCCCTCATCATCGCCTACAGCCCCTGTGAGGAGCACGGCTACGATCTGGCCCAGAGCCACGAGCAGATGAAGCAGCTGACCGCCACCGGCTTCTGGCCGCTCTACCGCTACGACCCCCGTCGCAGCGAGGAGGGCAAGGCGCCGCTGGCGCTGGACTCCCGGGCGCCGACGGCCTCCCTCGCCGAGACACTGCAGCAGGAGCCCCGCTTCAAGCGGCTGGAACGCCAGTTGCCGGAAATCGCCACCCAGCTCTACCGGGAGGCGGAGCTGGATGCCAGCCGTCGCTTCGCCTGGCTGAGTCAGCTCGCCGGCAAGGAGGCGCCAGCCCAAGAGTAAGCGGCCTGACGGTCGACCTCAGCCAATAAAAAAAGAGGGCTCCCCATGGGGAGCCCTCTTGCTATCTGGGATACCGCCATCAGGCAGGCTTGCTGGCCAGCTCGTGGCGTTTCAAGGCCAGCAAGGTGATAAGCAGGGCGGCGCTGGCGATCAGCGCCATGCCGACGTAGGTGGCACCCCTGTCTCTTATACACATCT
>NZ_PGCP01000054.1 GCF_002812985.1 Aeromonas lusitana
CCCCCTTCTCTTCCCCCTCTTCTCTTCTTCCTCGTTGTCATTGATGGCGCCGCTTCTCACCCATTTTTTCCTGACCATGACAATCCCTCCTTCGAGTCCATGATTATTTTCAAGAAAAAAAGGCTTCAAATAACTCCTTATGAGGCGTATTTTATTATTTCTATCAGTGAGTTATCGAATCATGTATGAAAATGGCGACACTTGTCGCAGCAAAACTTGCGACATAGACTGTCGCAACTGCTGGCTAGGATAACCTCAACGCTAAACCAGTGAAGGCATGCACCATGAGTAAGAAGCTGTTACGACAACTGACCTTGGCGCGTTGCATCCCGCACCGCCCTTACAAGCTGACCGCCAGCCAACTTCAGGTAAAACTGGAAGAGGAAGGCATACACGTCAGTCTGCGTACCGTGCAACGGGACCTGGAAGAGATGTCCGGCATGGGCCTGTTCGACCTCACCTCTGATGAGCGCAGCAAGCCTCACGGCTGGTGCTTCGAGCGCCACGGTCTGAACGACTTTGCCAACATCATGCCGCTCTCTCTGGCCGTGGCCCTGAAAACCTGGAGTGACCAGGCGAGCCAACTGTTGCCGGCGAGCGTGCTGACCGAATTGAACCCCCTGGTCGACAAGGCTGGCCAGGTGATCCGCGACAGCCAGAGCGAACTGGCGGAGCGCTGGCTCGAGAGCGTGCACCAGTCGCCACGCCCCTTCGCCGGCAACCCGGAGATCCGTCGCAGCACCCTGATCCGCGATGCCCTGTGGCGTGGCCGCAAGTTCAGCGCCGAGATCCAGCGCGTCATCAAGGAGCGCACCGTGTGGCTCTGCTATGACCGCATCAATCCCCTCGGCATCCTGAACCAGCCAGACGGCCCCGTGCTGCTCTGCACCCTGTCCGAGCTGGATCCCAAGGTCTACGGCATCCCGTTCGATCACATCAAGAACGTGGAGCTGACCAACTTCAGCGCGACCCAGCCGAAGGAGTTCAATATCCAGAAGCTGATCCGCGATCAAGGCTATCAGGACGTCAGCGGTCCCATCCGCTTCGTTGGCCGCATCGATGCCAACTGCCCGACCCTGATCGATGGCCAGATCCCGGGCCACAACCCGCGCATGACCCGCTATGACAAGCGCAGCGTGGTGGTAGAGACAGAGGTGCAGGACACCCCGGAATTCCGCTCCTGGCTGAACAACATGAGCGGCAACCTGGAAGTGCTGGCCCCCGAGTCACTGCGCAAGGCATATCCGACTGGTACCAGCCGGGTTAGCTAACCGAATATCATCCTTGATAATGAAGAGCCGGGATTCGTCCCGGCTTTTGTTTGCTTTTTCAGCATATTTACTCAAATAGTTTTGAACCTTTACACCCCTGATTGAGCCACTTGTACCATCGTTTTCCTGCCGATTTTTGGTTGTGAGAGATCCGCCATTCCCCCTGTAAGACCCCTCAGTGTTGAACCGTACGTGAAGCCATCCAGATGGCATTATGCTTTCCACGGAAACCATTTAACGCATTGATATGTAACTATTTTAATATCATCCGTTCAATAATTATTCATCACAGGACTCCATCCGATCGCATCTCCCGCCTTGTTCCACTGTGCGGTTACCTTAATATGGGTCTCACAAGGACGGCGCAGTTTCGGCAGGATGCAGAAACGACGCCTGAACAGGGAAGGCCACAGGATGTGGCAGGACACCTCAGGATGAGGTTGATAACCCGGATGGTTATCACAAGGAATGACAGGACGGCCGCAGGATGCGGTAGTTGGACACCTCGGGACGAGGCAGAGTGGTAGGATTGCCGCTCTTCAGGATGAAAGGAACCTCGCCGGAGGCGACAGGAACGGCTTCAGGATGAAGCGAGATAATCAGGACGATTATCTGTCAGGAAGACGCAAGGAACACCACGGGATGTGGTAATGGACACCTCCAGGATGGAGAGGGTGAAGCAATCAGGAGCGATTGCCAGGCTAGGATGGCCACAGGACACCCCAACGGATTGGGAAGGGGAAATTCCAAAGGAAAGGATAGAGTCAAGGATTGCAGGGAGCATGGCAGTTCAGGGACTGGACTAGATGACTTGAGGGGACGGCAGACGCCGTCCCCTTTTCTTTTATTCGCTGTTTACAAGAACGACTACCCATATCCACTGCCCGTAGCCAACCACACCTCATCAATCCTCCACACAAGCATCACCAGGCAGAGTTTCATCCGATATAACCGCTGGGTCGTCGTTGTCGCTACAAAACTACCCAGGAGCCTGGAATGGCATCAGGTATGCGGAGCTCCTGAAGTATCCCTACCTCGGAAGACAACGGTTAAATGGGCTCTGTGGCTATCTCGTCCTGAGCTTGCTCTCGAACATGGGTCGAGTGGCAGCGTATGCCTCACCGCGAGAGTAAATAGATAAAGGGAACGCTAGAAGGCGGAGACGAAGAGGGGCAAGCCTCTTGCGAGTGGCTACAGGGGCAGGAACTTGCCACTGACCGATAGTGAGGGTACAAAGCGCTGAGTTTTCAGATAGCAGAAACGAAAAAAACCCAGTCTTTCGACTGGGCTT
>NZ_PGCP01000055.1 GCF_002812985.1 Aeromonas lusitana
AAACTGGCGGCCGGTAACACCGCGAACGTGGTGTTTACCTACACCGCGACCGACGGCACCGTCAGCCAGACCAGCACCCTGACCATCACCATCACCGGCACCAACGATGCGCCGGTGCTGCAAGCCGATGTGGGCGCGGTCAACGAAGACGCCATCCTGACGGTGAATGCGGCGAGCGGCGTGCTGGCCAACGACAGCGATGTCGATGGCAACACCCTGAAGGTGACCGGGATCCTGAACGGCACCACGGGCACGGCCACCGCGGTCAACGCCAGTGGCGACACCGTGCTGACTAACAGCTACGGCACCCTGACCATCCGCGCCGACGGCAGCTACAGCTTCAACGCCAACGGGGCGGATGCCCAGAAACTGGCGGCCGGTAACACCGCGAACGTGGTGTTTACCTACACCGCGACCGACGGCACCGTCAGCCAGACCAGCACCCTGACCATCACCATCACCGGCACCAACGATGCGCCGACCTTAAGCATCGATAAGGGGGCCGTGGTATCCGAAGAGGGCCTTGCCGGCGGTATTGCCGATACGGCAGGCAGCAGCGATACCACGGACAGCGCGGTCGCCAGCGGCAAGATCACGGTCGGTGACCTGGATAGCCAGGATAGCTTGACCGTCAGCCTGAATGGGCCGAGCGGCCTGACTTCCGGCGGTGCTGCGGTGCAGTGGAGCTGGAATGCCACCACCAAGGTGTTGACCGGTTATACCGGCACGGTGGGCGGTGCGGACTACAAGGCCGTCATCGACGTCAAGCTGACCGCTCCGACAGGCGGCAAGGGGGATTGGGGCTACGATGTGACTCTCAAGGTGCCGCTTGATCATCCGGTCAAGGGGAGTGAAGACGTACTCAACTTCCAGGTCGGTGTGACAGTATCGGATGGCAAGACCACCACCACCGGCAGCCTGCCCATCTCGGTCGAGGACGACTCGCCGGTCGCTGGCGATGCTGCGGCAGTGTCCGTCACCAAGACGGATATCCCGACTGCCCTGACCGGGTTGTTCGATCTGACCCAATACAGCGGCAACAAGCTGTCCCTCGGCATGGCGGGCTTCACCATCACGGCCCTGGGCTTCACGTCGGCGACCAACTCGACCCTGATCGCGGCGAATGTGAATGGTTCCAGCTCAGGGCTGGGGGTGTCCAGCGTGGCTGCACCCAACCTCAATCTCGCCAACGAGATCGATTTCCGCCACTTCGCCAACGGCACCTCAGCTTCCGAGCAGCTGGTCATCAAGCTGGATGCGGGCAAGGTCGCCTATGGCGCCAACATCAAGTTCAGCCAGATGTTCGGCGGCGAGCTGGAGAGCGGCGTGGTGGAGTTCTACCGTGGTGGCGTGCTGATCGGCACCCAGACCTTCAGCTCCAACGCCTCGGGCGGCGACTATGCTGGCAACTTCCAGGTGCAGCAGGGCGGTTTCGATACCATGGTGATCAAGGCCACCAACAATGGCAATGGTCTCAATGCCGACAACAGTGACTTCACCGTGAAGAGCATCGAGTTCCTTGGTGCCAGCACGGCTCAGGCCATAGCTTACGGCTCAGGTACTGTCACGCCGCAGTGGGGAGCGGATGGCAAGGGGTCGATGCAACTGCTCGGTTCCGAAGCCGGGCTGACCACGGCCACCGGCAAGGCGATCACCACCACCCTGGAGTCGGCCAACACCCTGGTTGGCAAGACCAGTGATGGCACCCTGGTGTTCCGTCTGGAATTCACGCCGGCCACCGGCAAGTGGGAGTTCTTCCAGTATCAGAACATGTCCAAGCCAGTTGGTGATGGGGATATCGACTTCCAGATCCGGGTCGTGGATGGGGATGGGGATGCCAGCACCGGCTCCTTCGCCACCAAGCCGCTGTTCACGCCGACTGTGCAGTCGGTCTCCAGCGAGAGTGTGGCCGAAGGCGGCAACCTGAGTCACAGCGTGACCCTGTCCGACGCGACTCAGGAAGTGACCCAGTATGACTTTGCCATCCAGGGCAGTGGTAGCAACCCGGCATCCGGCCCTGACTGGGGAAGCGCCCAGTTCAGCAATGGGGTGACCTATAACAGCGCGACCGGCAAGATCACCGTGCCGGCCGGTGTCTCCGGCTTCACCGTCGCTATACCAACCGTCAATGATAAATTGGCCGAGAGCAGTGAAACACTCACTATCACAGTGGGTGGCCAGTCAGGCGTCGGGACCATCATAGATAACGATCTCTCCGTTCGTCTGAGCGGTGGTTTGGTGGATGAGGATGGTTTGTCAGGGGGCAATGCATCCTTACCTGAGCCTGTGGGCGTGCCAACCACTGGTCCTCTTTCTGTGACTCAGGCACTGCAGGTGACTGATGGCAGTGGCAGTAATGTGGCTGGCGTGCAGCTCAAACTGGTGAGTATCACTGGCTTGAGCGGGATCACGGGTGTTGATGGGCAGCCCGTCAACGTGGTTCAGGATGGCGCTGGGCTTAAGGGGTACTTTGGCACCAACACCAGCAACGTCGCCTTTACCGTGACAGTGGATAATAGTGCCAACCCACCGAGCTATACCTTCACTCTGATCAAGCCGCTTAGCCATCTTGTGGATGGCCAAAGCAGTGTGTTGACTAGCCAGGACGAACTTCGCTTCACCGTCAATTATGAGGTGAGCAAGTCCGGAGTCGACACTGCCTCTGGCTCGTTTGAACTTGCCGTGCGTGATGATGTGCCCGTTGCCGTTGTGGATAATGCCAGTATCAACGTAGTAGTGGATTCGTTCTTGTTCTCAGGTATCGAAGCATCTTGGATTAGTGCCGTTGGCGGAAAGAATCTGGAGTATTTCGATGGGACGGATAACGACTCGGCCAAGGACCAGATCCGTTGGGGTGGCAAAAATGAGACGAAATCCGGTTATGGATTCGCCGATAACGATACTGCGTTGAACGGGCAGATCCCGTTGAACGAAGAGATCAAGCTGGGTACCTTCACTCATTACAACTACCCGGTCACCTCGGGAACCTCGATCACGGGGGTCACCATGCAGGCGACTTTCTCGGTGACCGATGCTTCGGGGAAGGTGACCCCGGTGACTGTGTCCATCAACTTCAACCACAACGAAACGCCGAATGATGGGGCCGATCCACGGGATATCATCACCATTGGGACTACGACGGCGAGCTTCAACTTTGAAGGTAAGGTCTACAGTTTCGAGGTGCTGGGCTTCCGAGATGCGAGTGGCAACGTGGTGAAGACTATCTACACCAATGAAAACGCCAGCAGTAGCTTCGATTTGGTCGTCAAGATAGTGGAAGGTTCGGGTTATGAATTGCCGCAGACCACGGGCAACGTCTTGAGCAATGATCTGGCTGGGGCTGATGGTGGCTTGGCCGTCATTGGCTACGGTGTCGGCAACAATGCCACGACCTACAGCAACGGTGCGGGGAGCCAGGTGGTTGGCTTGTATGGGGTTCTGACCATCTTGGTGAACGGTGCCTACACCTATCAGGTCACCAAAAACGGTAGTCAGATCCCTGCCGATGCACGTGAGGTGTTTAGTTATAGCGTTCGTGATGGTGATGGGGATACCACCAACAGTACTTTGACCATCAGTGTCAATCCGGTCGACAGTAATGGTGTACCTGTCTACCTCCCGCTCACCGTAGATGGTACTGATCTCAACGATACGATAGTGGTTCGAAATGGTGAGAGGGCAACCAACCCCGACCGACTTGATGTCTTCTTTGGTGGAAATCTGCTGGGTGAGATCACAACCAGTAGTGGTGGAACTGACCGCGTTCATACCGGGGTGAGTTACAACAAGGGGAGCTCGGATCAGATAATCAGTAGTGGTGCTGGTAATGATCATGTTGAAACCGGTAGTGGCAATGATGTCATTTACGCAGGCAAGACGGGAGCGGATGGATTCGGTACCGACGATGGCTTGCAACTCACCGTAGATCAGCTGAAAGCACACCACATCATGACTGGCAGTCTTTCTGGTTCGGATTCTATCTTGGATGCGGATGGACTGTTGCTGAGTGTGGATGTCAGTAGCCGTTACGCCGACGTCGTTAACAGTGGCAGCGGTAATGACAAGATCTACGGGCAATCTGGTTCTGACATCCTGTTTGGCCACGCTGGTGACGACTATATCGATGGCGGTAGCCATAACGATGCACTGCGTGGTGGTCTGGGGAATGACATCCTGATTGGTGGCCTCGGTAACGATATCATGCGAGGTGATGGTGGCGCCGACACCTTCGCCTGGCAGAAGGGGGATACGACACCGGGTACCCTGACCAAGGATTACGTCACCGACTTCTCCAAGGCCGAGGGGGACAAGCTGGACTTGAGCGATCTGCTGGATAACGACGGCAGCAAGACGGAGAGTTCCCTGAAGGGGCTGCTCTCTGTGTTCCAGGACAACGAAGGGGTGCACCTGCAGGTCAAGGAGAACAGTACGGCGCCTGTGACTCAGGAGATAGTGCTGACGAACCACACCTTCGATACCCTGACCGGCGGCTCCGGTACCACGGCCACTCAGGTGATCGATTTCATGTTGCAAAACAACATGCTGGATATCGACAAGTAAGTCGGTTTCAGGTTGAGCAAAAAGCGGCAGTCTTATCTGCCGCTTTTTTTATGGACCGGTTTTATGGGGAAAGGAGGGAAGTCGGCGGGGCGGGGGTGAGAAAGAGGAGGGCGTGGGGGAACGGATGATGACGGTGGCAGCCAAGCCAACGGGTGATTGTCCGCCGGATAGCAACAAGGGCCGGTTTGGATAAACCGGCCCTTGTTGTTCACATAGGTGCAGAGTTCAGCTAACGCCAGAGGATTCAGGCATTGACCCGGGCCAGGCGGGAGTCACGCTGGAAGCAGTTCACCAGCAGCAGGAAGGTGGTGATCCCGACGGTGCCCAGCACCAGCCAGGGCAGCCAGGGTTGCCCCTGGGCGTTGGCGTAGTCGTGCAGGGCGCCGCCACCCACGTACCCCGTCATGCCACCGAGTGCGAGCCCCAGTCGGCTGAACCCCATGTAGCTGCCGCGAGCCCCTGGTTGCGCCAGCTTGGTCATCAGCGTCTCGCGCGCAGGCTCGGCGATGATGATGCCGAGATAGAAGCAGGCCAGCAGCATGAAGACGGCGGGCAGGGTGTTGGCAAAGGCCACCAGCCCGATGCCGGCAGTCATCAGCAGCACGCCCGCCATCAGCCGGCTCTCCAGCTTGAAGTGGCGCTCGCCATAGCGGGCCAGGGGGTAGAGCAGAGTCAGCGAGATGGCCGTCTCCAGGGTATACATCCAGCCCACCGCCGTGGTGCTGCCCGCCATCTGCTTGACCAGGATGGGGAAGATCAGCATCACCTGTACCCAGAGCGCGTAGTAGCCGCTCAAGACCAGCACCAGTCGGCAGAAGGCCTTGTCCGCCAGCACCTGACCGAGACCGGCCCGGATCGGGGTCGGTCGCACCGAGAGCTTGTAGGGGGGCAGGATCAGCAGGTTGCACAGGGCCGCGCAGACAAACAGGCCGGCTCCCAGCAGGCAGACATACTCGAAGTCGAAGTTCAGCAGCCAGCTGCCGAGCAGGGCACCCACCACGGCGCCGGCGCTCTCCAGCATCATCAGCAAGGAGATGTAGCGACCACGCTCACGGGGGCGGGTGAACTTGATCACCAGGGCGGCACGGGGGGGATCGAACAGGCAGCCGCCGAGCCCGGAGATGATACAGGAGAGGATGAGCTCCAGCCCGGTCTGGGCATAGGCCAGGCTGGCGAAACCCAATGCCCGCAGCAGCATGCCACAGACGATGAGGGGGCGGGCCCCGAATCTATCGGCGAGGGATCCACCAAAGACCCCGAGCCCCTGCTGGGTCAGCTGGCGCAAACCCAGCGCCAATCCGACCACACCTGCGGCCCAGCCGAGCTGATCCACAAATCGCAGGCTTATCATGGGCATGACCACAAAGAATCCCAGGATCACCAAGAGGGAATCCAATGCCAAGAACCACCGCCCCAACCGCCTCGCCCGCTCTACCATGACCTCATAACCCCTGCTTGCATCGAAATACATTATTTATTGTGTGTGTTGCCAAAATGGCGCCGTCACCAAACAGAGCCAAGGGCGAAGACAAGTCCCTGACTCGGTGGCGTTATGCCGATTTCATGACGATTGATACTGCTATTCTGGGAGGGGGCCAGATATAGTGGTAGCCGACAACTGGCTATATTTCATATTGGATTTTGTTATGGCTATGACCCTCGATGATCTGCAATTGCTGCTGGATGTGGCCAACCGTGGCAGCTTCAGCAAGGTGGCCGCCATTCGCGGCTGGTCCCAACCCATGGTCAGTCAGCGGATCGCCGTGCTGGAGCAGGAGCTGGGACAGCCCCTGTTTCGTCGTCATCGCCGTGGCGCTACCCCGACGCCCGCCTGCGAGCAGTTTCTGCCTGCCGCCAGTGCCGCCCTGAGTGCATTGGAGGGGGGGCGACTCGCGATGCAGGGGGCGCCCGCCCTGCCGCGGATCCGGCTCGCCTGCCTGCCCTCTTTGACCACGGTCGTCTTTGGCCCTCTGCTGCTGGCTCTGGTGGACGAGGCGTTCGAGATCCGCTGCAACACGGATCACTCCGGCATCATCATGCAGGAGCTGCTGACCGGTGAGACAGACGTCGGCTTCATCTTGAAATGTCCCGCCATCGCGGGCATCCAGCTCGAGCTGCTCTACCGCTCCCCCATCATAGCCGTGGCCAGCGCCTCTCATCCGCTGGCGGGCAGACAAGGATTGACCCTGCAAGACATCGCCAACGAGCGGCTGGCCCCCCAGCAGTGGGGCACAGGTTGTGACGAGCTGATCCTGCAATTGCGGTTGCTGCGCCAGGTAGCGAGCCCGCTGCATGCCATCCAGCCCGCCAGTGCGGCGCGGGAGCTGGCGCTGGAGCACGGCTTCATCACTTTGATGCCGGCGCTCGCCATCAGTCGGGATCTGGAGTTTGGCCGCCTGGTGCAACTGGATGTGGTGGACTTGCCACCGGATCACTGGGACGTGATGATGGCCTGGCGCAGCGGCAAGCGGCCAAACCGGGAGAAGGAGCGGGTGCTGGAAGCGGCCAGAGCCCTGGCCCTGCGCTGGGCGGGACGCTGATCGCCAAAAAAAAAGCGCCGGACAAGTCCGGCGCCTGGGTCAGGTTGCTTGCTGATGCAGGATCAGTAGCTGGCTTTCAGGGTCACGCCCGAGAAGGCGCTGAAGGCGCTGAGCTGCACGTGCCAGGTGCCTGCCTTGGGGGAGGTCAGGGTGCAGGTCTCGGCGTTGCCGCTCTTGTAGGGGCGGCAGTCATAGCTGGCGCTGGTTGGTGCCGAGCCGAACTTCACGTAGAGATCCGCGTCCCCGGTGCCGCCACTGCTGGCGATCACCAGCTGGCTCTTGCCGGCGGGCACGTCAATGGTGTAGCTCACCTTGCCACCCTTGGCGGCAGCCAGACCGGTGACCGGTACCCCGTTTTGCAGCACGCTGCCGGGTTGCGGCGTGGCGCTGCATGAGGCGTTGACGCCGACTGTGGTGAAGGCTGCCGCCACGTCGGTCAGGCTGTAGCCCAGATCCGTGGCCGCCTTGGTCACGCCGCAGGCGCCCTGATCGTAGGTGGTGTTGGCGCCCCAGTAGAGGCGGTTGGCCAGCACGAACACCTCGAATGCCTTGCGGGTCGTCCAGCCATTGGTATTGGCCAGCAGGTAGAAGGCGCGGTTATAGACACCCGAGCTGTGGTGCACGTCGATGCCGTCATAGTAATCGCTGGCATGACCGATGGACTTGCCATCCCGGGTCGGATCCTCAAAGTAGCGCAGTGAGCCGTTGCCCTTGAAGATCTGGGCCCCCACCAGCCAGTCGTTGCTGCCCTTCATGAAGTTCTCGGCCGCTTCCCCCGCCATGTCGGAGAAGGCCTCGTTGATGCCGCCGGATTGACCGGAGTAGACCAGCCCCGAGTTCTGCTCGGTGAAGCCGTGGCTCACCTCGTGGGCGGCCACGTCCAGGCTCACCAGCGGATAGAAGGTGGTGGCACCGTCGCCGAAGGTCATCTGGCTGCCGTCCCAGAAGGCGTTCTCGTAGTTGCGGCTGTAGTGCACCCGCATCTTGAGCTTGAAGCTCAGCGGCGCCGTGTTGTACC
>NZ_PGCP01000056.1 GCF_002812985.1 Aeromonas lusitana
TCCAGCACGGCGCCAAAGTCCACGTCCTGCTGGGGGCTGGCGAGTTCCAGCCTCAGCTGGAAGGGGCCGTTCAGTGCCTCTTCCAGCGCAAATTCGGCCACCACAAAAGTGCTCTCGGGCAAGGCCCCCACCTTGACGGTGAATTGTAATCCTGTGCTGTCTGACATCGGCGTGCCTCTGCTGTCGGCCCCGCATTTTTGCGGGCTAGCCTCAAGGTGGGAGAGAGATCCCCCATGGCCGCCACTTTTTTGCCGCCATGGCTACCGCACGCCCCGAAGGCGTGCGTGAAGATCCATCGTCATGTTCTTTCTTGTGCTCGCTCGAGGGGCAAACGGGCAGAAGAAAGCGCTGACTGGCGGTAAGCAGGCCGGTCATCCCGGCCTTCGGGATCAAGCCAGATTGGCCTGAATGTACTGGGCTATTTGCACACTGCGGTTATCGCCACGGTTTTGCAGATCGGCGATCACCTCCTGCACTGTGCCGCGATAGACCAGGGAACCACGGACCAGGGTCCTGTGGTTATGGCCCACGTCGGTGAAGGTGGCACCGCCCCTGTGCAGGTGAATATGCGGCTCGTTGGTATCGGGATAGAACGACTCTCTTGGCATCTTGCCTCCCTGTCTGAAGAGCGAAAAAGGAGCACCCATGTGGGTGCTCCCCCAGGCATCAAGCCTCGATCGGCGCGCGCCAGTCATCGGCACCAGAGGTACCGGCGACTGTATGCTCCCAGTCAATCTTGCGATAGGCCAGGGAGACCTGGATCAGCTGGGTGAAGTCAGACTTGGCCGGATCCTGGCAATGGGGCATCTGGCAGTCGATGTCGACGATAGTGGCATCGGTCAGCACAGTGCTGAAGAAGTGCTCT
>NZ_PGCP01000057.1 GCF_002812985.1 Aeromonas lusitana
ACTCGGCGAGGCGCTCCTCGTTGTCACCCAGGCCTATCAAACGCTGGCGCTCCAGCTGACGGATCTCCAGCTCCCGCTGGCGCAGCTCGTTTTGCAGATGGCTGACGGCGCGCGGCGGCGTGGTGAGGTTGATGGCCACCCGGGCACAGGCGGTGTCGAGCACGTCGATGGCCTTGTCCGGCAGCTGGCGACCCGAGATGTAACGGGCGGAGAGCTGGGCGGCGGCTTGCAGCGCCTCCTCGTCGATGAGCACCCCGTGGGCCCGCTCATAGATGCTGCGCAGGCCCCGCAGGATGACGGTGGCCTCCTCGGCATTGGGTTCCCCCACCTTCACCAGTTGGAAGCGACGGGACAGGGCGGCGTCTTTTTCCACGTATTTCTTGTACTCGCCCCAGGTGGTGGCGGCTATGGTGCGCAGCTCACCCCGGGCCAGGGCGGGTTTGATCAGGTTGGAGACGTCCAGACCACCGGCCTGGTTGCCCGCCCCTATCAGGGTATGGGCCTCGTCGATGAAGAGGATGACGGGTCGCACCGCGTCCTTGACCTCCTGCATCACTCCCTTGAAGCGCTTCTCGAACTCCCCCTTGACCGAGGCCCCGGCCTGCATGGCGCCGAGATCCAGCGTCATCAGCTCCACTTCACGCAATTTTTCAGGCACCTGACCCACCACCATGCGCAGGGCCAGCCCCTCGATGAGGGCGCTCTTGCCCACACCAGCCTCCCCCACGACTATGGGGTTGTTCTTGCGGCGACGGGAGAGGATGTCGATCATCAGATCGATCTCGTGATCCCGGCAGAGCACAGGATCCAGGGTGCCCTGACGGGCCTGCTCGGTCACGTTGACGGTGAAGCGGGCCAGCAGGCTGGCATCGGCAGGCAATGCAGCCTGGGTGGCGTTGCCGTTGCTGGAGACGGTCACTTGCGTCTCGGCCGATTCCTTCACCCACTCATCGAACTGCTGGCGCAGCAGCTCCCGATTGACGTTGGCCAGGAGGCGAGTTACCGAGCCAGGCAGGTAGCGCTGGGGGGTCATCAAGAGCACCAGCAACATGACGCCGCTGCGCAGTTGGCCGTGCTGCAGCTCGGCGGACGCCAGCAGCCAGCTGTCTTGCAGCCACTCCACCAGGAGCGGCGAGAAGGAGGGGTAGCCCTGTCCATAGCCGCTGTCGGCAGACGAGGGCTGCAGCAGGGTGCGCAGCTCCTCCACGTCCACCTCGGCCCGTTTGAGGATCTGGCGCACATCGGACAGCGGGGTGTCCAGCATCTTCAGCAGCAGGTGCTCGATGCGGATCTCGGCCCCCTGATGGTTGACGCAGAGGGCCGCAGCCTCCTCCAGCATGTGACGACAGATGGGATTGAGTCTTTCCACCAGTACCGGTAGCTCTATACGAATCAAGGCGTGCTCTCCTCAGGATATTATTTTAGTAATTCGCCCAGTTGACGCAGAACGTCCTGGGTCTGGTTATTGAGTTGGTGGTGATAGAGGCCAAAGATGATGGCCAGCACCACGGCCCCGCCCATGAACAGGCTGCGCAGGGATACTTGCTTGCGCAGCTGATAGCGGGAGGCCTGCTGACCGAGGTCCAGGTGAAACACGCTGGGCGCCTCACCGCTCGCCTCGGGAGACAACTGTTTGTGCAACTGTTTGACGATGCGCTCGAACTCCCCCTGCCCCTTGCTCATCACCTTGTAGCGTCCCTCGAAACCGAGACACAGACACAGGTAGATGAACTCCAGGATGTCCCGATAGCGCACCGGGTCTTCCTGCAGGCGAGCAAGCAGCACGAACACCTTTTCCCCGCCCCAGGTCTCGTTGTGGAAACGGGTCAGCAAGGAGTGCTCAGACCATTCGCTCTGGCTGCCCCAGTCACGGCCCATCACGGCCTCGTCGATGAAGGTACAGAGGATGTAGCGAAACGAGAGCACGACGCCGTTCTCGTAACCCTGGGCTATCAGCTCCTGCTCGATGGCCTGGATCTCGGTCACCACCCGCTGGTAGAGCTCGGGTACCCGGTCGTAGCGCGACAGCAGGCGCACCCGCTGCACCAGACCGAGCAAGGGGGTCACGGCGTCGATCATGGGATTGATGCTCTGGCCCCGCAGGCGGAACCAGTAGTCCGAGTCCATGTCCAGCTGCTCGGCATGATCGAACAGCAGGTCGCTGAGTTGCTCGTTCTTGAGAATGTCCGTGGTCATCTGTGCTTATTCCTTGATGAGTTCACTGGCTGCGAATGGCCCAGAGCTGCATATCGAGCTCCGGGAAGTCGCCGGCGATGTGGAAGGCGAGCGTGTTGCCCACCGCCAGCATCTGCCAGGCCGGGCTCTGCCTGTCGAGCTGGAAGTAGCTGTAACCGGCGTGATAGGGCAGCTGGCGCGGGGCCACCGGCAGCGGCAACAGCGGAATGCCGGGCAGTTGCAGGCTGATGAGCTCGCGGATCTTGTCGCTCGACGCCACCTTGGTCTGTTGCAGCAGTTGCTTGCGCAGCTGCTCCTGGGGCATGCGGGCACGCACCGCCAGCACGAAATCGGCGCTTTGCATCAGCTCGCTCTCCCCCACCACGGCCACCATGACGCCATACTGGTGCTTGCGCAGCTGGATGGAGACGGCCCGCGGCGACAGCACAGTGCTAAGGGCCTGACGCAGGGCCAGCATCACAGGCTCGAAGCTTTGCTGCTGATCGTCGTGCCGATAGGCGGCAAACTCGGGCGGCAGGCGGGACTCATCGGTGAAGGTCATCAGCTCGCCGCAGATCTGCACCAGGGCCTCGTGCAGCCGCTCCGGGTGCAGGGTGCCGAGGCGCGCGAGATGGGAGAGCTGGGGCTGGGCCCGGTTGAGCAGTTGCAGCATCATGAACTCCGCCACGTCGGCGACCCCTTGCTGGCCCGGCGCCGCGATGCGCTGGGAGAGGCTGCGGGCCCGCTCGGCCACAAGGCCGGCGGACTCACCGAGGAAGCGTTTCAGAGTCGGGATGGCGGAGACGCTGATGCTGCAGGGCATGAAGTTGGGATCCAGCACCAGACCGCCGTCCGGGCGCTTGTCCAGGATGCGGGCGATGGCGAGCGACGCATAGGCGCTGCGATCGTCACGCTCCAGCATCAGCCGCAGGCTGACCCGACCCACCTCGAGGGAGACCACGTCTCCCCCTTCGCTGTGCAGATCACGTATATCGTGACGATGGGCCTGCAGCCGGGTGGCCACCTGGCCCCCCTGATTGACCTCGTTGACCCCGCTCACCGAGAGGGGCAGTGCCAGATAGACCTTCTGGTTCGCCACCGAGGCGTCGGTGACCTCCAGCGGGGTCGGCAGCACATCGTCGTTCGGGATATTGAAGACGGTGCCGTCCGGCAAGATGCCGGTGGCCCCCACCAGGGCGATGCGGCCAAAGCCGAGGTAGTCCTCGTTGATGGCGAGGGACTGGAGCCCGTAGAAATAGTCAGACAAGGCGCTCAGCCGAGCGTGCAGCGCGTAATCCGAATGCCTTTGCTGTTGCTGGAAGTGCTGGGGCTTGATGAAGAGCCCCTCACGCCAGATAACCCGATTTCGACTCGACATGGTTATTCTTCTTCTTGTTGTAGTTCCACTTCATCCAGACGCAGATGAACCAGAATTTGATAGGCACTGCCCGTGCTCTTGACCTTGATGACCTTGCGCCATTCGGCGCTGTCCGGATCGGCGTAGCGGGCGATCACCCCGATGTAACGGGTCTTCTCGTCGAGCTTGATGGGGGGTAGATACTTGAACTGCCCCGGCAGCAATGTGTAGTCCTGATGGTCCAGGTAGTTCTTGCCAAGCGCCTTCTCCACATCCTCGGTTACCTGGTCGTAGTCGGTGGCGAGCAGCTTGGAATCCTCTGCCAGCAGCAGCACCTGGAACTCGACGGGGGCCGCCTCCCCGCTCTCGTTGGGATTGACGTCCGGCTCCGCCACCAGGCTCAGGCCCAGAGTGGAGGGCTGATCATCCTTGCTGCCCACCTGGATGTCCGGGTTCATGGCCACGTCGGCCATCTTGCCCATGGTGGTACAACCTGCCAGGGCCAGCAGAGCGGCCCCCAGCATCAGCGCACGTGTCATCAAATCAGTCCCTGTTGCTGACGCACGGCCTGGTCATAGGCCTGGGCATACACCTGATGGAACAGCTTGTCGAAGCCCTGCTGACGAGCAGAGGTCAGCTCGCGGTAGTAGTGCTGGTACATGTTCCAGGCCCAACCCTCGTCCGCGGCCCCCGGGGTGCCGGTGCGGCGGTAATGCTCGAAACGGCCGACCAGGGCATCCGGCGAGAAGGCTTGCAAGATGCTGTCAAGGGCCGCGCCTATGGCCTGCTGGTTCGCCACATGGTGAATGCGCACGTTGCGCAGGCTCTCGGCCACCGCCGCCGGCGCCGTCAGGTGCACCGGGCTCTTCTGCTCGGCGAACATCACCGCCAGGGTCTCGTCATAACCGAGCCCCAGGCGCAGCGGGTTGTCCTCGATGGGACGCAGGTGTTTGTCCGCCAGCGCAGCCTGATCGCTTTGCAGCTGCAGCAGCCCTTCCACCATGGCGCGTACCGTTTTACCCATCTCTTCAAGCATGTCGTGGGCCTGCTGGGTGTCCTGCATCTGCAGCGGCTGGCCCAGGCCACGCATCAGCGGGGTCAGGGCCACGTGATCGACCCCCTCCAGTGGCGGCAGATAATCCGGGTGATTCTCGATGGCGGGCATATCCAGAAATTCTTGGTTCATGGTGTTCTCGATGGCAGAAAAGGGGGACAGGGACGGATGTTCCATATCCGGTTGTGAGGGGAATTCGGCCTGGCGACGGGGATCCACCAGGGGAGTCAGCGCTGAGCGCTCGTGCTGCAGCGCCAGCAGGGGATCGAGCGCCAGGGCATGGGGATCCTCCTCGCGGGCGGCGGGCTCATCGCTCGCCAGCCACTCGTCCAGCTGCTCGGAGGGGCGATTGCCCAGCACCTGCTGCAGGCTCTGCTCCGGGGTGATAGCGCCGAGATAGGCCTTGAGCCGGAACGGGCCGACGATGAGCTCATCCCCCTGCTCCAGGTGCACCTTGCGCGCCCGCCCTATGGGGGAAGTGGCACCATTGATGTAGGTCTGGCCGCTCAGATCGCACAGGCAGAAGCGACCGTCCTGCAGCTCTATCCGGGCGTGAGCCGGCATGACGGCCCCCAGTCGATCCCGCAGATGCCAGTCGTCCTGCTCGGAGGCGCCAAGGGTCCCTCCCATCTCGCCGAAGCCGTATTGCACCTGCTGGTTGCCATCGAGCTGCTCGCTGTTGAGCACCACCAGGGAAAGTTGCTGGTTTAGGTCGTTCACATTCACTCCTGCTCTCATTCCTGCACCTATTCCTGAACACAAATGGTCACAAACGGGTCACTCGGCGGTGCGCCGAGGAAAGTACTCCACCCCAGCCGTGCACTCTGCTCCTCACCGAGCCTCAGCCCCCTGGCCTGCTCCTGGCCAAAGCCAAGGCGCAGATCCCAGGCCAGCTGGTCACGCAGGATGAAGGAGACAAAGGTCACCAGGGCGTGGAAGTGCTCTCCGTTCGGGAGAAACCCGAGAAACTGCCCAAAACTCAGGTTGTTGATCTTCAATAGAAATTTTCCGGCGCAGTCATTGACCTTGTCGCCGATGACGAAATCCCCTCCCAGGGTGGCGCAAGCGCGGCCCAGCCGGTTTTGCTGATCCTGATGGATGGGCACCCGCCGCCACTGCCAGGCACTCACCTCCACTTCCGCCAGATCGAAGCAATGAGCCACCAGGCCCGCCACCACCTCGGGGGAGCGGCTGGGGCTCGCGAGGAGCCCTGCATAGGAGAGCATCTTGGCCCGGTTCACCGGCAGGCTGCGGCAGACCGCCTCGTTGCCGAGCCCCACCAGGGCAAACATCAGGCGGGAGAAGCCATCCTCGCCGTTGTCCTGAAAACGCACGTGATAGCGGTACTTGCGCCAGATCCGGTGCAGCAGGGTCAACAGCCTGTGATGGAAGAAATCCAGGAACAGGCCGAGCTTCTGCTCCCCTTGCGCGTACTCCCATGCCAGGGAGTCGAGGTAGTAACCCGGCATGGGGGACTGACTGCCGTGCAGACCGAGGAAGGCCACCTCCAGCTCGTGGCGCCCCTTGTCATCGCGGCCAATCTGCAGCACGTCGCTGGTGGGGAAACCCAGGGAGGCGGTCGCCTTGAAGCGGATCCCCTCGTCACTGGGCAGGTAGTCGAGCCCCCGCTCCTGATCGGCGCCATCCAGCCGGTTGAGCAGCTCAACCAGCTGAAAGAAGTTGAACCGGGGCGCCTCCTTGGCTGCGCTCACATCAGGGAGTGCTGACCGATCTGGACTGGCCACTGGTAACGCTCCTTGTTGTCGAGATTGACCACCTCAAGCAGGTGGAAGGCATTGACGCTGGCATACAGCGAGAAGAAGTGGGCCAGCACGGTACTGAACAGGTAGAGCTCCCCCTCGCTGCCAAAGGCGGATTGACGAACATGCAGCACGGATTTGAGCCCCCGCACCGGCATGCCGCGCACCAGGCGGTCCACCGGTGTCGTCTCGATCTGCTCTATCCCTCCCAGCCGCTTGCGCGAGGCCTGCTCCGCCTGCTTGTCGTGCAGGGCCGGGAAGTCATAGGTACGCAGCACCTGCACCAGGGCATCCCGACGCAGCAAGGAGACATAGTTCAGGGACAGGTTGGAAATGAGGGTCCAGTGCAGGCTGCCGTCGAGGGCCGGGCGCAGCGGCCGGGTCGGCCTGATCAGATTGCGGAAGGTGGCGAACGAGGGAGAACTGCCGGTCGGCACGCAGATGTTGCCCACCTTGAGGGTGGCGGCCCGGGAGCGGTTGGTGCAGGTCAGGGTGACAGAGATGGATTCATCCAGTTCCACTGTTGTGGTCTCGTCCCCACGCACGAAGGAGAGGCTGTGCTCGAAACCGTCCCCGCTCACCGATTCACGCACCCGCACCCGGTAGTAGAGCGCCAGCCGCTGTTTGGCCCGCTCTATCTGGTGCTGGAAACTCTCGAACGGTTGATAGATGCGCGGCGTGCCGCGGGAGCGACCGAGATTGCCCTCCACCCAGCCTTCCACCTCGTCCACCGAGAAGATCTCGAAGCTGTCTGCGTGGCGATAACTCGCCTTGAGGGGATATTCCGCCTGGCGGCCATTGAGGTTGACCGGCTCGCTGTCGTGCTGGAACAGGTTGATGGCCGGCACGCAGTTGAGCATGAAGGAGTCGGGCCGAATCTTGAGTTCCGCAGGCAGCGGCTTGTCGAAACAAAAATGGATCTTGAACTCGCTCACCGGCAGCGGCTGTTTGGGCCAATCGCCACCGCTGAGCTCGAAGAAGAGGAAACTCTCCGGGAAGCAGAAATACTCCTGCAGTATGCGATAGCCGGAGTAGACGTTGTTCGGATAGGGCAGGAGCGCGTCGTCGCGCTCGAAGCCGATGGGCTTGAGGGCCTTGGCCTCCTGACGAAAGCGCTTGCCGTCTATCTCCAATTCGATGTGGGAGAGCTGGTTGGAGAGCCAGAAGTAGAGCTCATAGGCGGTATAACTGTCCCCGCCGAGGAAGAAGCGCAGCTTGTCTAGCTGCAGTTCGCTGAGCGGCAAGGGGGCATGCAGGGTGATATCCAGGGAGATGGTGGAGAGATCGTTGCCACTCTGGGCCGCGATGTGGCGGATATCAGCCGGGTAGATCCAGGCGTCGTGGCTGGTCTGGAAGTGACAGGTCACCTCGTCGATGGGCAGGCTGTCGAGCTGACAGCCCTGCTTCACCAGCGCCGGCTGGGTGATGGCCCCGGGGATGACCGAGAACTGCATGATGGTCATGCTGGGCACGGGGCGCAGGTAGTTGGGCCAGAGCATATTGAGCAGACCGTGGGTCAGCTCGGGGAACTCATCCTCGATCTTGGCGCGCAGGTTGCCGGTGAGAAACGCGAAGCCTTCCAGCAGGCGTTCCACGTCCGGATCCGTGTTTTGCTCAGACAAGAAACGGGTGAGTTCGGGATAGGCATCGGCA
The DNA here is from genome assembly GCF_002812985.1 of Aeromonas lusitana. Taxonomy (GTDB): domain Bacteria; phylum Pseudomonadota; class Gammaproteobacteria; order Enterobacterales; family Aeromonadaceae; genus Aeromonas; species Aeromonas lusitana. The sequence continues at coordinate 8,000 of NZ_PGCP01000057.1, forward strand.
AATTCGCGCCCTTGCAGGCGCAAAAAAGCCAGTTCATCCCTGAAGTAATGTTCCAGCGACATTGATCAGACCATGCGGTAGTGACGGTGACTGTCCATGTGGACGTTGAACGAGGTAACCTGTTCGATGTGCTCCAGCCTCACGTGGGCCGTCACCTGAAACGACATCTCGAGCGGGCTCGCCTGAGCGTCGGGTGAACGGACTTCCACATGAACTATCCGCGGTTCATACCGACGGATGCACTGCCGGATCGCCTCACGGATCCGCCCCTTGATGTCGGCACTGCCCTGAGTGGCGTCATTGAGATCGATGACGCCCAGATCCGGGGCACTGCGACAATTGCCGGGACGGGTGTTGAGGATCTGATCGAGCTGCCGTTTGACAGAGTCCACCAGTTCATCAACTTCCGAGCGGGGGGAAGGGTGAAGCCCCTCCCCCCGGATCCGGTCAAACAGGCTGGCCGCATTTCCTCTATCCCAAGAAGAGAGAGACGGCATCGGCCATTATTCCTTGTCCAGACGACCCACCAGGGACAGCTCGAAGCTGGCGCCCATGTACTTGAAGTGCGGGCGTACGGCCATGGCGACCTGATACCAGCCCGGTTCCCCTTCCACGTCCAGCACCTTGATCTGGGCGGCACGCAGCGGACGGCGGCTACGCACGTCTGCCGGCGGGTTCTCCTGATCGGCCACGTACTGCTTGATCCAGCCGTTCAGCTCACGCTCCAGATCCTGACGCTCCTTCCAGGAGCCGATCTGCTCGCGCTGCAGCACCTTGATGTAGTGTGCCAGGCGATTGATGATGAACATGTAGGGCAGCTGGGTACCCAGCTTGTAGTTGGTCTCCGCTTCCTTGCCTTCCTTGGTGTTCGGGAACACCTTGGGCTTTTGCACCGAGTTGGCAGAGAAGAAGGCCGCATTGTCACTGTCTTTGCGCATGGTCAGGGTGATGAAACCCTCTTCGGACAGCTCGTATTCACGACGGTCGGTGATCAGCACCTCGGTCGGGATCTTGGCCTGCAGCTGGCCCATGGCCTCGTACACGTGCACAGGCAGGTCCTGGATGGCGCCGCCGCTCTGCGGACCAATGATGTTCGGGCACCAGCGGTACTTGGCAAAGCTGTCGGTCAGGGAAGTCCCCATCAGGTAAGCGGTGTTGCCCCACAGGTAGTGGTCATGATCCGAGCTGATATCTTCCTGATAGTTGAAGCCCTTGATGGGGTTCTCGGTCGGATCGTAGGGCAGACGGGCCAGGAAACGCGGCGCGGTCAGCCCCAGGTAGCGGGCATCTTCCGATTCGCGCAGGGAGCGCCATTTGGTGTAGGCCGGGCCTTCGAACACCGACTTGAGATCCTTGATGGACGGCAGATCGGTGAAGCTGTCCACACCGAAGAAGGCCGGTGCGACCGAGGAGATGAAGGGGGCATGGGCCATGGCGCCGACCGCACTGACATACTGCATCAGCTTGATGTCGGGGGAGCTGTGGGTGAAGGCATAGTCGCCGATCACGGTGCCGATGGGTTGACCACCAAACTGGCCATAACCAGTGGAATAGACGTGTTTATAGAGACCAGACTGGGTGATTTCAGGGGAAAACTCGAAATCTTCCAGCAGTTCCTCTTTGGTCGCATGCAGCACCTGGATCTTGATGTTCTCGCGAAAATCGGTGCGATCCACCAAGAGTTTGAGGGAGCGCCAGGAGGACTCCAGCTCCTGCACCTCTTTGGCGTGCAGGATGACGTCCATCTGCTTGCTCAGCTTCTTGTCGAGCTCGACAATCATGCTGTCCACCAGCGCCTTGTTGACCGGCTCAGCAGTGGTGCCACTGTCCAGAATATTCGCGATAAGGGCGGCCACGCCCTGCTTGGCGACGCTGTAACCCTCGTCAACCGGAGTAATGCGCGCCTGCGCCATGATTTCGTCCAGCAAGGACGAGGAGGCAGCACTCGCCCCCGCTTGAACCTGTTCTTCGACCTGAGACATATTTTTTCCTTATCAATCAGTCAATAAATCTGCAGATCACTCGGCAGGCTTGATCAGATCCAGCTCCTTGAGCAGTTGCTCACGAGCCTCGTCACTGGACAGCAGATCCTGCAAACGATTGCGGAAGGACGGGATATTTCCCAAGGGTCCTTTCAGGGCAACCAGGGCCTCACGCAGTTCCAGCAGCTTGCGCAGCTCGGGCACTTGCTGGGCAACGCTGTCGGGAGTGAAGTCTTCCAGGGACTGGATCTTGATCGACACCGGCAAGTCGTCCTGGCTGTTCTCTTCCAGGCGATTGGGAACGGAAAACTTCAGTTCCAGTGCAGATTCTTTCATGACAGAGGAAAAATTATTCTTGTCGATGGAGACGGTCTGACGCTCCTCGATAGGGGTCTCTTCCGTGCGTCCTTTCATGTTGCCAACCACCATCATGGTCAACGGAAGCTCTATTTCCGCCTGCTGACCACCGGTTGCCGGTACATATTTGATATTAATACGCTCTTTAGGCGCAACAGTGGCGCCATCAATTCCTTTTCCCATGCTCTAAATACCAAGTTAAGGATCCATGAAGACCCTAAAGCTTATAGCCAACGCCCATACCGACAACTGTAAAAAATGACAGTTGACGTGTTAAACCCGGTTTCAGGTGAATGAACGCTAGCCGACGAGGCATTTTTGATATGTATCAAGCCGAGGCGTTGATAATCAAAAACGCAATATGCTGCTTGTTACTTATACAACCGATTCTGCCTCTACTCTTTGTTAGAGGTCTTTTTGGCTTAAGAGCCATTTGCGACAAATGGTATATTTATGGTTCTCTTGACGTCAATATAAAAATATTTAAAAAGCATTAAAGCACTATCAATGTGAAAATAAACATCAACAAAATCAATAAGATAGGCATTATCTGGCGCTAAGTGGGAAATATCTGAAATTGGATTTCACTGTGAAATGATGATGCCTGGCGTGCAAAAAGATTAATGAATTTGTCATCAAGCCAGTGGAAAGTATTAATACTTGGCAACTGAGTGATGATGCCAGAAAAGTGATAGTCCCTCTCTCACGCGAAACAGTCATATAAGATGCACGATAAAATACCGCCATGAAGCGCAAAAAAATATCCCATGGCATTCATCATCATGCCATGGGATTTTTCCATCTAATATGAACTCTAACAGTGTTTAATCATCTTGCTGAGCACTAGGTATTGTCCTGCATCTTCTCCGATAGCTGACCCTTCTCCAGCTTGATGAACCAGTGCTGGGCCAGTTTTTGGCCAGAGGCTTTCTCTTGCTTGGTCATCCCTTTTTCCAGCTCATTGCCTGCATCAGTCGCATCCTTGTTTCCGTCGGTCGCGGCGAGCAGATACCATGCATAAGCATGCAAGCGATTGCGAGGCGCGCCCCAGCCTCGCTCACGCATGGTGCCCATGCGATATTGTGCCTGCCGATAATTGGCATTGGCCGCCAGCCGATACTGCTTGAGCGCCTGAACATAGTCCGCCTCCCCGCCCAGCCCCAACCGCAGCATCTCGCCATAGGCATAGTGGGCCTCGACGTTGCCCTGCAGCGCCGCCGAGGCGAGGCTCTGGCGTGCCGCTACCAGCTCACCCCGCCCTTGTTGCAATTTGGCCAGCGCAAGTTGTGCCTGGCTCACTCCGCCTTTGGCCGCCAGAGTCAACCAATGCTCTCGCGCTGCCGGATCGCTCTGTTGCAGGCTCAGCTGATATTCAGCCTCGTGAGAGCCATGGCTCGCAGCCAGCTCCAACCAGTAACGACCGAGGGCGAGATCCTGAGCCACCACCTCCCCTCCTAGATAGGCTTGCCCCAACCACAGCTGGGCCTGGGGAGCACCGGCATCGGCGGCGCGCTGATACAAGGGGACGGCCTCGGCGCCCCTCGCCCGGCTGGCCAGGAGCAGCAAGGCATCCGGTTGTTGCTGGGCTGCAGCCTTCTCATACCAGCGCAAGGCGAGATCGGCGCGCTTGGCGACTCCCTTTCCTTGCTCATAACGCAGGCCAAGCCGATATTGCGCCTCGCGGTTACCCTGCTCGGCCGCCTTCTCCAGCCACTCGATGGCATCGGCGTCGGCACCGGGTTGCTTGGCATACCACTCTCCCAACACCAGCTGAGCATCCGCATGGTCGCGTTTGGCCGCCTGCTCGAACCAGTCGAGACACTCATCGACCAGCTTGCCCTGATGTTGTTGCCGGCACGCCAACCCCAGCTGATAGCTCGCATCAGGGTTCCCAAGCTTGGCCGAGCGTTGCCACCAATCCTGGGCCAGCTTTGGATTCTTGGGCTCACCGAGACCAGTCTGATACCAACGCCCCACCTGCAGCGCAGCTTTTCCCCGAATATCCGTATCTGCCGCCAGTGGTCCTGATTGATCCGCAGCCTGCTTCATCCAACGCATCGCCTCGGGATAGTCCGGTTTGGCCGCCAAGCGATTGGCCAGTTCATACTGCGCCTTGCCCTGACCCTGTTGGGCGGCTTGAGCAAGTTCGGACTCTGTGAGTGATGTAGTTGTGGTGCAGGCAATCAACATGTTCGATACTAATATCGGTAATAAAGCACGGTATGCCATCAATAATATCCACAGTTTTAAATAATAGATCGGTGATTGGGTAGAAAACTAGGCATGGTTATATTTACACTACCCCTCTTAAAAACCATGTATTTTGTAAAAATAAACAACATATCTAAATGCCATAGGTGGAATATAAACAGCATAATCTATGGAGGTAATGTAACTCTATTGCTGTCTACCCAACCTTCTTCCATTATAGTCGACAACGTCTTATAAGGGATCACAAGAACCCCTCCATAAGTAAATATAAGATTTATCCGCACAATTACTGACATGAAACATCCCTTCATCAGAAAATTTATTTCAGTAGGGATTTTGCCCGTGTCATAGAAAACACTAACCCCATAAGAAAAACATATCCATGCTGGCTATGAATTCAGTTAGGTAGCAGCAAAAAAATAAACGCACTTCATTACTTATGAGCAATCATATAAACCAGTTTAAAAACAACCTAAATATATAAAAAGTATTTTATATATGACAACAATGTTAAAGCTCGTTCTCAAAACGTTATTGCAACTGTATTCAGTAAGCTGGAGAAAGTCGCCTTCCAATAATAAAATTTTCTAGATCAACTTCAAAAAACCAATCTTGGAAATTATCAACCAAGTTACTATAAGTACCTACGATTGCGACTCCACTTGCAGAACCAGGATGTATAGATATATATTCATATACTATATCTTCAGCAAGGGGGGCTATCTTACCTAGTTCAAACCCATACATATTGTAGGCTGTAGCATTGAGGCTATTACCCCTTCCATACTCCATTACAACTATTAACTCATACTTATTTGAATACACACCATATCCTGTAGTGGGATAATATATCCTGACCAACGAGTCGTCGACATTCCACTTAGTATATTTAAAGTCCCTATCGTTAATAACTTCAACCATAAATATTTTACTACTAAAACCTGTAAAGAGTTAATTTTCAGGTTAACTCCCTAGGCAATATAAAACCCAACTAAGTAGAGCACCAGAAAATATTAAAGGCATTATTGTATAGTTCTGAATTACTATTCAGAGGTATTTTCTAAAATTGATATGGATGTGTCATTTTATATACTGTAACACATCCAGATTCTGCCGAAAGTCCCATTACTAGATTGCACTACAATTAGCCATTACTTTATCCATATCTGTACATAAGTTCGTCTATGAGTTCTTTCTCTAAGTTTGTAAATTGCTTTAAATTAAACTCATCCATGTGTACAAGAATTGCTTTTATAGGTATGGCTCGTTTAGTATCTAAAACCATCTGGATCAACTTTATTGCCTCAGGGTCAATGCCTAGCAAATGATTTTCTATCATTTTTTTTGTTTCTGCTCTCAACGTCAAAATATCCATTTTATTTCCCCGGCAGTATATCTATTTCATCTACTTTTATAAATATGTCTTCACCATCGTTTGGCACCAACTGTCTAGCCCCCCCCTTACCATATTGTGGATATGCTTCAGTGAACGGTTCTAAATCAGGACCTTCACCGCCATGGCTATTAGGGACCTTGACTTTAAGTTTACCGGATTCATCAAACAATTGTAACGTATCAAACTTTATCCTAAGTCGCCCATCACTCCATGACCCTGTAGTATCACTAGACGTAACATGCTTCGGCGCCTTTATTTGGAAGGCCTCAGTGACCTGATCACCAGTATTAAATTTATCAAAACCGAAATATGAAAGCCGTACTTCACCAGTATCCATTGCTTTTTGAGCAAATCTATTTACAGAACCATCATCATTAAGATATCTCATATATCGATATCCGGTGCTTGGCAATGTCGATGCAGGGCCACTTGGGCCAACATAAAAGTCAGGTTTACTCGCACCAACGCTCGGCGGCGCTTCCATCCCCTCCTGATACTTTTGTTGAACAACATCACTATTATCCGGGCACTGCCCCGGCACATTGCTTAACCCCAGCGGATCCACCCAGCCGGTGGGGTTGGGAGCGTACTGGTAGTTATTGAGCCCACCGGCCAAGCCTATCGGGTCGGGGGTGATAAATCTACCCGTGTCCGGCTGGTAATAACGGTGACGGTTATAGTGCAGCCCGGTCTCGGCATCGTAATATTGCCCCTGGAAACGCAGGGGGGTTTCGACCTCCGCCAGCTCCTGTTTCCAGACGTTGCCATAGGCGCGATAGCGTACCTGCCAGGCGGTGTGGCCGTCGTGATGGGTCAGGGCCAGAGGGGTACCCAGATGATCCAGCTGATAGTGATAAACCTCGGCCTGCTCCCCCTCTCCTTCCAGCTGTACCAAGGGTTTGAAACTGCCCGGCTCGTAGATGAAGCTGCGATAAACGCCGTCGCTGCGACTCTCGGCGATGAGGTTGTTGGCCTGCCATAGGAACTCGATCACCTGCTCGTCCGCACCGCTCGTCACCGTCTTGCGAATACGGCGACCGAAGGCATCGTAGTCGTAACGCACTCGGCGGCCATCCGGCAGCTCGGTGCCGATCAACTGATGCTGGCAGTCATATTCATAGCGGGTGAGCAGCCGTTGCCCCTTGCCACGGCGCTCGGCAGCCAGTCGGCCGAATTCGTCGTAGTCAAAATGCCGATCTCCGCTAAAGAGCAGTCGGTTACCTTGAGTGCGCGCCGCCTCGAAGGAAGTGCCCTGGGTCTGGCTCAGCAGGTTACCGGCCGGATCATGCATGAAGCACTCTGTCAGCTCGCCACGCACCTCCAGCAGCCTGTCCAGCGGGTCATAGCGATAGTGCTGCTCTCCTCGTGGATTGCCCGTTGCCACCTGGGCGCTGTCATCAATTTGCAGCAGATTGCCCGAGCGGTCGTACCCGTAGCGCCGCTCGCGGGCGACCTGCTGGCCGCGTTGCAGGCGTAGTGCACTCAGGCGGCCCTGCTCGTCATATTCATACTGCTGGGTCAGCGCCCCTTGGCGGCGGCGCATCTCGAGACCCGCCGCAATCTGGTGGTGCGTCAGCTCAGTGCCGTTGAGATCCACGCCACACAGGGCGCCATTCTGATACTGGTAGTCGAGGCGATTGCCATCCGGCAGCCGCCAGTGCGCAAGCTGCCCCATGACATCGTGCTGGAAGTAGCTGGAAGCCCACCCCTGATGCTCGGCAGTGAGGTTGCCGCCCTTGTCATATTCAAAGGCCAGCGGCCAGACACCGTCATCAACCCGGATCAGCTGGCCATAGGTGTCATAGGCAAACTGGATCTCACGGCCATCCGGCAGCTGTTTGCTGAGCAGTCGCCCCATGGCATCTCGCTCATAGCGGGTGACCAGCTCGGTCTCTTCCTTGCCGTACTCCACCTTCTCGCAAAGATGACCACTCAGATCGTAGCGATAGGCGATGGTGCGCCCGTCAAAACCCGTCTCCTGGGCCACCAAGCCATTGGGGTGATACTGGATGCGGTGCTGCTCGCCGTGCTCGTTCTCAATCTCGCTCAGGAACAGTTTGGCGTTGTCGTAGCGATACTTGAGCTCGCTGCCATCGGGATTGATGCGCCGGCTGAGCAGGTGCAGACGGTCGTGATACTCATAACGGGTCTCGCGGCCCAGCGCGTCCCACTCGGCCGTCACCTTGCCATAGGGGTTGTACTCGAAGCGACGGGTATCGCCGCCGGGCAGATGCACGGCCTGCAGGCGATCGGCTCCATCCCACTCGTAACGGGTGATGGTACCACGGGGATCCCGGCGCAGGATCTGGCGGCCCCGCTCGTCATAGCGCCAGCGAGTGAGGCCACCATCGGCCCCCTTCTCCTCGATAAGCTGGCCGAGGCGGTTCCAGACCAGTTCGATGCGACTGCCGTCGGGCTGTGCCACCCAGCTGAGCTTGCCTTGCGCCGTATAGCCGTAACGGGTCTGGTGACCGAGGGGATCCACTCTGGCGGTGACATCCCCCTGTTCGTTGCGCTCGAAGCGCCACTCCCGCTTCCCTTGCACCACCTTGCGAACCCGGCCATCCCAGTAGCCGTAGGCGGTTTCACTGCCATCTGGCGCAATTTCCAGCGATAATAACCCCGCATCGTCATAGTGATAACGTGTTTCCCCTCCTAGGGCATCGCGGGCCAGCACCTTCTGACCCCGGTCGTTGTAGTCAAATTCAGTGATTGCACCGTCCGGATCCTGCTGGCGCACCAGACGGGCATTGCTGTCATGCTGATAAACTTCAATGCTACCGTCGGCATTGTTAACCGTCACCTCCCCCTTGTCGTCATCCCAGCCGTAACTGACATCGAAGCGGGCGACGTCGCTCCAGTGGCGAATGGCGCGGGCCTTATTTCCCTCCCCTTCCCACTCCCAGAAGAAGCTGGCGCCACCGGCGAGAGTACGCTCTAGGATCACCCCATCGGACCGGTAGCGGTAGCGTTCTTGCTCACCCACTCCGTTCTCGGCGGCAACAAGCCGGCCCACCTCGTCGTAGTGATAGCGTTGCAGGGTCGATTGTGGCTGCCAGTGCAGGCCATCGAACTGCTGCAACTCGAGGGCGCAGAGGCGATCCCCCTGATAGACGAGGCGCAGGGCCAACCCCCCCTCGTTTTCCAGCCAGCAGGGGCGCCCCTGCTCATCGGCGCGTACCGTCAGTCGGTTGCCGTAAGCATCGGAGAGCGCGGTCAGACGCCCCTCGCTCCCCTGCCAGCGGAAATGCAGGAAAGGCGACCCCGCCTTGGCCAGGATCACCTCATCGTCTGTGTCGCCGAGATAGACGGCCGCCGCCGACAACCGGTTGGTCGCCATGGGCATCCTGCCGGACGGCAGCGGCAGCTCGATAGCAAGGGATTCATCATCCCACCAGGTCAGGGTCTCGCCGTGGCGCTCGAGTCGGTGGGCCAGGGAGTGACTCCAGCCAGCCCCCATGCCGCAGTCCAACGCCACCGCCGAGGTGCGGTAGAGACGGCCGAAGGTGAAGGGCAGCATGCCAGGCAGTTGGGCATCCTCCAGTGCCAGCAACTCTTCCCCCGTTACCATGGAAACGGGGCAACCATTGGTACAGGTCTGGGCTTCCGGCTGATGCGCCTGATCCGATGGCGTCCTGCCCTGCTTGGAGGCATCCGGGGTATTGTTGACCTGCTTGATCTCGGTATGAGCCTCGAACCTGCGTTTGGCGGCAATTCCCTGCACGACCTCGGTCATGACACCGCTATCCACAAGCTTGAGATCCGCCTTCTTGGCCGGATTGAGGGGGGCGACGCCGGCCACCAGCACCTTCTTGGCGCTCTGGGCATGCTGAACCAGATTGTGCTTCTTGGACATGGATATCAGGCTGGTCACAAGCACAACCATGCGAGCCTGCTTTTTGGCGGCGCCAGCCGCTTTTACGCTGTATCGCACCGCCAACCCGGCCCCCCCGGTCAACACCACGCCGACGATGACGTCGATAAGCACGGTGGCGATCACCTGGGTACCGAACTCGGTCTGCTCATCCGGCGGCAGCAACTTGACCCAGCTCACCAGGGCGTAAGCGTAGAGATAGAGCAGGGCCTCATCCTGCAGCACCAGCATGGCGGCCTCCATCTCGGAGGCTCCCGCCTTGGCCATGGCGGCGGCATCAACCCCGAACTCAGCCAGCTTCTTGGCATTGCCCACCGGATCGGCCAGCAGATCGTAAATGGTCTTGAGATCGTCCCAGACCCCGACCAGGGCCTTGCCGATACCGCTGGCTGCGGCGAGGGAATGCGCCCCAAAACCGCCCCCGTTCATGGTGTAGCGGGCCCAGGCGGCCTTGTGTTCGCTTCCCCACTCCTTGGTGAGCCAGTCGATGAGATCCTGTTGCACGGGGGCATAGGAGGCAAAGAGTCCGTCCAGATCTGCCTTCTTCACATTGGGATAGAAGGTGACTCGATAGGATTTTCCGGGGACAAGTTTGCCCACCTCGGCGATGCCCTTGGCATCTAGGGTTCCTTCCTTGGCCACGGACTCGCTAACGAAGCTCCCGCGATCCATTTTGCCCGCTTCCACCTTGTAGGGGGTATTGCCGATGGGGATGAAACGCACCGATTCGAACAGGTGCACCAGCCGCAAGGTGCCACTCAGCGGGCACTGGGTGACGACGGACTGCGCCTTCTTGCTGTTTGATGAGGCAGTGATCTTCTTGTCACCCACCTTGATGGTCTGCTCCATGTCCATGCTGAGCAGATCACCCAAGAAGAAGCTCTCGGCATCCTTGCGGTACTCTTTCAGGGCATTGCGATAATCGGCGATCACCTGATTGAAGACGGTCTGACCGGCGTTGCTCATGCTTGAACCTCTTGCAGTAGCGCAGCTTCCAGCGCCGGGAATAATTCGGAGTCACTCAAGGGATTGCGCGCGACGAAGCGGGCAACCTTGAGCCGTAGATTGGCCTCGGGAAAGGACCAGTAGAGCTGACCATTCTGATCCGCAAGCTGCTGCATCAGGTTATTGATGAGGGGACCGGGGTCCTGCTTTGCCAGGCTGGTCGCCAGCGCTTCAGGCAGGCTCCACCAGGGGAAAGTCCGCGGCGCCTTGGCCTCGGACTCTGTCCAATGAAAGCCATGTCCAGCGACCCAGAGCCCGTTCAGCTCGGGCAACAGGGCAGTGAAGCCATCCCCCAGCTGCTCTGCGATGGACACCAGATAGGCGCCATCCCAGTGACGAAAGAACACCGCTTCCCCCTGATGCCACACCTGGGTCAACCCCTGCAGATGGCCATAGAGGGTCGCCATGGGCTGCGCCGTCGACAGTATGCATCCCCAGTCACGCGCCTCCGTCGTTGCCGCCCATTCGATGAAGGGACTACCTTGCTCGAGCTCGACCAGATAGGGCATGACGGGGTGCCAGTCTTCATAAGGGGTGCCGAGATAGAGCCCGCGGGGGGTGTGGCGGCCATCCAGCCGGTAATAGTGCTGCAAGGGAGCTGCATCGCTCGCTCCTGCCAGCACGGCATAGAGAGGGCGCTGCTCACAGGCAGTGATCCACTCGCTCAGAGACGTGGCCTCAGATCTCACAAGCTCCCTCCTTGCACTTCTCGCACTCTTCGCAGAAAGGTGCCGCACTCTTCATGGTGGCGAGCTGAGCCGGGCTCAGCGGCACCTTGGGTGCGGGAGGGACTGTGACCCCCTGGGGGTTGATGGGGGACTTCCCTGCCCAGCCGGAGCCTGATCCCGCGCTGCCGCCGGAGTTCATCTTGATGGTGGGACCGACCAGGGTTACGCCGCCGCCATCGACCTTGACGAAGCAACCACCGACCTTGACGGTGATTTCAGAACCCGCCTCCAGCACCACCTTGGCGCCGGCCTTGACGTGCACTTCCTGCCCTGCCTGGGTGAGCCAGCTTTGACCGAGTTTTTGATGCATGGACGCATCGACTGTGAGCGAATAGTCACTCTTGATCTGATCCCGCTTCTCGCCGTTTACCGTGAGGTGATCATTGGCCTTGATCCGGGTCACCCGCTCGTTGTCGATGTCCCTGTGTTCGTCGTGCTTGATGTGCCAGGCCGCATCGTTCTCGATGAGCAGGTTCAGGTCTTTCTGACCGTGGATATAGATCTCTTCCTTGCCCGCCTGATCTTCGAATCTCAGTTCGTTGAACCCCTCCCCCTGATGGGTCTCGGTGCGCAGCACGGTGCGAGTCTTGTTGGCCGGCA
>NZ_PGCP01000066.1 GCF_002812985.1 Aeromonas lusitana
ATCATTGGTGCCCCCCTGCCCTCTATTGCGGACTTATACTCTTCCAGGTTAAGGAAGAGGGCGGGGAACATCATAAAAGACTCCTCCCACCCTGCTCATGGACTGTTTGCACTGCTTCCTTCTGGCAGGCGCCTCAGAGTCCCCCTGACTAAGACTAATAGACATTGGATGAAGTTTTTTCCCTACTGCAGTCACTTTGTTGAATAGCCGGCTGCCGGCTAGCTGCTGATCTCATTATTAATCGAGTTGCACTATTTGATTTTGCACAATTTATGGTTTTTTCGTGTTTAATTTATGGTTTTAACTTATCAGGTTATCGTTATGTACAGAGAGAGAACATCTGCCGAGATAAATTCCATGTATGTTGCACATGTATGTGGTGGTTAAAGTTTGATTCTGATTCTGATTCGGATATACTATATTCTCTCTGAGCAGCTCCATCCTGAAGAAGGCCCAGCAGCGGATGTACTTCCTGCGGCTCTTGAGGAAACATGGGCTGCCTCAGGAACTGCTGCTGCAGTTCTACTCTGCAGTCATCGAGTCTGTCCTGTGCACCTCCATCACTGTGTGGTTCGGAGCCGCCACCAAGCAGGATAGAACCAGATTACAGCGCACAGTTAGGACTGCCGAGCG
>NZ_PGCP01000058.1 GCF_002812985.1 Aeromonas lusitana
GACTGTGCCATCAGGGCAAACCCTGATGGCACAGTCTGGCTATTACTCTTTACGCTCAAATTCCCCTTCGATGGTGGTGCCACCGCGATTATCCTGCCTCCCATCGATCGAATCTGCCCCAAACGGCGGCTGCTGCGCTTGGAAGCCTCCCATCTGCATCCGGAACTGACTGCTGCCCACCAGCTTGTCGGCCAGCTTGTTGCGAAGCCAGGGTTGCAGCAGCAGGATCCCGAAGAAGTCGGTCACGAAGCCCGGGATAATCAGCAGCAGACCTGCCAGGGCCAGCATGATGCCGCCCATCACCTCACGGCCCGGCATCTCGCCTTGTTGCATCTTCTGCTGGGCACTGAACAGGGTCTTGATCCCCTCGCTGCGCACCAGGGAGGAGCCCAGCACGGCGGTCAGGATCAGCAGGCCCACGGTCGGCAAGGCACCGATCACGGACCCCACCTCGATCATCACGGTGAGCTCCAGCACGACCAGGCCAACCAATAACAGTAACAACTTGCCCATAAAAACCTCGGTGCGGGTGAAATAGATGAACCAGAGGTGGCACCATCTGGGGCGCGATCTCGGCGCCAGGCCACGGCTCTATTGGTTCTGACAACTAAAATGGGGCTTCCCGTTCATTTTTCAAGTCTGATGAGTGATAGGGATCGGGATTCAGACAAATATCTTATTGAATAACTGGGATTGAAGTGGTTGTTCTGTCACAGTAAATCGCACAATTGCAGTATCTGTTTAATGACCACAAGATATTTAGGGTCGCCTCAAATTTAGTGATCCAGGTCTAATATCGGATACCTCGATTGAGGTAATATCTACATCAATGTTTACCCGGGGGCATCTGGCTCCCAACCGCCCCACTCGATGTGTGGTGCTTCAGGATGAACCGTGCGTGAAGGAAGTCGCGACCACTCGGTGAGGATTTTTCCATTTATCTGATTTCTGAGGCATTACAATGAGCGACATCAAGAACGTCCGCATTGAAGAAGACCTGCTGGGCACCAAAGAAGTTTCCAACAATCTCTATTACGGTGTGCACACCCTGCGCGCCGTCGAAAACTTCAAGATCAGCACTCAGAAGATTTCTGACGTTCCCGAATTTGTCCGTGGCATGGTGCTGACCAAGAAGGCAGCCGCACTCGCCAACGGTGAGCTGGGTACCATCCGTCCCGAAATCGCCGACAAGATCATCGAAGCCTGCGATCTGATGCTCAACACCGGCAAATGCTTCGACCAGTTCCCGGTCGACGTTTACCAGGGCGGCGCCGGTACTTCTGTCAACATGAACACCAACGAGGTGCTGGCCAACATCGCCCTCGAGATCATGGGTCTGGAGAAGGGTCGCTACGACGTCATCAACCCGAACGACCACGTCAACAAGTGCCAGTCCACCAACGATGCCTACCCGACCGGTTTCCGCGTGGCCGTGGTCAACAGCACAGACACCACCCTGTTTGCACTGGAAGGCCTGATCGCCGCCTTCGACGCCAAGGCCAAAGAGTTCAAGAGTATCCTCAAGATGGGCCGTACCCAGCTGCAGGATGCGGTTCCCATGACGCTCGGTCAGGAATTCCACGCCTTCGCCGTCACCCTGCGTGAAGAGATCAAGTCCATCAAGCGTTGCCAGGAGCTGCTGCTGGAAGTGAACCTGGGCGCCACCGCCATCGGTACCGGCCTGAACACCCCGCCCGAGTACTCCGCCCTGGCCATCAAGCGCCTGGCCGAGATCACCGGTCGTGCCTATGTACCGGCAGAGGACCTCATCGAAGCGACCTCCGACTGCGGTGCCTACGTCATGCTGCACGGCGCCATCAAACGTCTGGCCATGAAGCTGTCCAAAATCTGTAACGACCTGCGTCTGCTCTCCTCCGGCCCGCGCACTGCCCTGAAGGAAATCAACCTGCCAGAAATGCAGGCCGGTTCCTCCATCATGCCGGCCAAGGTCAACCCGGTTATCCCGGAAGTGGTCAACCAGTCCTGCTTCAAGGTGTTCGGTAACGACGTCACCATCACCTTCGCCGCCGAAGCGGGTCAGCTGCAGCTGAACGTGATGGAGCCGGTGATCGGTCAGGCCATGTTCGAATCCCTGAGCCTGATGGAAAAGGCCTGCGTCTCCCTGCGTGAGAAGTGTGTCGAAGGCATCACTGCCAACCCGGAAATCTGCATGAACCACGTGCTGAACTCCATCGGTATCGTGACCTACCTGAACCCCTTCATCGGCCACCACGAAGGTGACATCGTCGGCAAGATCTGTGCCCAGACCGGCAAGAACGTCCGTGAGGTCGTGCTGGAGCGCGGCCTGCTGACCGCCGAGCAGCTGGACGAGATCCTCTCCATCGAGAACCTGATGAACCCGCAATACAAGGCCAAGCGTTACACTCGCGAAGCCACCGTGTAAACGGATCGACAGGCCGGGGGAAACCCCGGCCTTTTAGAGTCAGTTCCCGATTGGCCTCCCCAGCCCCATCGGGAATTGGCTTTCCTGCCACATAAAACCTAAAAAAACTGGAAATTGGAGTGTTCGCTATGATTGGAATCGAGTTACTTGTCGTGCTCGCCGCTATCTATCTGGGGGCCCGGATCGGCAGCATCGGCATCGGCTTCGCCGGTGGCCTCGGGGTGCTGGTACTGACCTGGGGTCTGGGCATGCCCATTCCGGGCGATCAGCTGGTGACCTATCTGCCATGGGACGTGATCATGATCATCGCGTCCGTCATCTGTGCCATCGCCTGTATGCAGCTGGCCGGCGGCATGGACTACCTGGTCTCCCTTGCCGAGAAAGCCCTGCGCAAGAATCCCAAGCACATTACTTTCGCCGCCCCGGTCGTCACCTACCTGATGACCATGCTGGCCGGTACCGGTCACACCGCCTTCTCCACCCTGCCGGTGATCGCCGAAGTGGCCAAGGAGCAGGGCATTCGCCCCTCCCGTCCGCTCTCCATCGCGGTCGTCGCCTCCCAGATCGCCATCACTGCCTCCCCCATCTCGGCGGCCGTGGTTGCCTTCTCCGGCATGCTTGAGCCGCTCGGTGTCGATTACCTGACCCTGTTGGCCATCTGCATTCCGTCCAGCTTCATCGCCTGTATCCTGGGCGCCTTCGTGGCCAACATGCTGGGCAAGCCGCTGGAGCAGGACGAAGTCTATCTGGAGCGCAAGGCCAAGGGCCTGATCAAGCTGCGCGGTACCAGCAAGGTTGAGATCAAACCTTACGCCAAGCTCTCCGTCGGCATCTTCGTCGCCGCCATCGTCGCCGTCATGGCCTATGCCACCGCCATCTCCGGCAACGTGGGCCTGATCGCCAGCCCGCCCATCCCCCGTGATGGCGCCATCATGGGCATCATGCTCTCCGCTGCCACCCTGATGGTGCTGCTGTGCAAGCTGGACGCCTCCCAGGTCACCAACATGCCGACCTTCAAGTCCGGTATGTCCGCCTGTATCTGTGTACTGGGTGTGGCCTGGCTGGGCAACGTCTTCGTGAAGGGCAACATGGTCGAGATCCAGGCCTTCGCCGGCGATCTGCTGAACCAGTACAGCTGGCTGCTGGCCGTGGTGCTGTTCTTCTCCTCCATGCTGCTCTACTCCCAGGGTGCCACCACCAAGGCGCTGATGCCTGCCGCCCTGGCCCTCGGTGTGAGCCCGCTGGCCGCCATCGCCTCCTTCGCCGCGGTGAGCGCCCTGTTCGTGCTGCCGACCTACCCGACCCTGCTGGCCGCGGTCGAGATGGATGACACAGGTTCAACCCGGATCGGCAAGGCGGTGTTCAATCACCCCTTCTTCATCCCGGGTGTCGCCACCATCGCCATGGCAGTGGCGCTGGGCTTCTTCTTCGGCGGCATGATCCTCTGATCCCGTCGTCGACCCATATGCATCAACGGCCCTGCGGGGCCGTTTTCTTTTTCCCGCATCCCATTCAGGTGCCATCAGCTTTTGGAGGAGACAATTAATCACCGTCAGCAATACTAAAAACAGCGCTATGACACTGACCTCCTTGCATTTCAACGGAAGAAAACACTACTACCTGCTGATAAACGACGATCTCAAGCTGCCAAACTTGATCCTGGCTCAGACCAGCCAGACCCGGCGCTTCGAAGAGCAAGGCAGCAGCCTGTTCTGGCACCATCCCTCTAGTAGCAGCCTCTGCAAACTGGTGCCCGACAAGTATCCCCGCTGGAGCCTGCGCTGGTTTTGCCGGGACCTGCTCAGCAAGCGGCTGATCGGCCACATCGATGCCTTTCGCGAATACCGCAGCAACCGCCTGATCCGCCAGGCCGGCCTCAACGTGGTGCCCTGCAAGGCGGCCGGTCTGGCCCTCAATCCCCTCAACCCCCTCGCCTCTTTCCTCGCCGTGCAGTACCTGCAGGATCACCAGTCTGGCGATGCCTATTTTCGCCAGGCCGATGAAACCGGCCGACTGGCCCTGCTGCGCCAGATGGCCAAAGACATCTTCCAGCTGGCCAGACAGGGCTACTACCACCGGGATCTGCACCTTGGCAACCTGATGCAGGCCCCGTCAGGCGCCATCGTCTGGATAGATACCCATGTGCGCCGCCTGCCCCTGTTGCAAAGCCAGCGCCGACAGGCCCTGATCGCCTCCCTGGAGCCGGGCAAGCTGTTTGGTCAAGGTTATCGCGACTACCTGCTGGCTCAGTTGGAACGACTGGTGATCGTCCATCGCGCCGCTCTGAAAAACGCCCCATAAAAAAGCCGCTCCAGAGAGCGGCTTTCATCAAGGGCAGGGCGTCAGACCGTGGTCTGGCGCGTGCCGAAGTAATCGGCGAGGAAGTCGTCGAACGACAGGCTGTCACCGCGCTCCCGCTCCCGTTGCTTGGCCAGGGAATCGCGCGCCTCACCGGCGAAATAGGCTTCGTCCCAGTATTCCAGCTCACCGGCCAGCATCTGCTCCCGATAACGGCTCGCCAGCTCGTCGCCGAAGCAGCCATTGTCCTGACCGCTTTCCAGCAACTGCTTGAGCAGGCGGGCGGAATAGGTCAGCTCGGGATTGAGCAGCTTCTCGCGGTGCATGGCCAGCGTCTCGCGGTAGCGGTTGCGACCACAGCAGCGATCCAGCAGCTCGGCCACCTGATCCAGCTCGTCGAACAGCTTGAGACCGAACTCCTTGAGGCCGATGGGGTTGCCCTGCTCGTCTTCCAACTCCAGGCCGGGACGACGCCCCTCCAGCACCACCTTGTTCTGGTTGCGGCGATTGCGCGCCACCTCCTCGTCGGTCAGCACGGGAGACGGGCGCAGCAGACACCAGACCAGGAACAGGTCGAAGAAGCGGATCTGATCCACCTCGATACCGAACGGCGTGAAGGGGTTCACGTCCACGGTGCGCAGCTCTATGTATTCGATGCCACGCTGCTCCAGCGCGTCGGACGGCTTCTCGCCGCTGCGCGGGGTGCGCTTGGGACGAATGGGCGCATACAGCTCGTTCTCCAGCTGCAGCACGTTGTCGTTGAGCTGACGGTACTCGCCATTCACCTTGACCCCTATCTTGGCGAACTCGGGATCATGGGTGTTGATGGCGCGGCGCAGGCTGCTCACATAGGCGGGCAGGTTGTCGTGGCTGATCTTGAGCCCCGCCTGGGCGCTGTTGGTGTAGCCGAGATCGGACAGGCGCAGCGCGGTGGCATAGGGCAGATAGAGGGTACCCTTGCCGGTCTTCTGGAACGGCAGACTGCTCTTGCGCCCCTTCAGGAAGGAGTCGCAGATGGCCGGCGAGGCGCCAAACAGATAGGGCACCAGCCAGCCGAAGCGATACACGTTGCGGATCAGCCCCATGTATTTGTCGGAGATGAAGCGCTGGCTGCAACAGCCCTCGCCCACCAGATCCTGCCACTCGCACCAGAAGCTGTCCGGCATGGAGAAGTTGAAGTGCACCCCGGCGATGACCTGCATCAGGCTGCCGTAGCGGTTCTTCAGCCCCTGCCGGTACAACGTCTTCATCCGGCCGATATTGGAGCTGCCGTACTGGGCCAGCCGGATGCTCTCCTCGTCCCCGACGAAGCAGGGCATGGAGAGGGGCCAGATCCGCTCGTCACCGAGGTGATGAATGGTGTGACGATGGATGTCGCCGAGCTGCTCGATCAGACTCTCGATGGAGTCGGTGGCCGGGGTGATGAACTCCAGCAGGCTCTCTGAGTAGTCGGTGGTGATGTTGGCATGGGTCAGGGCCGAGCCCAGACTCTTGGGGTGATCGGTCTGGGAGAGGGTCCCTTCCGGGGTGATGCGCAGACATTCACGTTCTATCCCGCGCCGAATGCCCTTGAGGGCGGTCACCCGCTCCGGGGCTCCCAGGGCAGCCAACAACTCGGTGAGCGACAAGCTAGTAGTAGTCATATTCACGGCTCATGTGTGGCCGCCCACGGGGGGCGGCGCTCATTTTTGCAGCAACTGTCAGGGCAACTGCAGTGGATAGATGGGAAGATGAAGCTCCGCCAGCGGTTTTTCAAGCTTTTGCTTGTCACCCACCACCACAATTACCATGTCGGCCGGATCCAGCCAGCGGGCGGCGCTGGCTTTTAACGTCTCCGGCGACACCGTCTTGATCAGCTTGCTCTGGGCCAGCACATAGTCAGGTTTCAGGTCATACATGATCATCTGCAGCAGGAAACCGGCCTTCTGCGCCAACGTCTCGTAGGAGAGTGCATCCTGCTGGGAGACGGCGCTGCGCATGTAGGCCAGCTCCACCGGGGTCGGGCCGCTCGCTCGGTAGCCGTCCATCTCCTTCAGGAACTGACGGATGGCATCCACGGTCGCATCGCTGCGCACGTTGGCACCGGTGGCGAACACCCCCGCCTCACGATTGGCGGAGAAGCCCGAGCTGGCACCATAGGTGTAGCCCTTGTCTTCCCGCAGGTTGAGGTTGATCCGGCTGTTGAAGTTGCCCCCCAGGTTGAAGTTCATCAGGTTAGCGACGAAGTAATCCCCCGTGGTGTCAAACGGCATGGCGCGGCGGCCGATGCGGATCACCGATTGGGGCGCACCCGGCTTGTCCACCAGGTAGATGCCAGGTTTGGCCTGCTCACCCAAAGGCTTGAGATCCCCAAGCTTGGGCGCGGCGCCCTTCCACTCGGTCAGGAACCCGAGCTCGGATTCCACTTGCTGCTGGGTCACATCCCCGGTCACCACCACCTTGGCATTGGTCGGGTTGTAGTACTCCTGATAGAAGCGCTTCACATCCGCCAGGGTCAGCTTCTCGACGTCGCTCAGCACGCCGTCGGTCGGCTGACCGAGGCGGCTCTGCTTGCCATAGACCAGCTCACGGAACGCCTGACCCGCCAGCCACTCGGGTTGCTGCTCGCTCTGCTTCATGCCTTGCAGCATCTGCGCCTTGAGCCGCTCGAAGTCCGCCTCCCGCAGGCCGGGGCGCATCAGGACCTCGCGCACCAGTGCCAGCGTCTGAGGCAGCTTGTCGGTCAGGCTGCTGATGGTGATGAGGTTGTTGTACTGGGCGGTGGAGATGCTGATGCTGGCGCCGAGTTTTTGCAGCTCGTCGCTGAGCTCGGCCTCGGAGAGGCGCACAGTGCCCTGCTCCAGCATGGCGGCGGTGAGGCTGGCGAGCCCCAGCTCCCCCTTGCCTTCGGCCCGGATGCCGCCCGGCAGGGCGATCATGATGGAGACGGCCGGGATCTCGTCACTCTGGGTGCCGATGATCTCGATGCCCTTGTCCAACTTGCCGTGCCAGATGGCCGGCACCTTGACGCTGACCGCCTCGGCAGCCTTGGGCTGCACGCTCCTGTCGAAATTGTCCTTCACCGGCCGCAGGGCCAGAGGCTCGGCGCGCTGGCTGTAATCCGGCAGCTCCCGCTTGGCCGGGGTGAAGTTGGGCTCACCGGCCTGCCACTGGGTCTTGCCCTTGGGCACCACGCTCAGCACCACGGCGGGTTTGCCGGCGATGAACTTGTCGTAGGCGGCCTTGACATCAGACGCCTTGACCTGGGCGATGGCGTCCAGGTTCTTGAACACATAGTTGGGATCCTGGGCCAGCACCTGGCCCATGGCGAGCTGGCTCACCTTGCCTTCTATGCTGTCCAGCCCCCAGATGGCGGCGGCGCGGTAACTGCTGATGGCCTTCTCCAGATCCGCAGGCTTGACGCCGCGACCGGCGAAATCGGCGATAACCTTGTCCACCTCCCCCTTGAGGGTCTTGAGGCTGCCATCCACCGCCGGATTCGGATAGGCATAAACGGTCAGGGTACAGGCCAGCTCCTCGCAGGAGTGAGAGGCTCCGACCTCGATGGCCATGCCGGTCTTGACCAGGGACTGATAGAGCATGGAGCTGGCGGAGCCACCGAGCACGTCGGCGAAGATGTCCAACGCCGGCTCCTGCGGGTCGCCGAGGGCCACGGTCGGGTAGCTGATGTAGAGCAGCGGCAGGTGCACCTTGTCTTCCAGGGTGACATAGCGGGTCTCGGGCAGCGCCGTGGGCTCAGGGGTCGGCTCGGCCACGTCCGGGCCGCGCGGGATGGAGCCGAAGTACTGCTCAATCCAGGCCAGCGCCTGCTTGGTGTCGAAATCCCCCCCCAGGGTCAGGGTGGCGTTGTTTGGCCCGTACCAGCGTAGGAAGAACTGCTTGAGGTCATCCACGCCGACCCGGTCCAAGTCCTCCACATAGCCGATGGGCTGCCAGGAGTAGGGATGGGTGCGCGGGTAGAGCGCCTCCCCCACCTTCTCGCTCACCAGGCCATAGGGCTGGTTGTCGATGCGCTGGGCCCGCTCGTTCTTGACGGTGGCGCGCTGGATCTCGAACTTCTTCTGGCTCACCGCATCGAGCAGGAAGCCCATGCGATCCGCCTCCAGCCAGAGCACCTTCTCCAGCTGATTGGCCGGCACCGTCTCGTAGTAGTTGGTTCTGTCCTTGTTGGTGGTGCCATTCATGTCACCACCGGCCTCGTTGATGATCCGCATGTGCTGCTGATCGCCCACGTGCTTGGAGCCCTGGAACATCATGTGCTCGAAGAAGTGGGCGAAACCGGACTTGCCCACCGTCTCGCGGGACGAGCCCACGTGATAGGTGACGTCGAGGTGCACCAGGGGATCGGACTTGTCCGGTGCCAGGATCACGGTCAGGCCGTTGTCCAGCTTGTACATCTGGTAGGGAATGCCGAGCTTGCCCTCCTGCTTGACCTGTTCCGATACCAGGGTCGGGGCCGCCAGCGCGGGCAGGGCGAAGCCCAGAAGAAGGCTTAATGGGATGAGTTGCTTCACGGTTACCTCGTGAGTGAACGAAAAAATAGCTAGAAGATCTGCCTGGCCAGCAGAAATACCAGGGCATAACGCAACAATTTGCCAAGCCCGATCAAGACAAGGGAGCGCCAGAACGAGAGGCGCAGCCAGCCGGCCAGCAGACAGAGACCATCACCTATCACGGGTGTCCAGGCAAGCAGCAGACACCAGTGACCATGGAGTTTGAGCCAACCGAGTGCCTTTTGTTCCCCACTGCCTTGAAAATCTTCCGGTTTCTTCTTGAAGGTGGCGAGCCAGCCGAGCCACCAGGTGGTCATGGAGCCGAGCGTGTTGCCAAGGGTAGCCCACAGCAAGAGGCTGGCCATACTCCATTGCTCCTGCTTTGCCATGACGCCGAGCAGCACCTCCGAGCTGCCCGGCAGCAGGGTCGCCGAGGTGAAGGCACTCAGAAACAGCCAGCCCAGCCCGGTTTCCAGCGACTCCATCATGCGGGATAGCGCTCGGCGCCCGGCATCCGCAGCACCAGCTTGCCACGCACATGGCCCGCTTCGATGGCCCTGTGGGCCAGGGCCCCTTCCGCCAGGGCGAATTCGCCGGCCAGGGTGATGTGCGCATCCCCCTGGCGCAGCAGGATCAGCATCTGGGCCAGCTGCTTGCTGTCGGGGTGTACCAGCATGCCGCTCACCTGGATACCGAGCGCGCTGCCCGCATCCTTGATGAGCTGGGCCGTGATGGTTGGCACCGTCACCAGCTGGCCACCCGGCTTGACGCAGGCCAGCGCCGCCTTGCCGCTCTCGCCCCCCATCAGATCCAGCACCAGATCCACCAGGCCGACCTGGGCCGCCCAGTCGGCGTCGTGGTAATCCACCATGAGATCGGCCCCGATGCCGTGCAGGAAGCCGTGATTCTCCTTGCTGGCGGTGACCACCACCTCGGCTCCGTAGGCGCTGGCAAACTGCACCGCCAGATGGCCCACACCGCCAGCCCCCGCCAGGATCAGCACCCGCTGACCACGCTTGAGGCCGCCGTGCTCGAACAATCCCTGCCAGGCGGTGAGGCCCGCCAGCGGCAGGGCAGCCCCTTGCTTGAGGCTCACCCCATCGAGTTTGACCAGCTCGCGCTCGTTCACCACTATGCTCTCGGCATAGGCGCCTCCCACCAGCGGGAAGCCCACCATGCCACACACCGGCTCCCCTTCCTTGAGGGAGGTGACGCCGGGGCCGACCTTGTCGATCACCCCGGCCACGTCATAGCCCGGGGTCCAGGGCAGCTTGTCCTTGTTCTGGGCCGCCGCCCAGCCGAGCCCGGCCCGGGTCTTGGCATCGATGGGATTGACGCCGGCAAAGCAGATGCGCACCCGGACCTCCCCCTGTGCGGGGACCTTGTCCAGCGAAGGGGTGAGCTTGAGTACCGAGGGGTCGCCGAATGCGGTAATCTGTAGCTGCGTCATTGCACAATCCATCCTGTTGATTGATCAAGGATCCACAGAATAACAGCGAGGACCACATGGCTCGAATGTTTCTTATTCCTCTGTTGCTGGCACTGGGGTGGTGGGCCTTCCTGGTCTACTTCCGGATCCCGCTCAAACAGGGGGCCAAGGGGTTTTACTGGATCATCGGCCTGGGCGGCGGGCTCGCCGCCTTCCTCAGCCTGATGATGGTGCTGACCCACTAGCTTTCCGTCAGTTGCAACAAGGCTACCCTGGGGTGGCCTTGTGGTCAGTTGGTCTGCAGATGGTAGTGGCGGTTGCTGCCCTGCCCCAGCACCCCTTCTGCCAGCAGATGCTGGAACACCCTGTCCACCTCCTCCAGCGGCAGGGCCAGCGCCTCGGCCACCTTGCGCTTGCTGCACTTGAGCTCGCCGCTCTCCAGCACGCTGCGCACCCGCGCCACCAGGGCGGGCTCGGGGGCAGGCTTGGCCACCGGTAGCGGATCCGCCGACGCGAGGGCATCGGCCTGCGCCTGCTGTTGTTGGCGTTGCCACCAGCGGCGGAAGCGGTTCTCCGCCCCGATCAGGCTGACGAAGTAGGCACCGAACGCATCGAGCAGGATGGAGAGGAAGCAGACCAGCAGGAACTGCACCTGGCTGATGCTCATGCCCACCCCGTCCGCCAGGCTGCTCATCAGCCCCAGCATGGAGGATTGCTCGTTGAGGGGCTTGGCATCCCGCTCCTGGCGCAGCTCATCCTGCTTCAACCTGAGCTTGGTGTTGGCCTGCTGCAGGCCACTGACGCCGCTGGAGATCCGCGCCATCTCTATGTACTTGCGAGCAGCGTCCTCGTTGAGCTGGATCTGGCGCTCAATGCTGGCGATCTGCTCGTCGAAGCGGGCGATTTCCCGCTCGTGGCGCGCCTGCTGGCTCAGAATGGTGTTGGTGGCGCTGTTGATGCCGCCGATACTGCCGCCGATGGAGATGGCCGCCAGCACGCTGTAAAACAGCAGCGACCAGAAGGCACCGCCGAGATCCCGGCGCGCCTTGCACTCCCCGTACTCATACCAGACGTAAAACTTGCCCAGTTCGAAGATGATGGCGAGCCCGCCAAACAGCCACTTCATCAGCGGGTTGTCGTCGATGGAGAGAAACAGCAGCAGGGAGAAGACGATGGAGGCCAGGATGGCCAACCCGGTAAAACTGTAAACCGTGGTCAGTGCGAACCACCCCTTGGGGTAGCGCAGTGCGGCGGTGTCCTGTGTAGTCATGATGAAGCGACGATGTGGTGCAGAGGAAATTTGGCTGCCGATTATAGTCAGCCAGACCGCAGAATGAAGGCCCATCGCCGGATTTCCCTCATATCCTGATTTGGATGGGCAGAACCCGACCGAATTGGACAAATAGCCGCCCAGAGCGGCAGGATCAGGCGCCCCATTGATCTCCCGATTCCGCCATGATTAAGGAACCGGCGGATACACTGATCGCTCTTTCCCTGACATCGAGGTCATCATGCGCACTCTCACTCCCCTGCTGCTTAGCCTGCTGTTCGTCCAGGGCATCGCCACGGCGGCGCCTCACAAGAACGACGACGGCATCAGGATCGACACGGACAACGTCAAGGTGAACCTCGACTGGGACGACAAGGAGTACGACTGGTGGCAGGACAACTGCCTCGATGTCAGCACCCGCGACAGCCGCATCCAGCTCAACTGCGACAAGATGGACGGCAAGTACCGCGATCACTACAACCGCAGCATCCACAGCGGCAACAACCCAGGCAAGGGCCATGACAAGCAGAACAAGGGGAACAAGGGGAACAACAAGCATCAATAATGCGGGCTGGCGCCCTGATCCTGTCAGGATGCCGCCCTCGAAAGCAGCAGAAGATGGGGCGCATCGCCTGGTACAAAGTGTAATCGACTGGCATTCTTCCTCTTCTGGCCTCAAGCAAGAGGAAGTCGACCCAATCTCGCATATTGCCCGCCATTTCATCACCAAGTTCCGCAGATTCGGCCGCGAGCGCCGTTCCGTTTCCGTTAAGCTTGGCAAGGCTACACTGCCCGTCCTCCTGCTGTGACGAGGCTATCATGCGCAACTCCATTTCCCATTTACTCTCCCGGCTGCTCAACAGCGGCGCGGCGTTTGATGCGCCCCCGGCCCGCCGTGAGGCCACCCCCCGCCAGGAGACGGCCCCCAAGGAGCGCCGGGATCCCGGTTTGCGGCAGCATGACGAACCAAAAATCATGAGTTCTGCAAACGAAGTGAATGGAAAAACAGAATAAATTAGCGCGTTACACTGCTTGCTCTACCAATAATTCTCCGCACTGACATTGCCCGGCGTCCGCCTCAGGTTCTTGGCCAACCCCAGTGCCAGCAAGGCCTGCTGGGTCTCTTTCACCATGGCGGGATTACCGCAGATCATCACCTGACTGTGCTCGGCCGCAAACTCGAGCCCCACCCGTGCCTGCAAGCGCCCGTCACTGATGGCCGCCGGGATCCGCCCGCTGATGGCATCCGGCCATTCTTCACGGCTGACGAAGGGCACATAGTGAAAACGCGGCCCGTACTGATCCACCAGGCTGGTGATCAGCCCCTGATAGCTGAGCTCCTCCCCCTTGCGCACCCCGTGCACCAGCACCAGGTTCTCGAAGCGCTCGAACGCCTCGCCGTCCGCCAGCATGGCTAGGAAGGGGCCGATGGCGGTGCCGGTGGAGAGCAGCCAGAGATCGCGCCCGGCGGGCAGCTCGTCCAGGGTCAGGAAGCCGGTACCCTGCGAGTACACCAACAGTTCATCCCCTGGCTGCAAGGCGCCGAGAGACGGAGTCAGTTCACCGTCCGGGATCTCGACCAGATAGAACTCGTGATAGGGGGTGCCGGGAGGATTGACGAAGGAGTAGGCCCGTTGGACTCGCTGATCGCCCCGTTGCAGAGCCAGCTTGGTAAATTGTCCTGCCTTGTAGGGGGCAAGATCTGCCGCCACACGCAGGGAAAACAGGGTAGGCGTCCATTCGATACGCTCGATGACACGGCCTTCGACCCAGGCTGCCATAAGGATCTCCTTCTTGGGAACGGAGCCTCACTTTACCCTTTGATCACCCCTTGATTCAAAAAGAAAAAAACCCGCGCAGTTGCGCGGGTTTTTTCTGCAAGAGCGAAACGCTATTACAGAGCAACAACCTGGATCTGTACGGTTGCTTTGACGTCAGCGTGCAGCTGAACAACAACTTCGTACTCGCCGGTGTTACGCAGAACGTTGCCCATACGGACTTCGCTCTTGGCAACGGCGACGCCGGCAGCAGTGATGGCTTCAGCCACGTCACGGGTACCGATGGAACCGAACAGCTTGCCTTCGTCGCCAGATTTGGAGGCGATAACAACGGCAGCCAGTTCACCCAGCTTGGCAGCGCGCTCTTCAGCGGCAGCTTTACCGGCAGCCAGCTTGGCTTCCAGTTCAGCACGGCGAGCATCGAAGGTCTCGATGTTGGCCTTGGTAGCCATAACGGCTTTGCCTTGCGGGATCAGATAGTTACGGGCGTAGCCAGCTTTAACAGCGACTTGGTCACCCAGACCGCCCAGTTTGGCGATTTTGTCGAGCAGGATAACTTGCATTACCTTTCCTCTAATGAAGTTGAGTTAGGCTTAAGTGCCGGACCGATTCTTACTTGTTGTGCAGATCGGTGTACGGCAGCAGAGCCAGGTAACGAGCACGCTTGATGGCGCGTGCCAGCTGACGCTGATACTTGGCGCGGGTACCGGTGATACGGCTCGGTACGATCTTGCCAGATTCAGTGACGTAGTTTTTCAGAGTAACGATATCTTTGTAGTCGATCTCGGTAACGTTCTCGGCGGTGAAGCGGCAGAACTTACGACGACGGAAATAACGTGCCATGGCCTTTATCCTCTAATGCGGTGATCTAAGAATTACTCTTCGGAAGACGCTTCAACAGCATCTTCGCGGCGCTCGTCGTCACGACGGGTGAAGCGCTCTTCCTTGGCCTTGGCCATCGGAGAAACTTCAGTCACGGCGTGCTTGGTGCGCATGATCATGTTGCGGATAACGGCATCGTTGAAGCGGAAGTTGGTTTCCAGCTCATCGATAACGGCCTGCTCAGCTTCTACGTTCATCAGAACATAGTGAGCCTTGTGCAGCTTGTCGATCGGGTAAGCCAGTTGACGACGGCCCCAATCTTCCAGGCGATGGATGGTACCACCAGCGGTGGTGATAGCGCCGGTGTAACGCTCGATCATGCCAGGTACTTGCTCGCTCTGGTCCGGATGAACCATGAAGACGATTTCGTAATGACGCATTTTAGCTCCTTACGGATTAATTCAGCCTCCGCCCAGGTGCAGCCAGACCTCGGAGGCAAGGAACATAGTGGTGTTTAGACACTGCTTTCTAGGGCGGCGTATTGTACGAAATCGCCTCTCCTACTGCAACCGGCGTCGACAGATGTTTTTATCGATGGAAGTGATACAAAACTTCAATTGATAACAGTTATCATTTAGATCTATGCTATCTGCATATACTTCTGGAGGGTGCGCCTATGCAACCCGCACTGAGCACGGCCATCCCGGCCCGCAAATTCAAGCTGACCCTGCTGGGGCCCGCCTTCATCGCTGCCATCGGCTACATAGATCCGGGCAACTTCGCCACCAATATCCAGGCAGGCTCCACCTTCGGCTATCAACTGCTGTGGGTGGTGGTGTGGGCCAATCTGATGGCCATGCTGGTGCAGACCCTGTCCGCCAAGCTCGGCATCGTCACCGGCAAGAACCTGGCGGAGCACATTCGCGACAAGCTGCCCAAGCCCGCGGTCTGGGCTTACTGGGTACAGGCGGAGATCATCGCCATGGCCACGGATCTCGCCGAATTCATCGGCGCCGCCGTGGGCTTCAAGCTGCTGTTCGGGGTCACCCTGCTGGAAGGGGCCTGCATCACGGCCGTGGTCACCTGGGGCATTCTCATGCTGCAATCCCGTGGCCAGAAGCCGCTGGAGTTCGCGGTGGGCGGCCTGCTGCTGTTTGTGGCCGCCGCTTATATCGTCGAGCTGGTGTTCTCCCGCCCTCACCTGCCGAGCCTGCTGGAAGGTGCCCTCTTCCCCGGCCTGCCCAACAGCGATGCGGTCTACCTCGCCGCCGGCGTGCTAGGGGCGACCGTCATGCCCCACGTCATCTATCTGCACTCGGCGCTGACCCAGCACACCCAGGATCAGGGCACTGTCACCCAGCGCCTGCACACCACCAAGGTGGATGTGGCCATCGCCATGACCATCGCCGGCTTCGTCAACCTGGCCATGATGGCCATGGCGGCGGCGGCTTTCTACGGCACGGGCAATCAGCCGGTGGCCGAGCTGGAGACCGCCTACCAGACCCTCACCCCCTTGCTCGGCCCGGCGGCGGCGACCCTGTTCGGCCTCTCCTTGGTGGCCTCCGGCATCTCTTCCACGGTAGTGGGGACCCTCGCCGGTCAGGTGGTGATGCAGGGCTTCGTGCGCTTCACCATACCGCTCTGGCTGCGCCGGGCCATCACCATGGCCCCCGCCTTCGTGGTGATCGCCATGGGGCTCAACACCACGGAGATCCTGGTGCTGAGCCAGGTGATCCTGAGCTTTGGTATCGCCCTTGCGCTCATTCCCCTGCTGATCCTGACCGGGGATCGCGCCCTGATGGGCCAGCATCGCAACCACCCCGTCACCCAGGCGCTGGGACGTCTCATCGTCGCCCTGGTGATCGGCCTCAACGCCTACCTGCTGGTCTCCATGATCTAGCACCCAATCTGGCACCTCCAGACAGGCTCATTAACGCGGGTTAATGAGCCTGTCTTCACTTTGGCGTATGCTGCGGCTTTCTTCATATGCAGTGCGCAGGAGCCATTCATGGAACATAGCCGCGCCAGCTTCGTGCTGGGCCATCACCAGGAGCAGGCCAAGGTGGTCTATTGCCAGGCCGGCGAGCCGACCTTGCTGGTGACCGAACTTTCCCCTTTTCATCCCCAGAGCCACCTCTGGCCCGATCAACCGGGAGACATAGGCACAGTTTGCTGGCATGGCGGTGAGGCTGATGTGGGCCCCTGCCGCATGGGCGCCATTAGTCCGGAGGGAGAGCTGTTCGTGGACACTGAGATCCCGGTCAAACGCGGCGCCGAAGGCTGGGCCTTCGTGGTGGTGCACCCCCTGGCTGGCAGGCATGAGCTGGCCGTCGGCAGCACGGTCGAACTGAAGGTGGATGCGAAGGCCCGCCATGCCCTGAGCCTCGGCCACAGCGCTTGCCATCTGGCCGCACTGGCGCTCAACCGGGTACTCACCCCCTACTGGCGCAAGGAGGTTAGCGAGCGGGATGCCCTTGGTCAGCCGGATTTCGACCGGCTCGCCATCCAGACATCGCGTGTCGAACCCTGCGGCTCCCGGGAGCAGTATCGGATCGGCAAGAGTCTGCGCAAGAAGGGAGTGAACAGCGAGGCCTTGCTGGCTGAGCTCGCCCAGATAGAAGGTCTTATCAACGATCAGTTGGTGCAGTGGCTGGCAACCGGCGGCGACATTCGCCGCTCCCGAGCCGGTGAAGCCATCATAGAGTCCCGCTACTGGCACTGTGTGCTGGAAGGAGCCGAGGTGACCATCCCCTGTGGCGGCACCCATGTCGGTAGCCTGGCCGAGCTGGGCCGGGTCAGCGTGCAGCT
>NZ_PGCP01000006.1 GCF_002812985.1 Aeromonas lusitana
GTCTGATAAATAGGCTCTGTATGGATAAAATATCTGCCCATTCCCAAATCCCAGCCAATAAAAAAGCCCGCTCAGATGAGCGGGCTTCTTCTAATTGGGTGCCTGGCAGTGTCCTACTCTCGCATGGCGAATGCCACACTACCATCGGCGCTACCGCGTTTCACTTCTGAGTTCGGCATGGGATCAGGTGGTTCCACGGCGCTATGGCCGCCAGGCAAATTCTTCAATCTCGGAAAGCTGACGTGAATAACGACTGTCACCGGTAAGGTGGGTCGCTATCACTGAATTTGTAAGTAGTTCATGCACTTGCTACAAGGCCCAGAACACTTCTTGGGTGTTGTATGGTTAAGCCTCACGGGTAATTAGTATGGGTTAGCTCAACACGTCGCCGCGCTTACACACCCCACCTATCAACGTTGTGGTCTCCAACGGCCCTTTAGGACCCTCAAGGGGTCAGGGATGACTCATCTCAGGGCTCGCTTCCCGCTTAGATGCTTTCAGCGGTTATCGATTCCGAACTTAGCTACCGGGCAGTGCCACTGGCGTGACAACCCGAACACCAGAGGTTCGTTCACTCCGGTCCTCTCGTACTAGGAGCAACTCCCTTCAATCATCCAACGCCCACGGCAGATAGGGACCGAACTGTCTCACGACGTTCTGAACCCAGCTCGCGTACCACTTTAAATGGCGAACAGCCATACCCTTGGGACCGACTTCAGCCCCAGGATGTGATGAGCCGACATCGAGGTGCCAAACACCGCCGTCGATATGAACTCTTGGGCGGTATCAGCCTGTTATCCCCGGAGTACCTTTTATCCGTTGAGCGATGGCCCTTCCATTCAGAACCACCGGATCACTATGACCTACTTTCGTACCTGCTCGACCTGTCCGTCTCGCAGTTAAGCTGGCTTATGCCATTGCACTAACCTCCTGATGTCCGACCAGGATTAGCCAACCTTCGTGCTCCTCCGTTACTCTTTGGGAGGAGACCGCCCCAGTCAAACTACCCACCAGGCACTGTCCGCGAGCCCGATTCAGGGCCCTGCGTTAGAACATCAAACATACAAGGGTGGTATTTCAAGGACGGCTCCAGCGCAACTGGCGTCACGCCTTCAAAGCCTCCCACCTATCCTACACATGTAGGTTCAATGTTCAGTGCCAAGCTGTAGTAAAGGTTCACGGGGTCTTTCCGTCTAGCCGCGGGTACACCGCATCTTCACGGCGAATTCGATTTCACTGAGTCTCGGGTGGAGACAGCATGGCCATGGTTACACCATTCGTGCAGGTCGGAACTTACCCGACAAGGAATTTCGCTACCTTAGGACCGTTATAGTTACGGCCGCCGTTTACCGGGGCTTCGATCAAGAGCTTCGCTTGCGCTAACCCCATCAATTAACCTTCCGGCACCGGGCAGGTGTCACACCCTATACGTCCACTTTCGTGTTTGCAGAGTGCTGTGTTTTTGATAAACAGTCCCAGCCATCTGGTCACTGCGACTCCCAACTGCTCCATCCGCAAGGGACTTCACTGTCAAGAGCGAACCTTCTCCCGAAGTTACGGTTCTATTTTGCCTAGTTCCTTCACCCGAGTTCTCTCAAGCGCCTTGGTATTCTCTACCCGACCACCTGTGTCGGTTTGGGGTACGATGACTTGTAATCTGAAGCTTAGAGGCTTTTCCTGGAAGCAGGGCATCAATGGCTTCACCACCGTAGTGGCTTCGTCTCAGGTCTCAGTGTTGTGTCTCCGGATTTGCCTAGAAACACCACCTACACCCTTTCACCAGGACAACCGTCGCCTGGCCCACCTAGCCTTCTCCGTCCCCCCATCGCAATTACAAGTCGTGCAGGAATATTAACCTGCTTCCCATCGATTACGCCTTTCGGCCTCACCTTAGGGGTCGACTCACCCTGCCCCGATTAACGTTGGACAGGAACCCTTGGTCTTCCGGCGAGGAGGCTTTTCACCCCCTTTATCGTTACTTACGTCAGCATTCGCACTTCTGATATCTCCAGCATACCTCTCGATACACCTTCGCAGACTTACAGAACGCTCCCCTACCACTCACACATAAGTGTGAATCCGCGGCTTCGGTGCCTGGTTTGAGCCCCGTTACATCTTCCGCGCAGGCCGACTCGACTAGTGAGCTATTACGCTTTCTTTAAATGATGGCTGCTTCTAAGCCAACATCCTAGCTGTCTGAGCCTTCCCACATCGTTTCCCACTTAACCAGAACTTTGGGACCTTAGCCGGCGGTCTGGGTTGTTTCCCTCTTCACGACGGACGTTAGCACCCGCCGTGTGTCTCCCGGATATTACTTACTGGTATTCGGAGTTTGCATGGAGTTGGTAAGTCGGGATGACCCCCTAGTCCAAACAGTGCTCTACCCCCAGTAGTATTCGTCCGAGGCGCTACCTAAATAGCTTTCGGGGAGAACCAGCTATCTCCGAGTTTGATTGGCCTTTCACCCCCAGCCACAGGTCATCCCCTAACTTTGCAACGTTAGTGGGTTCGGTCCTCCAGTTGATGTTACTCAACCTTCAACCTGCCCATGGCTAGATCACCCGGTTTCGGGTCTACACCTTGCAACTAGACGCCCAGTTAAGACTCGGTTTCCCTACGGCTCCCCTATACGGTTAACCTCGCTACAAAATGTAAGTCGCTGACCCATTATACAAAAGGTACGCAGTCACCCCGAAGGGCTCCCACTGCTTGTACGTACACGGTTTCAGGTTCTATTTCACTCCCCTCACAGGGGTTCTTTTCGCCTTTCCCTCACGGTACTGGTTCACTATCGGTCAGTCAGGAGTATTTAGCCTTGGAGGATGGTCCCCCCATATTCAGACAGGATGTCACGTGTCCCGCCCTACTCGATTTCACATCAAGGTTGTTTTCGTGTACGGGGCTATCACCCTGTATCGCCGGCCTTTCCAGGACCGTTCCACTAACTTCCAAGATGCTTAAGGGCTAATCCCCGTTCGCTCGCCGCTACTGAGGGAATCTCGGTTGATTTCTTTTCCTCGGGGTACTTAGATGTTTCAGTTCTCCCGGTTCGCCTCGCTACACTATGTATTCATGTAACGATACCTAGCTTATGCTAAGTGGGTTTCCCCATTCGGAAATCTGTGAGTAATAGCGTCTCTTACCGACTTCTCACAGCTTATCGCAGGTTAGTACGTCCTTCATCGCCTCTGACTGCCAAGGCATCCACCATGTACGCTTAGTCACTTAACCATACAACCCCAAGAAGTGTCGTCGAAACGACGCGACTCGTTGCTGTACAACAAGGACCAAAAATAAATTTTGGTTTTCGCCAAGAAGTTTCCAAAGCACTTGTAACAAATGTTTGAGAACTACTTTTTAAATCAGCTTTCCAGATTGTTAAAGAGCAAGTTTGCAACGGTCATTGACCGAAGAAAACAGACATAAACACGCATGCTTATGTCTGCATTCTTGTTAGCAAGAAGAGAAGTGGCGTCCCCTAGGGGATTCGAACCCCTGTTACCGCCGTGAAAGGGCGGTGTCCT
>NZ_PGCP01000059.1 GCF_002812985.1 Aeromonas lusitana
ACCATCGGCCACGTTGACCACGGTAAAACCACCCTGACCGCCGCCATCACCAACGTGCTGGCCAAGCACTTCGGTGGTAAAGCTTTCGCCTTCGACCAGATCGACAAGGCACCGGAAGAGCGTGAGCGTGGTATCACCATCAACACCTCCCACGTAGAATACGACACCGCGATCCGCCACTACGCCCACGTAGATTGCCCGGGTCACGCCGACTACGTTAAGAACATGATCACCGGTGCTGCCCAGATGGATGGCGCAATCCTGGTAGTTGCTGCGACTGACGGCCCGATGCCGCAAACCCGTGAGCACATCCTGCTGGGTCGCCAGGTTGGTATCCCGTACATGATCGTGTTCATGAACAAGTGCGACATGGTAGACGACGAAGAGCTGCTCGAGCTGGTCGAAATGGAAGTGCGTGAACTGCTGACCGAGTACGACTTCCCGGGTGATGACCTGCCGGTAGTACGTGGTTCCGCTCTGAAAGCGCTGGAAGGCGAAGCTCAGTGGGAAGAGAAAATCATCGAGCTGGCTAACCACCTGGATACCTACATCCCGGAGCCGGAGCGCGCTATCGACCAGCCGTTCCTGATGCCTATCGAAGACGTCTTCTCCATCGCTGGCCGTGGTACCGTAGTTACCGGTCGTGTAGAGCGCGGTATTGTTAAAGTTGGCGAGACCGTCGAAATCGTCGGTATCAAAGACACCGTTTCTACCACCTGTACCGGTGTAGAAATGTTCCGTAAGCTGCTGGACGAAGGTCGTGCCGGTGAGAACGTTGGCGCCC
Source organism: Aeromonas lusitana (assembly GCF_002812985.1). GTDB lineage: Bacteria > Pseudomonadota > Gammaproteobacteria > Enterobacterales > Aeromonadaceae > Aeromonas > Aeromonas lusitana. The sequence continues at coordinate 785 of NZ_PGCP01000059.1, forward strand.
TGCTGCGTGGCGTGAAGCGTGAAGAAGTTGAGCGTGGTCAGGTTCTGGCCAAGCCGGGCTCCATCAAGCCGCACACCAAGTTCGAATCCGAAGTGTACGTCCTGTCCAAAGAAGAAGGTGGTCGTCATACCCCGTTCTTCAAGGGCTACCGTCCGCAGTTCTACTTCCGTACTACCGACGTGACCGGTACCATCGAACTGCCGGAAGGCGTTGAAATGGTAATGCCAGGCGACAACATCAAAATGGTTGTTACCCTGATCGCCCCGATCGCGATGGACGACGGCCTGCGTTTCGCTATCCGTGAAGGTGGCCGTACCGTAGGTGCTGGTGTTGTAGCCAAAGTTATCGC
>NZ_PGCP01000060.1 GCF_002812985.1 Aeromonas lusitana
CGAGTCCCTCTCTTCGCACCATACTTGCTGTATGACGAGGATGACTGTCAGGTCATCTTTGTATTTTAGAAATACCCCATCGGTGATTAGCGCAGCCCGGTAGCGCATCTGGTTTGGGACCAGAGGGTCAAAGGTTCGAATCCTTTATCACCGACCACATTTGAAAACCTCGCTTCGGCGGGGTTTTTGCTTTTCTGCGATCCGCACGGCCGTTTCTGTCACGTCTCTTTACACTTCTGTTGGCGCCGAAATGGCGCGAGTTCGCTATGCTGGGTGCCAGACTCACGAGACAGTGGGCTCCATGGAACAGTTTCAGGCACCTCTCTTATGCAGCACAATACTCTACAGCCCGGCCTGTTGGCCCTGCTCACCCTGACGCTGGGTGGTTGCGCTGCCCTGCAGCCCAAACCGGATGCACTCATGCTGGGCGTCTCACCAAAAACCACCCATACGACTGCTTATACCTTGATAACCAGCGGGGGATTCTGTGTGACGCTGAGCGAGCAGGGATCTCTGCTGACCCAAGAGTGTGACAAGGGCCCGAATCAGCAGTTCGACTGGGATGCGGGGGCACTGCAGTTGGCCCAGCGCTGCCTGATCGCCAAGGGGGATGACGAGCTCACCCTGGCGGATTGTCAGGATGACAGTCATCAATGGCAGTGGCAGGCGGATCGTCTGTTCAATCGGCAACTGTCACTGTGCCTGGACGTGGCAGGCCGTCGCCACCACCCTGGGACGCCGCTGCGGCTGGCGGAGTGCTACGGTGGTGCCAACCAGAGCTTTGAGTGGAAGCAAGAGGGCGGCCTGCTGGACAGCCTGGCACTGCCCAAGCTGGCCTGGTAAGCCGGGTCCGTGGCGTG
>NZ_PGCP01000061.1 GCF_002812985.1 Aeromonas lusitana
AATGACCTTGCCAGCGGCATCGAGCAGTGTGATCTGGTTGCCGTTGACCTGATAAGTAGTCGGTTTGCCGCCACTGGTCAGGCCATCGAGGCCCGGTTGGCTCGCCTCGAAATTGAGGGACACCAGGCGATCGCTGCCCACATTGACCGGCAGCTGACCGTCCAGAGACTGGCTGGCCCCCCCTTCCTGCAGGCTGATGCCGCTGTCGATGCCAAGATTCGGATCCGCCGCATCCTTGATCACTACGTTGGAATTGCCGTTGATCACCGAGCCGTCGCTGTCGGTCACCTGCACCGGCAGGGTCAGGTTGAGATCGTCGCTAGCCCCGTGATCCAGGTTGGTGTGCACCGTCACCTGATAATCGAGAGTCGCATCCGTGTGCGCCTCGATGCGGCCAGGCACGCTCGGCAGGGTGACCGTCAGCACCAGGGTGCCGCTTGCGGTCACGGCCTGGAAGCTGTGGCCATTGCTGCCCGGCACCTCTTTCCAGGTGAGCGTCTCGCCGTTGTGGGTAATGGCCTTGCCGCTCGCATCGACTACCTGACCTGCAAGGGTCAGCCGCACGTCGACCACGGGATCGGAATCCGCCTTGATAGTGAGTTGACCTGTGGCCTGCTGATCATCGGCGGTCTGGTTGCTGCCGGCGCCATCGAAGCGTCCTTCGCTCAAGGTCACGCCGGTCAGGGAGATGGTCGGGTTGTTCCCCTCGCCGATGCTGACGTTGAGGGTACCGCTGGTGCTGTCATTGTTGCCGGCGCCCTTGTCGCTGTCGACAATATTGATTTGGAACGGCAGATCCGTGCTGGTGCTACCGTTCTCCTGATGCACCCCTTCATGCAGGGTCACCTTGTAGTCGAAACCATTGCTGGCGGCGTTGTTGAGGCTGCCGCTGATCTCGACTTCCAATACCTCGACGCGCTGGCCATCCACCATCACGTAGCCCTTGAGGATCTGGTTGCCCGGAATATTGGGATCCCCGTCGACCAGTTCATAGAGGACTGTCTGGCCCAGGGCGGTCAGCTTGGGCTGCTGAGTCACATCAGCAAACGAGACCTCGCTCACCCGATCCGAGCCCGCGTTGACCTCGAAATGGCCGGTGCCAGTCAGGGTGTTGCCACCGTTGAGATCCCCCTCATCCAGGCTCACCCCGCTGCCCGCCACGAAGCCAGGTGCGTTGCCATCCTTGATGGTCAGCGGCAGGTCGGTGGAGACGCTGTCCCCGTCCTTGTCAGTCAGGGTCACGGTCAGCGGCAGATCCAGAGACTCGTTGCCCTGATGATCCAGCTCGCCACTCAGGGTCACCTTGCTGGTGACGCTCCAGTTGCCGTTGTTGTCGACCAATTCCAGCTCGGCGCGCAGCACCTCGCGGCCGTCGGCCGTGGTGCCCACCAGATCGCCGTCAGCATCCAGGGTGAAGGTCACCTTACTGCCGTGGCTGCTGTATTTGCCATCCAGGCTCTGCTG
>NZ_PGCP01000062.1 GCF_002812985.1 Aeromonas lusitana
GATGCCGCTGGCAAGGTCATTTTGACTGTCACCCTGGATCTGGACGGTAAATACCACCTGCAACTGGACGGCGTGCTGGATCAGCCGCTCACCAGCAACAGCGTCAATCTGGGTCTGCAGGTGCAGGGCACAGATTATGACGGGGATCAGAGCAACCTCGGCACCCTCAATATCGCCATCACCGATGGCGCCTTGCCGAGCGTGGACGCGGTTTCCATTTCACTCACGGAAGACAGCGACTGGAGTGCAGGTCAGAGCCTCTCTGGGGATCTCAATATCACCGCAGGTGCAGATCCGCTTGCCAACATCAGCTTCGATACCAATCAGCCCGGCCTGCAAGGGCTCACCAGCGGTGGCCAACCGGTGGTTATCAGCATCAGCGGCAACAGCATCAGCGGCAGCGTCAACGGCCAGAACGTCTTCACCCTGACGCTGGATCAGCAGGGCCACTATGTGTTCACCCTCAACCAGCCGCTGGATCAGGGCAGTGCGGACAGCCTGCTCAAGGCGGGCTTCACGCTCACTGATTCCGATGGTGACAAAGTCTCTTCTTCCCTGAGCGTCGCCATTGGCGATGGGGCCAATCCGGTGATCAGCGCCGTGACCGGTACCGAGATGACCGAGGCCAACCAGGGAGCGAAGGATGTGGTTAACCACATGAGCTTCACCGTGAGCCATGGCTCCGATGCCCTCGATGGAAACAGCCTCAAATTCGATATCGCAGCCATCCAGCAGAGCCTGGACGGCAAATACAACAGTCACGGCAGCCCGGTGACCTTCAGCCTGGATGCCAATGGCGATCTGGTGGGCACCACGGCCGACGG
>NZ_PGCP01000063.1 GCF_002812985.1 Aeromonas lusitana
ACAACAAGGACCAAAAATAAATTTTGGTTTTCGCCAAGAAGTTTCCAAAGCACTTGTAACAAATGTTTGAGAACTACTTTTTAAATCAGCTTTCCAGATTGTTAAAGAGCAAGTTTGCAACGGTCATTGACCGAAGAAAACAGACATAAACACGCATGCTTATGTCTGCATTCTTGTTAGCAAGAAGAGAAGTGGCGTCCCCTAGGGGATTCGAACCCCTGTTACCGCCGTGAAAGGGCGGTGTCCTAGGCCTCTAGACGAAGGGGACCCAAAATCATCTTTGCGCTGCGGTAGCAGTGCAGATTTTGGGTAATGGCGAGTGCCGAGCCTTGCGAGGCCGAGCGCCATTATTCACATCCCAAAACCCAATGATAGGGCTTCTCTCATTCAACCGAAGTTGAATAAGCACTGACGCATTTCTGCATCAGGTCTTTGCTGAATCAAGGCGATCTGTGGGAACACTTATCAGCTTCGGACATCTTAAGGTAAGTAGGTTCTCCAACCCCAGGTTCCCCTAGGGTTAACGTGTTACGACTGCACCCCATTCATGAATCACACCGTGGTAAACTCCCTCCCGAAGGTGAAGCTATCTACTTCTGGTGCAACCCACTCCCATGGTGGGACGGGCGGTGTGTACAAAGCCCGGGAACGTATTCACCGC
>NZ_PGCP01000064.1 GCF_002812985.1 Aeromonas lusitana
TAAAACCCAATGGAGACAAGTCCGGAAAAGATTGTATTTCATCCCTCAAAAAGTTTCTAATTTGCAAGTATCTAAAAAATTGTGTTTTGGGTAATTTAAATTTCTTGGCTAACTGATCGAAAGTCATGAAATTATTATCCAAAAAGAGATCACGAAAGGATGTTATACCTTTCGTTTTCCATAAGGAAAATGCTTGGTCCATACAGGAAGGGCGAAAGAAAAAATTAGATTTAATGGGATTAGACAAAATAAAATGAATCAATCCAAAAAATCTACGAAATTGCAACCAAATCCGCAAAGAATGCTTAACTATCGGGTTAGTAATGACTTTATTCAATTTAGTTAAAGAAAAAGGAAGTGAAGAGCCTAGAATTGAGAAAAGTGAAAAAAAGAGTACAGGAATTACATTCAAGGTTAACCCATTGTGGGCTAGTCACTAAAGCTGATTCTTGCGACCAAAATATTAAATATCGTATATTGACTGCCCAATAATAAAATCTCAAATTTGGTAAAGCCAATCCTCCGTCTTTCTTGGATTTCTGTAGGTATTTTTTACCCAGCCTGGGATTTTTATTTTGCCATAGATAGGAGGAAATTTTGGAATCAATAATATCAAAGAAGGATTTGGGAATAAAGATTGGTAACTGTCTCTTATA
>NZ_PGCP01000065.1 GCF_002812985.1 Aeromonas lusitana
CACCACTCTCTGGCTCCCAGACGCGAAACACTGCAACTGCTTCCCCCGCGCCCCCCTCCAGCTCCCCCGGAGCACTGCCTAGAAGCAGTGAAGGTGAAGTATGTCGACTGTTCCAGCGACTTAAGACCCAAAAAGCCCCGGGCCCAGATGGAGTCTCCCCATCCTGCCTGCGAGCCTGTGCGGAACAGCTGGCTCCCATCTTTACTCAGCTCTTCAACAAATCTCTGGAGCTGAGTGAGGTCCCGACCTGCTTCAAGCGCTCTACCATCATCCCGGTCCCCAAGAAACCCACCATCACAGGGCTGAACGACTACAGACCTGTCGCACTGACATCTGTAGTCATGAAATCCTTTGAACGCTTGGTGTTGAATCACCTGAAGACCCTCACCAACAGCCAGCTGGACCCCCTGCAGTTTGCCTACCGGGCAAATAGGTCAGTGGACGATGCAGTCAACCTGGGACTGCACTACATCCTGCAACACCTGGATCGTCCTGGGACCTACGCTCGGATGCTGTTTGTGGATTTCAGCTCGGCGTTCAACACCATTGTCCCTCAAATCCTCTGCTCCAAACTGTCCCAGCTTACTGTACCAGATAACCTCTGCAGTTGGATCTACAGTTTCCTGACCAACAGAAGTCAGCAGGTTAGGATGGGTCAGGTAACCTCGGACATTCGAAGCACCAACACCGGCGCTCCACAAGGGTGTGTCCTCTCCCC
>NZ_PGCP01000007.1 GCF_002812985.1 Aeromonas lusitana
GTTTCTACATAACAATCAGGGCGCCCATGGGCGCCCTGATTGTTATGTAGAAACACGGTTTTACAAAACTGGCTCACGACCTGTCGCGAGAAGCTGTCAGCAAGGTGAAGAGCAGCGCAGGAACCGGAGCGTATAGACATACGTGAGGATTCCGAGCAGTGCATGAACCTTGATCACGGCTTCGCAGCAAGATCGTGAACAAGTTTTCACTCGTCCATAAAGAGCTCCAGCAGCACGTTCAGATAGCGATGACCGAGGGAGGTCAGCTGCCAACTGTCGCCGAGATCCTCGATCAGTTCCTTGGTCTGGGCGATGGCGAGCATGGTCTCCACCCGCTCAAGCGTGAGGCCGGTATAGGCCTCGAACTCCGCCTTGGGGGCCGGCTCGAACAGCCGGAACCGGTTCATGAAGTACTCGAGCGGCAGATCGTCCTCGGTCACTATCCATTGGCTGTCCAGATAGGCACGGGCGGGATCCAGGTAGCCCTTGGGGTGCTTCACCTTGGCGGTGCGCAGGATCTGCTGGCTGGCCAGATCCGTCACCTTGCCGTGGGCCCCGCAGCCGATGCCGAGGTAGTCACCGAAGCGCCAGTAGTTGAGGTTGTGGCGGCACTGATAGCCAGGCTTGGCGTAGGCCGAGATCTCGTACTGCTGGTAACCCTGGGCGGTGAGCATGGCGTGGCCCTGCTCGTAGATGTCCCACAGGGTGTCATCCTCCGGCAACTTGGGGGGTTTGGAGGCGAACGCCGTGTTCGGCTCTATGGTGAGCTGATACCAGGAGAGATGCGGCGGCGCGCAGTCGATGGCCTGCTGAAGATCATAGAGCGCATCGTCCAGGCTCTGATCCGGCAGGCCGTGCATCAGATCCAGGTTGAAGGTGGGAAGCGCTATGGCGTGGGCGAGTTCGGCGGCCTTGCGCGCCTCCTCCGGCCCGTGAATACGGCCGAGGCGGGTCAATTTCTCCTGCTGGAAGCTCTGCACCCCGATGGAGATGCGGTTGATGCCCGCCTTCTGGAAACCGGCGAACTTGTCCGCCTCTACCGTGCCCGGGTTCGCCTCCATGGTGATCTCGCAGTCCGGGGTCAGTGTTATACGCGCCCGCACCCCGTCCAGCAGGGCCTGCATGGCCACCACCGAGAGCAGGCTGGGGGTGCCCCCGCCGATAAAGATGGAGGAGAGGGGACGCCCCTGGGCCCAATGCAGATCCTGCTCCAGATCCTCCAAGAGGGCCGCCACATATTCGAGGTGCGGCAGCTCGCCCTTCTGGGCGTGGGAGTTGAAGTCGCAGTAGGGGCACTTCTGGACGCACCAGGGCACATGGATATAGAGGGAGAGGGGCGGCAATTGCAGCATGGGGGTTCCAGTAATCAAAGCGGGGGGCGATTGGGCTGACCCCGTTATAAATGACAATGCATATCTGTTGGTCAGCGGTGCATTAAGCACAACGGGGGCTGACGGCCCCCATTGTAGATGAAATGCGCGCCGGCGTATCCCGGTGCAGGATCAGGATCAGGCTCAGTGCGTCGCCGCCAGGGCGGCTTTCAACTTGGCCAGGGCCTGACCCCGGTGGCTGAGCTGGTTCTTCAGCTCGCTCGGCATCTGGGCCGAGGTGCAGTCCTGATCCGGCACGAAGAACACGGGATCATAGCCAAAGCCGTGCTGACCGCGGGGCTCCTCGAGGATCATCCCCTCCCAGCTTGCCTGGCAGATGATGGGGGTGGGATCGTCGGCATGGCGCATGTAGACCAGCACACACCAGAAGCGGGCGCTCTTGAGGTAGTCGGGGGCACCCTTGAGCTCGGCCAGCAGCTTGTCGATGTTGTCCTTGTCGCTGGCATGCTCACCGGCGAAGCGGGCGGAGTAGACGCCGGGGCGGCCGTGCAGCAGGTCCACTTCCAGACCTGAGTCGTCGGCGACGGCGGGCAGGCCGGTGATGCGGGCGGCGTGGCGGGCCTTGATGATGGCATTCTCGACGAAGGTGGTGCCGGTCTCCTCGGCATCGGTGACCTCGAACTCGCTCTGGGGGATCACCTGGATCTTCATATCGGCCAGCATGGCGGCCAATTCCTTCACCTTTTTCTGGTTACCTGTTGCCAGGACAAGCTTGCTCATCACGCACCTCCGCAAAAATAATCTGCGCATTCTATGCGGGGTGAGCGTTTAGTCAAAGGCCAATTAGCCCGCGGTCAGGGAGGAACTGGCTCTGTGGGCCACCACTCGGAGGAGTGGATAAAATACATCTTTCCGTAAAGGAATAACCGAAGTGATTAAATACCATTTCAATTCATTACTGTGAGTCAGTAGACTCGCGCACCAATCGAATTCCCCCCTGGTCTTGAGGTGACTGATGCCATTGATTCTTTTGCTCGTACTCCTGGTGTTGTTCAGCCCGCTGGCCATCGACATCTATCTGCCTGCCATCCCGCAGATGGCCGAGCGGCTCGGCGCCGAGGTGACCCTGATGCAGGGCACCATCACCTGGTTCCTGTTCAGCATGGGGCTGGGCCAGTTGCTGGTGGGGCCGCTCGCCGATCGCTACGGCCGCAAACCCATTGCGCTCGGCGGCGTGCTGCTCTACGGCCTGAGCGCCCTGGCCGCCGGCTTTGCCGCCAGCCTGGGTGAGCTGATGCTGGCGCGGGTGCTGCAGGGCTTCGGTGCCTGCGCCACCTCGGTCGCCGCCTTCTCCGTGGTGCGTGACAGCTATGGCCCCAAGAAGAGCGGCCAGATGATCTCCTACCTGAACGGCGCCATCTGCTTTATTCCCGCCCTGGCGCCCTTGCTCGGTGGCTGGCTCACCGCCAAGGCGGGCTGGTCGGCGAACTTCTGGTTTATGGCAGGTTACGCCCTGATCGTCGGTAGCTGGTTGCTGTGGCGCATGCCGGAAACCCGCCCGGAGGAGACCAGCAGCGCCGGTCCGCTTATCAGCTGGTCCCGCTACAGCCCTGTGCTGCGCTCCCCGAGCTTCCTGTTCAACGCCAGCCTCTGCATGCTGTCGATGGCAGTGATCCTGGCCTATGTCACCGCCGCCCCCGTGCAGCTGATGGTCAAGCTGGGTCTGGACATGAGCGGCTTCAGCTATTGGTTCACCGCCAACGCGGCCCTGAACATATTGGCCTGCTTCATGGCACCGCGCTTCATCGCCAAGGTGGGGCCGAGACGCACCCTGCGCATCGGTCTGCTGGTGATTTCGCTCTCGGCCATCGCCCTGACCCTGGTGCAGCACATCGAGCACCCGCTCGCCATGATGGGCCCGGTATTCTTCTCCAGCATAGGTTTTGCCATGGTGCTGGGGGCCGCAGCCGGCATGGCGCTGGCCCCGTTTGGTCATTGCGCCGGTACCGCGGCTGCCCTGCTTGGACTGTTCCAGATGAGCGGTTCCGGTGCCCTGGTGGGGCTCACCGGCGCTCTGATGCCGGATCCCCTCAGCCAGCTGGCGCTGCACATGTGGCTGCTGTTGCCACCCCTGTTGCTGCTACTGACCCGCCACGGTCGCCGGCTCTGCCTGCAACCTTGAGCGCGAGGGGCGCCATCCTTGATGGATAACGCCCCTTGTACTGGCAATAAATCCTGTGCTCTGATGGGCACAATCAGGGGGCCTTGAGCCCCCTTTCTTCTTGGGGGCACACTCGCTTGTGCCCCTCTCAACGGACTATCTCAGCGGAGAACAGCGGATGAGCCACACAATCAACGCCGCCCTGGTGGGCTATGGCTTTGCGGGCCAAACCTTTCATGCCCCCTTTCTGGCAACGACCCCGGGGCTGACCCTGCGCTGGGTGGTGAGTCGGGATGCCGCCAAGGTGCAGGCCGAGCTGCCTGGTTGCCTGGTCGGCTCGCTGGAGCAGGTGCTGGCCGATGAGAGCGTGGATCTGGTGGTGATCGCCACCCCGAACGATACTCATGCCCCCATCGCCCGTCAGGCGCTGTTGGCCGGCAAGCATGTGGTGATCGACAAGCCGTTCGCACTGGACCTGGCAGAAGCCGAGGCCTTGGTGGAGCTGGCCGAGAAGCAGCAACGACTGCTCAGCATCTTCCACAACCGGCGCTGGGACGGGGACTTCCTCACGGTGCGCCGCCTGCTGGCCGAGGGTGACCTTGGGGAAGTAGCACAGTTCGAGTCTCACTTTGACCGTTACCGTCCCGAGGTGCGCCAGCGCTGGCGGGAGGCGGGGGGCCCGGGTTCCGGCCTCTGGTTCGATCTCGGCCCGCATATCCTCGACCAGGCGCTGCAACTGTTCGGCCAGCCGGACTGGTTGCAGGCCGATCTCGCCCAGCAGCGCCCCGGCGCCCTGAGCGATGACTACTTCCATGTGGTGCTGGGCTACGGGACGCTTCGGGTGATACTGCACGGCAGCTGCTTGGTCTCCGCCACCATGCCGCGCTTCGTCATCCACGGCAGCACTGGCTCCTTCATCAAGTTCGGCATGGACGTGCAGGAAGAGCAGCTCAAGGCCGGTCTGCGGCCGCCCGTGGCCGGCTGGGGTCAGGATCCGGATCTGGGTCAGCTCAGCCGTGTGGTGGATGGCCAGTCTCAATCCCAGCCGGTGAACGGCGAGGTGGGAGATTATGGCGCCTACTATCGCGGGGTCTGCGCCGCCATCAAGGGGGAGGGTGCCAATCCGGTGCCGGCCCAGGAGGCGCTGGCGGTGATGGCACTGCTGGATCTGGCCCGCGAGAGCGACAGCCAGGGCAAACGGCTGTCTTGTCAGAAGTTGTCTGACTGAGCGGGGTGGGACCTGCCGATAAATATGACAATGTTTGACTGCTAACGGCCATGAATGTGGTGATTTATCATGCGAAATGGCCGGTTATCTGGATAAATGTATTAATATTTGTCGTTGCAGTAGTTATTTTCATCTAGCCAACGAGAAAATATCATTGTGATACGCGTTTTCATTGGCTGTGTATGGCGTTATATTTCGCGCGTCTCTTGACTCCCGTTCTGATGGATTTTCCACGGGAACACGAGGCTCAGTGATGGCCCTGACGGCCGTCTCTCCATCTTTATTTGAGGATATGTACATGAACAAAGTACTGGTAGCCGGTATCCTGGGTCTGATGTTGACCGCTTGTGGTCAGAAAGAAGAAGCCGCCGCTCCGGCCGCTACTCCGGCCGCCGACGTTGCTGCAACCGTTGAGAAGGCTGCTTCCGACGCTTCCGCAACCGTAGAGAAGGCTGCTTCTGAAGCTTCTGCTACCGTTGAGAAAGCTGCCGAAGACGTGGCCACCAAGGTCGACGCTGCAGTGAGCGATGCCAAGGCCAACTAAGCCTGCACCTCATCTGAAAACGGGCCCGACGCTAGCGTCGGGCCCGTTTTTTTATGGCCATTTTTTGAAGGGCCGCGAGTGGCCCGGATCAACTCTATCAGTCAGATCGGGCCAGCGGCTCCACCAGCAGGATATGGGAATCAGCACCCACCACCCTGACCCGGCTGCCCGCCGGCAACGAGACTGAACAACGCACGGTCCAGACGGTGTCGTCCAGATGAACCCGGCTCGTGCCCTGGCTCACCTCGTCAAGCAGGGTCAGCTCCCGCCCCAGATAGCTCTGCATCCGCTCGTTGATGGGGGCGGCGGCATCTTGGCTCGAGCGATCCCGTCTGTGTTGCCAGCGCCACCAGGCCCAGGTGGTGAGCAGGGACTGCGCCGCAAACAGCAGCAGCTGCGCCTGCCAGCCGAAGGGCCAGAGCAGCAGCAGGATCCCGACCTCCAGGGCGGCGATGCCGGTCCAGAGCAGGAAACCCACAGACCCCATCACCTCGATGGCCAGCAGGGCGAAGCCCAGCCCCAGCCAGTGCCAGTGGGTCAGCCCCTCCAGCAGAGCTGTCATGATTTGTTGCCCTTGCCGTCCTTGTTGAACAGCTCGGCCACCCCGGCGACCGAACCTATCAGGCTGCCCGCCTCCAGCGGCATCATGATGATCTTGCTGTTCGGGCCTTCGCCGATGCGGGCCAGCGCCTCAGTGTATTTCTGGGCGACGAAGTAGTTGATGGCCTGCATATCCCCGGCGGCGATGGCCTGGGAGACCATGTGGGTCGCCTTGGCTTCCGCCTCGGCTGCACGTTCCCGCGCTTCGGCGGCGAGGAAGGCGGCCTGGCGCTCACCCTCGGCTTTCAGGATCTGGGACTGCTTCTCCCCTTCGGCCTTCAGGATCCGGGACTGGCGCACCCCTTCGGCTTCCAGTACCTCGGCCCGTTTCTGGCGCTCGGCCTTCATCTGGGCGTTCATGGCATCGATCAGCGCCATGGGCGGGCGCACGTCCTTGATCTCGATCCGGGTCACCTTGATGCCCCAGGGGGCGGTGGCGGCGTCCATGGTGCGCAGCAGCTTCTCGTTGATGGTGTCGCGCTGGGAGAGCATCTCGTCGAGCTCCATGGCGCCGAGTACGGTCCGCATATTGGTCATGGTCAGGTTGCGGATGGCGCTGGTGAGATCGTTGACCTCGTAGCCTGCCTTACGCGCATCCACCACCTGCACGAAGCTGATGGCGTCTATGGTGACGTTGGCGTTGTCCCGGGAGATCACCTCCTGGGCCGGGATGTCCAGCACCTGCTCCATCATGATGATCTTGTGGCCGACTCTGTCCACATAGGGAATGAGCAGGTTGAGGCCGGGAGAGAGGGTGCGGGTATAGCGGCCGAAGCGCTCCACCGTCCAGTTAAACCCCTGGGGCACTATCTTGATGCCTGCGCTCAGGGTGGCGAGCACCAGGAACACGAAGATCCCCAATACAATCAATGACTCATTCATTATTAAGCTCCTTATGAAACACTTTCACTAGCCTAGAGTCTGGTGCGCAGCACCACAAGGACATTCACTCGCCTTTGCCATTGTGCAGGTTTACTAATTACCAAAACGCATTAAAGAGCATTTTTTATTATTTTGAAGGAATAAGCAGCCTGCCTATAGTCGCCCCAGTTGTCGTCGTATGCCGAGGAATGGGCCGAAATGGATTATTTACCTATGTTTGCCAAGTTGGAAGGCCGCCCGGTACTGCTGGTAGGCGGGGGCGAGGTAGCCCTGCGCAAGGCGCGCCTGCTGCTGGCCGCCGGTGCCCGCCTGACCCTGGTTTCCCCGACCATCGACGGCGCTTTCAACGAATTTCATGGCCGCTTCACCCATCTGGCGGAGCGCTTCACCCCTGATCATCTGGCCGGTCATATCCTGGTGGTCGCCGCCACCGACGATCTCGAGGTCAACGCCCTGGTCTACCAGAGCGCCAACCAGCGCGGACTGTTCGTCAATGTAGTGGACGATCCGGTGCGCTCCAGCTTTATCTTCCCCTCCATCATAGACAGATCCCCTGTGGTGGTTGCCGTCTCCAGCGGTGGCAAGGCGCCCGTGCTGGTGCGCCTGCTGCGCGAGCGGCTGGAAAGCCTGCTGCCCCGCCATCTCGGCGGTCTGGCTGAACTCTCCGGGCGGGTGCGGGGCAAGGCCAAGCAGGTGCTGGTGTCGCTGTCCGATCGTCGCCGCTTCTGGGAGCGGGCCTTCGCCTCCAACACCCTTGGGAGCCTGGTGGAGAAGCAGGACTGGCAGGGGGCCGAGAATTGGCTCAACGAGGGGCTGGACAAGGCCCAGACCGAAGTGGGCGAAGTGGTGCTGGTCGGCGCCGGCCCCGGCGATCCGGGCCTGCTGACCCTCAAGGCGCTGCAACAGATCCAGCAGGCGGAAGTGGTGCTTTACGATCAGCTGGTCTCCCCCGAGATCCTGGATCTGGTGCGCCGTGATGCGACCCTGGTATCGGTCGGCAAGAAGGCCGGTGCCCACAGCGTGCCCCAGGAAGAGACCAACCGTCTGCTGGTGGAATATGCCAGGGCGGGCAATCGGGTGGTGCGCCTCAAGGGGGGCGATCCCTTCATGTTTGGCCGCGGTGGCGAAGAGCTGGAAGTGCTGGCCGCCGAAGGCATTCCCTTCTCCGTGGTGCCCGGCATCACGGCCGCCGCCGGCGCCACCGCCTACGCCGGCATCCCGCTCACTCATCGTGACTATGCGCAAAGTGCGGTCTTTATCACAGGCCACTGCCAGAGCGATGGGAAGGAGCCGGACTGGCAGCAGCTCGCCGCCACCAATCAGACCCTGGTCATCTACATGGGGCTGATGCGCTCCGAACACATTCAGCAACAACTGGTAAGCCATGGCCGCCGCGGTTCAACCCCTCTCGCCATCATAGAGAGAGGCACCCAGGCCAGTCAGCGGGTGCTGACCGGCACCTTGAACGAGCTGGCCACCCTGGCGACGCAAGCGCAGAGCCCGTCGCTGATCGTCATCGGAGAAGTAGTAGCTTTGCGCGAGCAGCTCGCCTGGTTTGGCGAGCAGGGGAGCGCGCTGAGCGATGAGTTCGGCAGCACGGATCTGAAACTGGTCAGCCTGGCCTGAGCCCGTTCACCACGAATCGATTTTTTGGCGCTGCCAACGCGGCGCCGCACTGAACCCAAGGCGCGCCAAGGCGTGCTGGTAATGACTGAGGACCAAGACATGGATCGTGAAAGATTGACCCACCTGCAGCAGCTGGAAGCCGAGAGCATCCACATCATCCGCGAGGTGGCTGCGGAATTTGAAAACCCGGTGATGATGTACTCCATCGGCAAGGACTCCTCCGTCATGCTGCACCTGGCCCGCAAGGCCTTCTACCCGGGTAAGATCCCCTTCCCGTTGCTGCATGTGGACACCAACTGGAAGTTCAAGGAGATGATCAAGTTCCGGGACGAGACGGCCGCCAAGTACGGGCTGGACCTCATCGTCCACAAGAACCCGGACGGCCTGGCCATGAACATCAACCCCTTCGTGCACGGCAGCGGCAAACACACCGACATCATGAAGACCGAGGGGCTCAAGCAGGCGCTGAACAAGTACGGCTTCGACGCCGCCTTCGGTGGCGCGCGCCGGGACGAGGAGAAGTCCCGCGCCAAGGAGCGGGTCTACTCCTTCCGTGACAAGTCCCACCGCTGGGATCCCAAGAACCAGAGACCCGAGCTGTGGCGGGTCTATAACGGCCAGGTCAACAAGGGGGAGAGCATACGGGTGTTCCCGCTCTCCAACTGGACCGAGCTCGATATCTGGCAATACATCTACCTGGAAAACATCGACATAGTGCCGCTCTACTTCGCGGCCATGCGCCCCGTGGTGGAGCGGGGTGGCATCAAGATCATGGTGGATGACGAGCGCATGCCCATTGGCCCGGAAGATGAGGTGAAGCAGGAGCTGGTGCGCTTCCGTACCCTCGGCTGCTACCCGCTGACCGGGGCCATCGAATCCAATGCCACCACTCTGACCGAGATCATCGAGGAGATGCTGGTGACCACCTCCAGCGAGCGGCAAGGACGATTGATTGACCACGATCAGGCGGGCTCCATGGAGCAGAAGAAGCGTCAGGGCTATTTCTAAAAAAATGTTCTAAGGGATCGACACATGAACAACCACATTCAAACCGCCATCACGGAACAGGGCATCGAAGCCTACCTGCATGCCCAGCAGCACAAGAGCCTGCTACGTTTTCTCACCTGCGGCAGCGTGGATGACGGCAAGAGCACCCTGATTGGCCGCTTGCTGCACGACTCCCAGCAGATCTATGAAGATCAATTGAAGGCCCTGGAGTCCGACAGCCAGAAGCTCGGCACCGCGGGTGAGAAGCTGGATCTGGCGCTCTTGGTAGACGGCCTGCAGGCCGAGCGCGAGCAGGGCATCACTATCGACGTAGCCTACCGCTACTTCTCTACCGCCAAGCGCAAATTTATCATCTCGGACACCCCGGGCCACGAGCAGTACACCCGCAACATGGCCACCGGCGCCTCCACCTGCGATCTCGCCATCATCCTCATCGATGCCCGCAAGGGGGTGCTGGATCAGACCCGTCGCCACAGCTTTATCGCCAGTTTGCTGGGGATAAAACAGTTCGTGGTGGCGGTCAACAAGATGGATCTGGTGGAGTTCAGCCAGCCAGTGTTCGAGCGCATCAGCGCGGAATATCGCGAATTCGCCAAGAAGCTCAGCGTCGACAACATCCAGATAGTGCCGGTCTCGGCGCTGGACGGGGACAACGTGGTCAACCAAAGCGACAAGCTGGCCTGGTATCAGGGGGAAACCTTGCTCTCCTTGCTGGAAACTGCCGAGGTCGAGCGCGAGCTGGAACGTCACCCGGTACGCCTGCCGGTGCAGTATGTGAACCGCCCGAACCTGGATTTTCGTGGCTTCGCGGGTACGCTCGCCTCCGGCGTGCTGCGGGTGGGTGACACCCTGGCGGCGCTGCCGTCCGGTAAGCAGAGCAAGGTGACGCGCATCGTCACCTTCGACGGGGATCTGGAGTACGCCCTGCCGGGTCAGGCCATCACGGTGACGTTTGCCGACGAGATCGACATCAGCCGCGGGGATCTCTTGGTGGATGCCGCTAGCCAGCCCAAGGTGACCCAGAACGTGCTGGCCCACATCGTCTGGATGGGGGAAGAGTCTCTGCAGCCGGGCCGGGTCTATGACGTCAAGCTGGCTACCAAGAAGAGCCGTGGTCAGGTGGAGGCCATTCGCCACCGCATCGAGATCAACAAGCTGGACGAGCTGGCGGCCTCCGAGCTCAAGCTCAACGAGATTGGCCTGTGCGAGCTGAGCCTGACCGACCCAGTGGCCTTCGACCCTTACCAGGAGATCCGTGACACCGGCAGCTTCATCCTGATCGACCGGCTGACCAACGTCACAGTCGGTGCCGGCATGATAGTGCAAGGCTTGGCCGCGAAAGTTGTGGCGGGGCAGTACAGCGAGTTCGAGATCGAGCTCAACGCCTTGGTGCGCAAGCACTTCCCCCACTGGCAAGCGCTGGCAGTCGGCAACGACAGCGGCAACGACAGCGGCAAGGAATAGAGCCTGGAGCCCTCTCCCTCGGGAGAGGGCAGGAGCTGTAGAGAAGGAGTCAGGATGAATAACGTCGTGTGGCATCAGCATGTCGTCAGCAAGCAGAGCCGATCGCAGTTGAAGGAGCAGAAACCGCTGGTGCTCTGGTTTACCGGCCTGTCCGGGGCGGGCAAATCCACCCTGGCGGGGGCGCTTGAGCAGGCGCTGGCGGCCGAGGGAAAACACACCTATCTGCTGGATGGGGATAACGTGCGCCACGGTCTCTGTGGTGATCTCGGCTTCGACGATGCGGCCAGGCAGGAGAATATCCGACGGGTTGGCGAAGTGGCGAAATTAATGGTGGATGCGGGCCTCATCGTCCTGACCGCCTTTATCTCGCCATTCCGTGCCGAGCGGGATCTGGTGCGCAATCTCTTGGGGGCGGACGAGTTTGTCGAGGTGTTTGTGGATGCGCCGCTCGCCGTCTGCGAAGAGCGCGACCCCAAGGGGCTCTACAAGAAGGCGCGGGCGGGGGAGATCCGTAAATTTACCGGTATCGACTCCGCCTATGAGGCCCCGGAGCAGCCGGAAATTCATCTACTTAACGCCGGCAAGCCGGTGGCCGTGCTGGTGGATGAGTTGCTTACTGCTCTAAGGCTGCGAGGGTTGATCGATTAAGGTTGGGTTGTTTGCTGATACCGAGGATTGATATCAGAGGGGGGCGTTTGCCCCCTTGTTTATTTCCTGCTAATCATTTCCCTATTGTTAGTGGCTAACGGATTAATGGGACATATTATATGATGCTCAAAATGTGAAATTTCCTCTGATTAACGCCGCATTAATATGTAAGCAATGGTTCCACGATATTGAACTACTTCGCCGTAAACACTAAACCAAACGGTTAGCACCAAAAATACCGAGTGTTGCTGAACATTCTTAAATTCTTTTTTATATTTCTTTTATCAAGTTATTAATGTTTGGGACATAGTGTTGTTCGATGATTCTATCCTTTGCATAGAAATCATCGGGCAGTTCTTGCCAAGCACGACCAAAGGTCCAGTTTGTAATTGCCATCATTTGTCGAATTGCATGAAGGAAAAGCTCAAATGATTCAAATTCTGCACTGCTAGCTATTTCTCTTATCGTTTTTTGCGCAACTCTTAGATCAGTTCGTTTTGTCGTAAACAACTCTGTGAACTCTATATGCATTTCCGTCGCTTTGTTTTTACCGTAAGATGCTCCACCAATCTTATTCCAAGAGGGGAGTTGCCCGTGCTTTAACTTTTCTACTTCTATTAGTAAGCCTTCTGAAATACCAATTGCGTCTCTAGGATCATATAAGTCAGAGCCATGACTTTTTATGAGTTTTCCATAGTTTCTAGCCACTTCAGTTTGACTTAACCGTGATTGGACTAAAATCGAATATCCAAGATACTCGTTATCATGGAACCATGATGCTATGTTCTCTTTTTTACAACCTTTAGCGGGGCATTGTTTCAGATTGTTATGCTCTCTGAATCGACTATATAAATCACTAGCTAATCCTATATAGAGAATGTTATTGGTTTGAGGGTCCCAAAAGCAGTAGACCCCAGATGATGCCCATCCATTTGAATCAACAGCCGATGCAATTTCCTCAATTGCATCGGCTAGTTGTTTTTTATCACTTTCTTTGTAAATATCACGAATATATGTAGCTAACATTTTCACCCTTATAAAATATTGCTGCCAGCAAATTTCTGAGCAGTGCAATACTGAAGGTCCACCATGCCACCTTAAAAAACAAACGCAGCACATAGTAAAAATATCATTATTTTAGAATCACATATGAAATGTTTTGTCAGAGGTTTTGGAAATACAAATCACCAAGTTTTTTTAGTTCTCGGTTAAAACCGTTAATATCCGGCGATTCCAAGGAAAATGTAAAGTCCAATTTTACTTGCTCACCACTGAGCGCAATATTATCCAAGGCTTCAGGAATTTCAAAATGGACGCGATTAATAAATTTGTCGATTTTTGCAAGAGGGTCATCTGCGAAACCTGACAGAACTTTTAGTATTGGCTCAAAGTCTTCATTGACCTCTAATGTAGTGAATGAGAGCTTCCAGTTGATAATTTGCTCATAAACTTCTAGTAGCCTCTGGCACACATGTTGTATTTGGCGGTAATCACCTTCTACTCCTGGTTCGCCAAGCGACTTGATTGCTGCATCATTGATCAAGGTCGTTGTGATTCTGATCAGTTTAAGCATTTCGTTATTATGTGCTGTAATCCAGTTAAATACTTCTTGAGGTTCTTCAATTTCAATAACATTGTTAAAAGAAATTCCATACTCTAGATCGAACTTTTTATGCTCCAAACGGCCTAGATATTCTTTACATAAAAAAGCAAAGAGTAAATATTCCCAACCATCAGGCTTTTCAATAACTAACCTTGCAGCTTTAGGTGGAAAGAGATCCGAAGGCAGATTGACTTCATTAACCTTCAGTTTTTTCCTTGCCTCTAAGGCCTCCATAAAAAGATAAGGTATTTGTTGGAGTAAAGCCGACTTTATGTCAGAGGCTGAATCAAATTTGTATACCCAGTTCGATTTAAAGTGTGAAACAGTTTCAACAAACTCGAATACTTTTTTATTCTCTACGTGGCTTGAAAAGTCAGCATCTGGGTTATTTTTCCAAATAGGAAGGACATTCATAATACCAGTATTTACAAATACATAAATTGGTATGTTTTTTCTTTTAGCTTCCAAATATTCTAGGTTTGTTATTGATTTTCCATTGTTAGTTTGAAAGCCATAACGACCTCCAATTATCAACACAAATATATCTGCTTTCTCTCGAACATTCCGGAGGCAATTAGAAATAGTATCCGTATCAGGAGAGACCGGAAATGAGTTATACTCTGACAATACAGGTTCGAGACCAAATGTTTGGATTAAATCCTTGATGTCAGACCGAACTTGACCCAAGTCGAAACACGTTGAACTGACAAAAACTGTTGGTTTATATCCAACTGGCATATTTTATCCTCACCCTTTTTATATGGTGCAATATAATCTTTTGTTAAGGTGTAGGCTTTCGCCCGTCCCAATGAGCGAAACGAATTATCTTAACCATTTATTAGCAGCTATGGGCAGCCGACCTCAACGTATTCAGTACTGTTTTGTAGTTGATAGCAGAATTTTCTAGTTGTCCTGAAACCATTGTCACCTGAAAACTCATATTGATAAGAGGCGAGCACAGGCTTCTTGTTAGAGTTAGGTGGAATTATATAGAACTCATGATTGTCACTGTCGTCATGTTTTAGCATGTAAATAAAGGTTATCTCTCGGCCAGACCCATTATTCTCTGAGTCAAAGTTGAAAGTGTCGGATTTTATTTTTATTTTGTATGAGCCAGGGGTGTATCCGAGATTTGATATTGCAACTCGGGTAAGGGTTTTTTCTGAAATTATTTTTGGCTGTTGAACTTCAGATGGCACAAATCTTGGTTGGTATATTGAGCGTTGCAGTTCAATACCTTCTTTCTGTGTTTGATATGATTTGTATCCGAAGAAAGCCGTTACTCCAATAAGAACAATCATTAGTAAATCAGAGGTGGTGATCCATTCCAGAGGGTGTGCTGTTTTATTTGTGTCTGACATATATTTCCTTATTGTTGCTAACAGTGATTAGATGGAAGGTAGTACTAATTCGTTAGCACCACCTTCCATCTAACTCCGTTCCGATCTGACAACCGTCCAAAAAAAGTAAATTTTAAATCAATGGTTACTAGCCTGTCTCTGAAGCTGGATGTGTTCGCTTGACTTCCTCTTTTAGCCACCATTACACACTGTGTAAAAGAACAGATAAGGTTTTGGTCATGGAAAGAATCGGCAAGGCTACCGCCCCTGAATTACAGCCTCCAGCTTGCTGCTTGCTATCTGTGGTGTTGCTCTGGCCTGACTCATGGCTGACTCCGACAAGAGGTGATTCTGATTGCTATGTTACCGATTGGAGCTGGTTAGGGAAGGGGAAGTTGGTTGTTTCTCGGGCAAGATCAATAAATTGAGCGGCCACTGGGGGGGGGCCTTAATATCGACAGCGCAGCAGAGCAGGATAGTGAAATTGGGACTGCCACACCTTTGAGCACGGTGTCGCGCAGAAGCCATTCAGAGTACGGCAAGGGCAAGCCGGTGGTGGTGCGGGTGGATAGGCTGTTGGCCGACTTGTGGGATCGGGGTCTGATATAGAGATCCCAGCCCCATAATGTCGCTGGGCCCCATCTCGTCACCGATATGGGGCCCATGCTTTTTTGTATTAGCGCACGGTCTTTATCTGGGGTTTGGTTTCCTCCGCGAAGGCTTAGCGGGCGAGCAGGGCTCGACCACTGGGCTGAGGTTCACTGGCTGCATGGGGGGAGGGGCGTTGCTGGAACTGGCGTACCAGCCGCTCCAGTTCGCCGAGTTGCCGCACCAGCGAGATGACGCCCTGCACCGCGTGCTGGCTGCCCTGACTGGAGTCATCGGCGAGGCGCTTGATGCTGAGTACACTGCGGTCTATGTCGGCCGTGACCTGGGATTGCTCCTGCACAGCCTGGGCTATCTGGTTGCTGCCGGCGGTTACCTGCAGCAGGCGATCGCTGATCTGTTGCAACACGTCGCCGGTGGCGGAGGCCTTGAGGCGGCAACTGGCGGAGAGTCGCTCCCCTTGCGCCATCGCCTGCTCCGCATCCCCGGCACTGCCCTGCAAGAGGCTTATCATCTTCTGGATCTCGCCGGTGGAGGACTGGGTCTTGATGGCCAAGGATCTGATCTCGTCCGCCACCACGGAGAAGCCACGGCCCGCCTCACCAGCCCGGGCGGCCTCGATGGCGGCGTTGAGGGCCAGCAGGTTGGTCTGGTTGGCGATGCTGTTGATCACATCCAGGATGCCGTCGATGGCCCGGCACTGGGTCGCCAGCGTGTTGATCACCCCCTTGGAGGTGACCAGCTCGCTGTGCATCCCTTCCACCTCTTCGATGGTTTCCTGCACGCGGAGGTTGCCCTCTTTGAAGAGATCCGCGGTCTCGTCCAGCCGATCGGAGGAGGCGGTGGAGCTCTGGGATACCTCGCGGATGGACTGGGCCATCTGGGTGATGGCGGTGGCGACCTGGTTGGTCTGGGCCTGCTGTTGCTGCAGGTTGTCCGTGATGGTCTCGGCGTTGTGCAAGTCCGTCTGCGCGGATGTCAGGATCTGCTGGCAGGTCTGCTGGGTGCGGGTCAGCACGGCGTTGAACTCGGCCTGGTTCATCTTCATGGCGAGCTCGACGGCGGCGAGCCGATCGACCCGGCCGGTGTAGAGCAGCTGCATCAACGGATTGTCGAAGCGGTTGCGGGCCAGCTCGCCCAGCTTGCCAAGGCGCCGGCCGAGGGCGTTCACCACCAGCAGGGCGCCAATGAGGGGCAGGGCGGCGAGCCCGGCCAGCCAGCCGGACTCATGGCCATAGCCGAGGCCAAGCAGGGCGGCGAGGGCGAGCAGCAGGCAGAAATTGAGCACCAGCGTATGGGAGAAGGCCGGCAGGCGCAGGACCAGGGGCGCCTGTCCCTCTCTTAAGCCCGCGTAGACCTTCTCGGCCCGCCCCTTGAGCGCCTCGTCCGGCACGGTGCGCACCGACTGGTACTCCACCACCTTGCCGCTCGCATCCTGAATGGGGGTGACGAAGGCGTTGACCCAGTAGTGATCCCCATTCTTGCAACGATTCTTGACCGGCCCCATCCAGCTCTTTCCCTCCCGGATATGGCTCCACATATCGGCGAAGGCCTGAGTCGGCATGTCGGGGTGGCGCACCAGGTTGTGGGGGGCGCCCTGCAACTCCGCCAGGGTGAAGCCGGCTATCTGGCAGAACTCCTCGTTGGCAAAGGTGATGCGGCTCTCCAGATCCGTGGTGGAGATGAGATTCTGATGCGCCGGGTAGAGGCGCTCACGCTGGGTAACGGGCTGGTTGACTCTCATGGGGGCGTCCGACAATGGTGATGATGAGTCCTGACAATTCGGGACCAGTAGTCCCATGTGCAAGCCGCGCACCAGAGTGCCAGGGGGCGCTTAAAATGCGTGCGCAATGCATGTTTTCTGCCCAAAGTACGTGGATTGACGAAAACGGCCAAGGCCAGCGCGGCGACTAGCTGAATCGATTCGCTTTTTGGGAGCCGTTTTGGCAATGGCAGCGTCGGTTTCGCAATTTGGAAAGCAACAAAGCGGGAGCCCATCCGGGCTCCCGGCTGATTCAGACTGGGATGTCCGGTGCGCTGGCGGGGGGCTGCGTCAGGGTTTCGATCTGTAGGTTGGTGGAGAGCAGGGTCTTGAGATCCTGCAGGTACTCCTCCAGCGGCGGCTCCTCCAGCAGTTGGGCGAGCTCGTTGCCCACCGGGGTGAGACGGTAGTAGAGCAGGGTGAGGTGACTCTGGCGCTGGCGCAGTCGCCAGTGTTGGTTACCAAACGCCAGCTCCACCCCGTCGGCGGGCAGGGGGCCGGATTCGAGCTCCCCTCGGTGCAGCAGGCCGAGATCGAACAGCAGCAGCAGGGCGCTGTAGGGCACCCGGTATTTGCCTAGCCCCATGCGGGTGACTCTGGCGCGGCTCAGCAGGCTGGCCCCCTTGTGCATGCCGAGCAGCAGGCGCTGCTCGTCGCTCCCCTCGTAGTGGCAGCAGAGTGCGCAGATGCGCTGGAACAGCTGGGCCTCGCGCTGGGTCATCTCCTTGAGGGTACTCAGGGCCCGGATGGAGAAGCGACCCGGGGTCGCGACCTCCAGGGCGAAGATCCGCCCCCACAGCTGCTGCATGGGCACCATGCTGATCTCTTCGGCCAGTTGCAGGAAGCGGGTCAGCCAGTCGCTGTCCATCTCGCCGCCGGCGGCCGTCTCCTCGCAGTGGCGGGAGGCCATCACCATGATGGATTCCAGATTGCGCTGGCGGGCGGCCTGATCCGCCAGCTGGCGGAAGGTGGCGCGCTGCTCGAAGGTGCTGTCGCTGTTGCGGGTCAGCATGCCGTCGATGCCGCGGCTGCGGGCCAGACGCAGGGTCAGCTCCTGGCTGCTTAAGATGGAACTCTCTTTCTTGGGGGGCGGGAGATCGGCCATGCTGGCTCCGTGCTGGCTGAGGGGATTCAGGCTGGTATTGAATGTTACCCCAAGCAGCCAAACGAGCAATCCCTCAGGCGGAGCTGGGCCCAGATGTGCAGGCGGGATAACAAAATGGCCTCCCGGGGGAGGCCATTTTGATTGCGTATCAAGGCAATAGACGCAGAGATCACTCCTCGTAGACGCTGACCTCGGTCGCCTCCATGGAGTAGGAGGCGGTGGCCATCTCGTGGCTCGAGCTGACCGTGCGCATCTTGCCCTTCACCCAGATGGCATCCCACAGATCATCCACAGGCGCGCCCTTGGGGTAGCTCACGTAGATCACCTGGTTGGTAGGGGGCGGCGGCACATGGATGCAGGCACCGAAGTAGGGCACCAGCAGGAAGGCGGTGATCTTCTTGGCATCCCCCTCCAGCGGCACCACGAAGCCCGGGATGCGCAGGTTCTGGTTGTCCAGCTTCTTGTTGACCCCGCCGACCGGCTGCGGCACCGACGCCAGGTTGCCGTCGTGGCTGACCTGGGGCGGTGGCAGCAGTATTTCACCCTCTGGAATGAGCACATCCCAGTCGATTGTTTTGTAATTCACGGCATGGGCAGGCAAAGCCAACACTCCCAACAGCACGGTCAGCACTCGCCACATCGTCATCTTTCCTCTTGTCATCGTCATATCCGGATACTCATGCCGTCGCTCAGGCTGTAGCGATACGCGCGGGCGGCGGGTAGCAGCCCTATCACCATGCCTGCCAGCCACACCAGCCCCAGCAGCTGCCATTCGTAGGCGCTCGGCAGGCCCAGGCCGAGTTGCAGGCCATAGTGGCTGAGCAGCCAGGGGGTGGCAAGCAGTTGTCCCAGGTAGAGTACCCCGACCCCGAGGGCGATGCCGAGGGTGGTGAGGGCCATGGCCTCCAGTGCCAGCAGCAGGAACAGATGGGACGGGCCAGCGCCGAGGGAGCGCAGGATGGCGAGTTCACGGCGCCGCTCGTTGAGCCCCGCCAGCAGGGTGGTCAGCATGCCGATGAGGCCCGCCACCACCACGAAGCCGGCGATGACGGTGAGCGCCGTCTCCATCACGCTCATCATGCCCCACAGCTCCTGCAAGGCAGCCCCCGGCAAGATGGCCATCAAGGGTTCGCCCGTGTAGGTGTTGATGCCGCGCTGCAGCTGGAACGCCAATATCCGGTTGCTCAGACCCACCATAAAGGCGGTGATGGTCTTGGGGGTGAGATCCTGGGCCAGCGCCTGCTCGGCGGTGACGTTCTTGCTGTGACGACCCGTGTCCCAACCGAGGTGGATGGCCTCTATGCCCGCCAGCGGTACGTGCACGGTGCGATCGACAGGGGTACCGGTCGGTGCCAGTATCCCCACCACCTTGAACGGCAGGTTGTCGTGCTGGCTGAAGGAGGTGTTGCCGGCGCCGTGGGCGATGATGATGGACTGATCCAGCTTGTAGCCAAGCTTCTCCGCCACCTGGGCGCCGAGCACCGCCTCGAACGGTGTCTCGAACGGACGTCCCTCCCGCATCTGCAACGACTGCTGCTGGCCGTACTTCAGGTGGGTGAAGTAGTCGCCATTGGTGCCTAGCACCCGGAAGCTCTTGTGAGAATCCCCGAGGGAGATAGGAATGGTCCAGGCGATGCCGGGACGCTGCTTGATGGCCTGATAGGTGTCCCAGCCCACGTTGTTGGTGGGGTTGCCGATGCGAAACACAGAGTAGAGCAAGAGGTTCACCTGGCCGGAGCGGGCGCCGACGATGAGATCCGTGCCGGAGACCGTGTTGGCGAAGCTCTCGCGCGCCTCGGTGCGCACCCGCTCCACCCCGAGCAGCAGGGTGACGCTGATGGCCACGGCCAGCAGGGTGAGGCCGGCGGTGAGGCGGCGGGCCCAGAGACTTTGCAGGGCGAGTTTCAGCATGGCGACCTCCGCATCCTGAATGGCTGGCAGCCTGCCTGTGCGGATGCGCGTGGGCAGAGGTTCTGGTTATCCGATCTCATCATGCCGCCCTCCGGTTGAGCCGTTGCAGGTTCTCCACCCGGGGGAAGAGGGGCTCGAGATAGGGATCGTGGCTGACGAAGATGAGGGTAGAGCCCTGCTTGTCGCACTCCTCGAACAGCAGCTTGATGAAGGCGGCCCTGTTGTCGGTATCCAGCGCCGAGGTGGGTTCATCGGCGATCACCAGGGGCGGTGAGCCGATCAGCGCCCGGGCGGCGGCGACCCGCTGCTGTTGGCCGATGCTCAAGGCATGGACGGGCCTGTGCAGCGCTTCGTCCGGCAACTGCAATTCGCCCAGCAGACGGCGAGCCTCCTGTTCTGGAGTGCCGTGCAAACGGGAGCGCTTCTGGGGGGAGAAGGTGAGCGCCGTAGTGACATTGTCCAGTACGGATAAAAAAGGCAGCAGATTGAACTGCTGGAAGATATAACCCAGATTGGCCGCCCGGAAGTGGTCACGGGCACGGCCGGATAGCTGGGCCAAGGGTTGGCCCAGCACCTCCAGGGTGCCGTGGTTGGCGGTCTGGATCCCGGCGAGCAGCCCGAGCAGGGTCGACTTGCCGGAACCCGATGGACCCTTGATAAATACCCGCTCCCCCTGCGCGATGCGCAGGGCGGGCAGATCGAGTACAGCCTCGCCACCTGGCCAGGCGAAGGCCAGATCGCGGATCTCAACCACGGCGTTTTTCATGGGATCACCAGCTCAGCTTGTTGGCAGACGGGGTCAGCTCGGCGGCGGTCTGGCCGGCGGGCAAGATGCCCTGCACGCTCAGCTTCTCCAGGGTCGGGTAGACGCCAAACAGGGTGGCTTCCAGCCCGGTCAGCTTGGCCGGGGTCGCACAGGTATAGGTGTACATGGCCCCCATATCGGCGTGACCGTCTTCGTGGTGATGTTCGTCGTGATCGGCGTCAGCCTTGTCGTGCTCATGATAGTGATCATGCTCTTCTTTGGCTGCGTTGATCTCCTGCTGGGTCAGGGTACAACCGGCGGCGGGGTCGAGGCGGAACAGGGCATCAGGCTGCTTGAGCTGAGCCATGGCCTTGGCATATTGCGCCTTCTCCGCATCCGTCTTGGCGGCGTGCTCGAAACCCACCAGATCGGCGGCGGGCGCCTGCAGCTCTATCATCAGCTGGTTGCCATCGAGCACCAGATTGAGGTGACCGTGGCCATGTTCGTGGGCACCGTGGCCGTGGCTCTCGTGTTCGTCGTGGTGAGCTTGCACGCCAAAGGCGACAACCGCCAGTAACAGGGTGACTGCTTTCATCGTGATTCCTTTTAAAACCATTGATCAATAAGAGAAATGTTTAAACGGTGAAACGCTGAAGCAGGGGCGGGGCACGGATGCTGTAGTGAGGGCTGTACAGACTCGAGACGCGGGTGATCTCGCTAGCAATGGGTTGGTGGGCGACAAAGGGTTGGACTGGGGCAAGGGCGCCGGGGGTCAGGGCCAGCTTGCCATCCAGATGGAGGGCGCAAATGAGGCAATGGTGGCTATGGCCGGGCAGATCCGCTTCCAGCGGATGTTGTGCCAGTGCCGGTTGCAACCACAACCAGCCCAGCAGCAACAACCAGATTTTCAGCTTGGTACGACCCATAGACCCTTTTGGAAAGGGCGCCATCAGCGCCCCTTCTCTCTGATTCAGAGATGGGACTTGATGAGCCCCATCACCTTGGTGATATCGGTGGCATCGAGCTGACCGTCTTTGGCGAACAGCACCTTGCCTTCTTTATCCAGCAGTATGATGGCCGAGCTCTCGGGCGCGAGATCCCAGGCGTTGCGGGCCATGCCCTTGGCATCCAGCACCATGGCGGACCAGGGGAACTCTTTCTTGCTGTCTTCGGCGCTGCTCTTCACAAAGCCGGAGGTGCCCCAGATGGCATCATTGCTGTTGATGATGGTCACCGTCTGGTAACTGTCATGGGGCAGCTTGGCGGCCTTGATCGCCTCGATCATGGGACCGTTGAGTTCCTTGGCACTGGAGCGACCCGCGATGTGCTGGATCAAAAATACCTTGCCGGTCAGTACCTTGCTCTGCCATGGCTGGTAGCTGATCGCTTTATCCTTCAGCACCAGCTCGCCCTTGTCGGCGATGTTGACCAGGGGCACCTGGGCGGATTCCTTGATGTTGTGGGCCATGACCAGGCTTGGCAGCAGCGCCAGAGTAAGTACGAGATGTTTCATCCGCATGACACTCCTTTGTTATGTTATAACGACTTGTGGTTGAGGGAAAGAGGCACCATACATCCTAAACTGATCGGATCTGTTTAAAAAGTGTTAAATATTGTCGAGGTAGGAGCAGGCCGTTCGGCCAGCCCATGCGACAGTGTGCTGACTGGGGCGGCTAGAATCGTACGCAGCCGATAAAAATCAACCGGTTATAAACTGGTTTGAGGAGTGGTGATCAATAGAGCGGTTCGCTCACCAGCGGGATCTGGGCCATGGTCATCTGCTGGGCCAGCAGGGGAGAGCCGGTCAGCAGCACGTGGCGTTGATTGCCGATCACCACAGTATCTCCCTTGAGGCCGCTGTCCGCCGTGATGGCGAGCCAGGCGGGGGAGACGCTGCCGATGCTGATGTTCGGGTAGATGATGCTGAGCATGTATTGGGGCGCCAGCTCCGCCAGCAGGCTGGCCATCAAGAGCGCCTTCTCGTCGCTATCGGCCTTGTTGTCCTGCAAGGCCTGCAGGGGGGGCGCGAAGTGATCCATCTGCTCCGGCGGGGTGGGAATGGCGTTCAACCACTCCTGCAACAGGTTGACGCTGGTGGCCAGATCCTTGGCCGAGAATTGCTGGGCCAGGGGTTTGAGATCCCCCTTGAACTGATAGAACAGCTGGGAGTAGTTGGGCCGCACGCAGGGCAGCTTGATGTTGGCCGGGTGTACGCAAGGGGAGACCCGCATCTGGTAGAAGGCATCCTCCTGATATTGCCGGTAGGCCTGCCAGAACTGGGTCGATTCCTGGCTGTTGTCGTGCAGGGTGAAGGCCTGCTCCAGATTGCGAAACTTGGTGGCGGTCTCCGGGCTGCTCTGGTTGATCTGGTTGATGCTGCTGTAGAGGCGCGGGCTGATGTAGGAGTAGAGCGTCTCGAGGGGGTAGTTGAGGGAGGTGTCGAGCAGGGTCATCTCGTGACGACTGGCGGAGATGACGCGCTCATCCGTGCTCAGTTGCAGGTGCTTCTGCTGGCCATCGGCAGATTGCCATTGCCAGCTGAAACTGACCTCCTGAGCGGCAGCGGTGCCAAACACTAGACTCCACAGCAGGCCTTTTGCCAGTTTCATGATGATGCTTCCTGCGCCGATGAATACTAAACAACTAGGTGAGACGGCGGGATTTGGATTACTTCGATCGAGCTTTAGTTGGTAATTATTTGATAAAGCTTTTAATTTAATTTTTAAAATAAGACATTCGGAGGTTTGCCATGAAACCTGGCGCCGCGTTCTTGCTATTAATAACTACGCTGCCGGCGACGGCTGGCCAGGTGATCGTCAATCAGGGGTTGTCTCCGGCGGACACCTTTGCCCTGCGGGATCAGCTGGCGCGGGAGCATGAATGGCAGGAGTGGCTGCGTTTCCAGCAGGCGGTCAAATGGCTGGAGGTGCTGCCGGTCAACTGCGATCTGGTGGGCGGGGCAGGAGGCGATTACCGCTGCGGTGACGACTACTATCGCCCCTATCGGCAGAATGGGCGCGACCTCTATATTCAGGGGGATCCGGCCGGTGTGACGCCGGGCCAGCACTCGCACGGAAGCATAAAAAAGGCGCCATAAGGCGCCTTTTTAGTGCGAGCAGACGCTTACTTGGCAGCGTAACGCTCGGCAGAAGTCACGATCTCTGCTTCGGCGGCGGCCTTGTCGCCCCAACCTTCCACCTTGACCCACTTGCCTGCTTCCAGCTCTTTGTAGCGCTCGAAGAAGTGCTGGATCTGGGCTTTCAGCAGCTCAGGCAGATCGTTCACATCCTTGATGTGATCGTATTGCTTGGTCAGCTTGGAGTGCGGCACGGCCACGATCTTGGCATCTTCGCCAGACTCGTCGGTCATCTTCAGCACGCCGACCGGGCGGCAGCGAATGACGGAGCCAGCCAGCAGGGGGTAAGGAGTCGGCACCAGCACGTCGACCGGGTCCCCATCCAGGGACAGAGTGGCGTTCACGTAACCGTAGTTGCACGGGTAGAACATAGGGGTGGACATGAAGCGATCAACGAAGATGGCACCGCTGTCCTTGTCGACTTCGTATTTGATCGGGTCGGCGTTTTGCGGGATTTCGATGATGACGTAGATGTCGTCAGGCAGGCTCTTGCCAGCCGGTACCAGGTTCAGGCTCATGACGTTTCCTTTGCGTGTTGGAGTCAAGTTTGCAGGCCGATATTATAGCGATGTCGAAACAAATGACCATATTTCACGGCCACTGCGACAGACTTGGTGCCAGTCATGCTGCTTGGGTCTGCCAAATCGTTGCCAGCTTGGTAGAATGCGCACTCCCTTTACTGGAAAAGGCAGTGGTATGCATATTCATATTCTCGGGATCTGCGGCACCTTCATGGGTGGTCTGGCGGTGTTGGCAAAGCAGCTCGGTTACCGGGTGACCGGCTCGGATGCCAACGTGTATCCCCCCATGAGCACCCAGCTCGAGCAGCAGGGCATCGAGTTGACCGAGGGTTATGATCCATCCCAGCTCGATCCTGCGCCGGATCTGGTGGTGGTCGGCAACGCCATGAGCCGTGGCAACCCCTGCGTGGAATATGTGCTGGATCGCAACCTGCCTTATATCTCGGGCCCCCAGTGGCTGCTCGAGCATGTTCTCAAGGATCGCTGGGTGCTGGCCGTGGCGGGCACCCATGGCAAGACCACCACCGCCAGCATGCTGGCCTGGGTGCTGGAGTACGCCAAACTGGAACCCGGTTTCCTCATCGGCGGCGTGCCGGGCAACTTCCCTGTCTCCGCGCGCCTGGGCTCTGCTCCCTTCTTCGTCATCGAGGCGGACGAGTATGACTGCGCCTTCTTCGACAAGCGCTCCAAGTTCGTGCACTACCATCCGCGCACCCTGATCATGAACAACCTGGAGTTCGACCACGCGGACATCTTCCCGGATCTCGCCGCCATCCAGCGCCAGTTCCATCACCTGATGCGCACCGTGCCGAGCAATGGCCGGGTGCTGTTCCCGCAGGCGGACGGCAACCTCACTGCCGTGCGCGAGATGGGTTGCTGGAGTGAGGTGGAGCTGGTGGGTCAGGATGACGCCAAGTGGAAGGCGGTCAAGCTGGCGGACGATGGTTCCGTGTTCGAGGTGTGGCTGGACGGCGTCAAGCAGGGCGAGGTGCACTGGGAGTGCATCGGCGAGCACAACGTCAACAATGGCCTGATGGCCATCGCCGCCGCCCGCCACGCCGGTGTCATGGTGGAGCACGGCATTGCTGCCCTGTGCCAGTTCAAATCCCCCAAACGGCGCATGGAGCTCAAGGGCGAGGTAGCCGGCATCAGCGTCTATGACGACTTCGCCCACCACCCGACCGCCATCGAGACCACCCTCGGCGGCCTGCGGGCCAAGGTGGGTAAGGCCCGCATCCTGGCGGTGTTGGAGCCGCGCTCCAACACCATGAAGCTGGGGGTGCACAAGGCAGAGCTGGCCGCCTGTTTCGACGGCGCCGATCAGGTGTTCTTCTTCCAGCCCTCCAACATCGACTGGGATCTCGGCGAGGTGACCGCTCACATGCGCCGCCCGGCGATCGTGTTTGGCGAGCTGGATGCCCTGATCGCCCAGCTGGTGGCCGAGAGCCGTCCTGGGGATCATATTCTGATCATGAGCAACGGCGGCTTTGGCGGCATTCACGACAAGCTGCTGGCCCGTCTCCAGCAGAAGATCGCGAGTTAAAATGGATAAACAGATCACCTTGGCGCTGACAGGGGCCTCCGGCGCTCCATATGCACTGCGTTTGCTTGAATGTCTGGTACAAGCCGATTATCGGGTCTATCTGCTGGCCTCCTCGGCGGCCCGGGTGGTGCTGAAAACCGAGCAGCAGGTGGATTGGCCGGGCAGCCCCAAAGAGCTGTCTGCCCATCTCTGTCGCCAATATGGTGCAAAGGAAGGGCAGATAGTGGCCTGTGGTAAGGAGGAGTGGTTCTCGCCGGTGGCCTCCGGCTCGGCGGCGCCCAAGCAGATGGTGGTCTGCCCCTGCTCCATGGGCACCGTCTCGGCCATCGCCAACGGCACCT
This sequence comes from Aeromonas lusitana, assembly GCF_002812985.1. Taxonomy (GTDB): domain Bacteria; phylum Pseudomonadota; class Gammaproteobacteria; order Enterobacterales; family Aeromonadaceae; genus Aeromonas; species Aeromonas lusitana. The sequence goes on from NZ_PGCP01000007.1 coordinate 26,106, forward strand.
CCGACAACCTGCTGGAGCGGGCGGCGGACGTGGTGATCAAGGAGCGTGGTCAGCTTATCCTGGTACCGCGGGAGAGCCCGTTTTCGGCGATCCATCTGGAAAACATGCTGAAACTGGCGCGGCTCGGGGTGACCATCATGCCGGCGGCGCCGGGCTTTTATCACGAGCCCAAGAGCATCGAAGATCTGGTGGACTTTATGGTGGCGCGGATCCTGGATCACCTCGGTATCGATCAGAGCCTGACCCAGCGCTGGGGCTACGCCAAGCCTTGATCCGAGCAAAGGCAGACAAACAAAAGCGGCGCCGGACGATGAGTCCGGCGCCGCTTTTCATTGCCGAGGCTGTTTAGGCTACCTGAATGGGGGCCGTCACATATTTGAACAGGAAATCAGTCACCTCTTCCCGGGACGGGCGCTGGGGCTGATTGATCATCTGCATCATGACGTAGCCAAACCCGGTCAGGGAACGGGCCAGATCCTGCGCCGACAGCACGCTCTGGATCTCGCCATTGTCCATGGCTGCCTGCAGGTGGGGCGCGATGCGTTCCAGCGCCTTGTCCAGCAAGCGGGTGTAGCGGGGCCATACCTCTTCGCGTACCGATGAACTCCATTCCAGCCAGATACTGGCATGGTCCGGTTTGTCATAGGCCGCGTCGACAAACAGTTTTACGTGGCGGTGGATGCTGTCCTTGACCGGACCCTGACCGCTGTAGGCCTGCTCGAGGATCTGTTGCACAAAGCCTTCGATCTCGGCCAGCACTTCATCGACCAGATCTTCACGGGTATTGAAGTAGTTGAACACGGTCGCGACCGATACCTTGGCCTGTTCCGCGATCTCGGCATGCCCCGCACGGCCGATGCCGCGACGGGAGAATACCTCGATGGCACATTCCATCAATTGATCACGACGAGCCTCCGGCGAGAGCCGGGTTCGACGTCTTATTTCTGCGCGTGGTTCCATAGTTTTTTCATCTAATAGTTATTGATTATGGTGTTTATAGTATTGTCACCGATAATGCCAAATGGCTTGCTAACTCTATCAATTAAAATAAGCCGATAAAAGCATCACGTATGCCTGACGCCCTCCGGTTGGAATGGTAGAATCATCGGTTTTGATGTTAATGAACGGCCAATTACCCTTTGGCCATTAATGGAGTATGTGATGAAACACATTGTCGAGGTGATGATCTCCGAGGCCGACGTGGCCGCCCGGATCGCCAAACTGGGTGAAGAGATCACCGCTCGTTACCAGGGTTCCGAAGAAGTGGTCATGATTGGCTTGCTGCGTGGCTCCTGCGTCTTCCTGGCCGATCTGTGCCGTCAGACCCAGCTGCCCATCACCCTGGATTTTATGACCGCCTCCAGCTATGGCTCCGGCATGCACAGCACCCGTGACGTGCGCATCCTCAAAGATCTGGATGACGACATCAAGGGCAAGGATATCGTGATCGTCGAAGACATCATCGATACCGGTTACACCCTCAACAAGGTGCGCGAGATCCTCTCCCTGCGTGAACCCAAATCCCTGGCCATCTGCACCCTGCTGGACAAGCCGTCCCGCCGTGAGGTGCAGGTACCGGTGGACTGGATTGGCTTCTCCATTCCGGACGAGTTCGTGGTGGGCTGTGGTATCGACTACGCCCAGAAATATCGTAATCTGCCGTTCATCGGCAAGGTAGTTCCGCAAGAATAAGCAAGGCTCGGAAGTGGCAAAGGCAGGATGGCGTACTGTCATCGACTGTCTGCAGGCGGCCTTGGCCGCCTTTTCTGTCTCGAGATGGGCGCATCCATCACAGGGGTTGCAATGAACGCATTGGAAATCAGCGGTCTGAAGAAGACCTATCAGGGGGGCGTCGAAGCCCTCAAGGGCATCGATCTCAGTGTCAAGCAGGGGGATTTCTTCGCCCTGCTCGGCCCGAACGGCGCGGGCAAGTCCACCACCATCGGCATCATCAGCTCGCTGGTGAACAAGAGTGCCGGCAAGGTGAAGGTGTTTGGCTATGACATCGATGGCCAGCTGGAGCAGGCCAAGGCCCAGCTCGGTCTGGTGCCTCAGGAGTTCAACTTCAGCCAGTTCGAGAAGGTGAGCCAGATAGTCACCCATCAGGCTGGTTTCTATGGCGTGCCGAGCAGCGAAGCCAAGGTCCGCGCCGAGAAGTACCTGCGTCAGCTCGATCTGTGGGACAAGCGCGACATGGCGGCCCGCACCCTGTCCGGTGGCATGAAGCGCCGCCTGATGATAGCCCGCGCCCTGATGCATGAACCCAAGCTGCTGATTTTGGATGAACCGACCGCCGGGGTGGACATCGAGATCCGCCGATCCATGTGGCAGTTCCTGCAACAGCTCAACGAGCAGGGCGTCACCATAATCCTCACCACCCACTACCTGGAAGAGGCGGAGATGCTGTGCCGCAACATCGGCATCATCGACAAGGGTCGGCTGATTGAAAACACCAGCATGAAGAACCTGCTCGGCAAGCTGGGCCGGGAGACCTTCATGCTGGACCTGGCCCCCGGCTCCGCCGTACCCAGTGTGCCCGAGTTCCAGGGCCGCATGCAGGATGAGCGCACCCTGGAGGTGGATCTGGACAAGAGCCAGTCCCTCAACAGCCTGTTCGAGCAACTCTCCGCCCAGGGAGTGCAGGTGCAGAGCATGCGCAACAAGGCCAACCGGCTGGAAGAGCTGTTCGTCAACCTGGTGGAAGAGGGGCGCAAAGCATGAGTCTCGCGATTGATCACATCACCTTGCTGGAAGAGGGTTGTACAGCATGAACGCCAACACCTATTACATCGCCTTCAAGAGCATATTGACCAAGGAAGTGGTGCGCTTCACCCGGATCTGGCTGCAGACGCTGGTGCCGCCGGCCATCACCATGAGCCTCTACTTCGTCATCTTCGGCAACCTCATCGGCTCGCGCATCGGTGACATGGGGGGCTTCAGCTACATGGAGTTCATCGTGCCCGGCCTCATCATGATGTCGGTCATCACCAACGCCTACTCCAACGTCGCCTCGTCCTTCTTCAGCGCCAAGTTCCAGCGCAACGTGGAGGAGCTGCTGGTGGCACCGGTGCCGAACTACGTCATCATCGCCGGCTACGTGGGTGGCGGTGTGGCGCGCGGCCTCTGCGTCGGCCTCATCGTCACCCTGGTGTCCCTGTTCTTCGTACCGCTGCAGATCCACCATCTGTTCAGCGTCTGCTTCACCGTGCTGCTGACCGCGATCCTGTTCTCCCTGGCGGGGCTCATCAACGCCGTGTTTGCCAAGACCTTCGACGACATCAGCATCATACCCACCTTCGTGCTGACGCCGCTCACCTACCTTGGCGGGGTATTCTACTCCATCAGCCTGCTGCCGCCGTTCTGGCAGGGGGTCTCCCAGGTGAACCCCATCATCTACATGGTGAACGCGTTCCGCTACGGCTTCCTCGGCATCTCGGACGTGCCGCTCGGCACCGCCTACCTCATCATCATCGGCTTCATCGTGGTGTTCTACGCCCTGGCCTGGTGGCTCATCTCCCGCGGCACCGGCCTGCGGCACTGAGTATTTCAGCCATGAAAAAAGGCGCCTGCGGGCGCCTTTTGTTTTGTGCATATGTCATGGATTCAGAACACGGGAGCGTCGTACTGCTGTGGCTCGTCGCTGTAGACGCAGACGTTCCACTTGGCCGCCAAGCCATCGTCGGCGAGGCAGTAGCGCTCGAAGAAGGCCTTGATCTCGGCCCGCTGGCAGTGCGCCTCGAAGCTCGCCATGTCGCGCCAGATCTCGTTGAACACGATGGGGAAGCTCTCCCCCTCGGCGAAGGGACTCGGAATGTGGCGGGTCACTATGTATTGCTGGCAGCCATCTTCGCGCAGGGTGTTGGGCTCCAACCCCTGCAAGACCTGGAACAGGGCCTGCTCCTTGCCCGGCTTGGGCTGGAACTGGGCGATGCAGTAAACCTTCTTGGACATGGTCTATCCTTGAGATCAGGCTGATTGACGCGTCACGACGCGGTTGTCGATGAGGCGGGCCTTGCCGAGGTAGGCCGCCATCAGGATCACCAGCCGCTCGCAGTCGGCAGAGGCGGATTCGAGGGTGTCCGCATCGACGATGTCGATGGCATCGGTCCGAAAACCTGCGTTGTCCAAGCGCTGGCTGGCCTGGGCCACCAGGGAGGGCAGATGATGATTGCCCGCCTCGATCTGCTCGGCAATCCAGTTCATGGTGCGGGCGAGCTCGGGAGCCAGGGCGCGCTCGGCGGCGCTCAGGTAGCCGTTGCGCGAGGAGAGGGCCAGGCCGTCGTCGGCGCGTACCGTGGGCACGCCGACGATCTGCACCGGCATGGCCATGTCGGCCACCATCTTGCGAATGAGCGCGAGTTGCTGGTAATCCTTCTGGCCGAAGCAGGCCACGTCCGGCTGTACCAGGTTGAACAGCTTGCTGACGACGGTACTCACTCCGCGGAAATGACCGGGGCGCAGGGCGCCTTCCAGCAGGCCGGAGAGGCCGGGGACCTCGACAAAGGTCTGGCTCGCCAACCCATGGGGGTACATCAGCTCGGGAGTCGGGGTGAACACCAGATCCACGCCGGCAGCCTGCAGGGCGGCGCAGTCCTGCTCCAGGGTGCGGGGGTAGTTGGCGAGATCTTCTGCCTTGTCGAACTGCAAAGGGTTCACGAAGATGCTGACCACCACCTTCTCGCCGTGGCTGCGGGCCTCGTTGACCAGGGTCAGGTGACCCTGATGCAGATTGCCCATGGTGGGCACGAATGCGATGGCACGCCCTTCACGGCGCCATTGACCGATCTGCTCACGCAGGGCGGCGGGATTATTAACGACGAGCATCAATAGTTCACCTTCGGATACATCTAAGAGAGATGGGTTGGGGGAGTCAGCGGCAGATGGCGAAGCGGGGGCCAAGGCCCCCGCTCACGTCCCTGAGGCTGGCAGTCAGTTGAAGCAGTGCTCTGGGCCCGGGAAAGTGCCCTCGCTGACCTCTTTCACATAGAGGCGGATGGCGGCATGCATGTCACCGGTTTCGGCCAGGAAGTTCTTGGTGAACTTGGGCACATAGCCGGAGGTGATGCCGAAGGCATCGTGCATGACCAGGATCTGGCCGTCGGTGGCGGGGCCGGCCCCTATGCCGATCACCGGAATGCGCAGCGCCTTGGTGATGCGCTCGGCCAGGGCGACCGGCACGCATTCGAGCACCAGCAGCTGGATGCCGGCGGCTTGCAGTTCGAGGGCCTGGCGGTACATCTCCTGGGCGTGGAACTCGTCGCGCCCCTGTACCTTGAAGCCGCCAAACACGTGAACGGATTGCGGGGTCAGGCCGAGGTGGCCGCAGACAGGCACGCCGTTGCGGGTCAGGTGGCGGATGCTGTCACACAGCCAGTCGCCCCCTTCCATCTTCACCATGCGAGCGCCGGCGGCCATCAGGCGGGCGGCGTTCTGGTAGGTCTGCTCAGGGGTGGCGTAGCTCATGAACGGCATGTCGCTCACCACCAGTGCCTTGGCTGTGCCGCGCACCACGCAGCGGGTGTGATAGACCATCTCATCCATGTTGACGCCCAGAGTATCTTCACCCCCCTGCAGCACCATGCCGAGGGAATCACCGATGAGCAGCACCTGAGCGCCTTCGTCGTCGAACAGCTTGGCGAAGCTGGCATCATAGGCGGTGATGGCGGTGATCTTTTGCCCGTCCTGCTTCATTTTCAACAGGCTGCCGGTGGTTATCTTGCTCATAACGTTGCTCCTACTCCTCTACTCGTCCGTGGCACCGGCAAGGATCGACAGACCATTGCGCGGGCAGCGGGCAACCAGTTCGGTGAGCGGGGTGCCACAGGGCAGCACCAGGGTGGGTGCGAGCTCGGCAAGGGGAAGCAGGACGAACTCCCGCTCCTTCATGCCGTAGTGGGGGACGGTCAGGCGTTCATGCTGGATGACCTGCTCGCCGTACAGCAGCAGGTCCAGATCCAGGGTCCTTGGACCCCAACGCTCGTCCTTGCGCACTCGTCCCTGTTCCAACTCGATTTTCTGCAGTTGATCCAGCAAGGCCAGGGGGCCGAGCTGGGTATGAAGTCGCACCACGGCATTGACGTAGTCCGGCTGATCCGCCGGGCCCATGGGGCGACTGCCGTAAAGTTGCGAGGCCTGTTGCAGCTCTGACTCTGGCAGTACCGCCAGCGCCATGATGGCGTGTCTGGCCTGGGCAATGGGATTGCCCAGGTTGGAGCCGACGGCAACGAAGACCTCGATCATCTGTGTCCTTTACTCAGCCGCTTTCGGCTTGCGGCGACGGGGGCGACGACGGTTGCGGCTGTTGCTGCCGCGCTTCTCGACATCACCGCTACGGGCCTCACCGGCCTGACCACGCTCACCGCTTGCAGGGCGGCGGGTCGCCTCCCGCTGCAGTTGTGGGCGCACGTCCGGGTTGGAGGCCACGTAGCGCTCCCACCAGCTGGCGAGCTCGCCCAGACCCCGTTCGACCCGGTTGCGCAGCAACAGGAAGTCAAAGGCCGCGCGGAACTTGGGATGCTCCATGGCGCGCTCGGGATGACGGCCCTGACGGCGAGTCAGTCGCTGTTGCAGCGCCCAGATGTCACGCACATCCGTGGTGAAGCGGCGCGGCACGGCTATGATGCGTACCTGAGCATCCAGCACCTCGTTGATGGCCAGCATGAAAGCGTCGTGCCAGGGCAGGCCGCTCTCGTTTTCCAGTACGCGAGCACGGGCCTCTACGGCGCCCCACAGCAGGGTGGCGTAGAGGAAGGCCGGGGATACCCGCTTCTCTTCACGGACCCGGGTGTCGGTATCCATCAAGGCTTGCTCGATGAACTGCTCGAACGGTGAGGTGCCATGGGGGGTGAACAGGGCGGCAACCTGCGGGAACAGCGGCTGGAACAGCCCGTATTCACGCAGCAGCTTGTAGGTCGCCAGACCGTCGCCAGCCAGGAACAGCTTGAGGGTCTCCTCAAACAGGCGGGCGGCGGGAATGTCCTGCAGCAGCGGTGCCAGCTCCTTGATGGGGGCGGCGGTGCGTGGGCTGATGGTCATGTCCAGCTTGGCTGCGAAACGCACGGCGCGCAGCATGCGCACCGGATCTTCCCGGTAACGGGTCTCGGGGTCGCCGATCAGCTCCAGCTTGCGCTGGGCGAGATCCTCGATGCCACCCTCGAAGTCGTGCAGGGTGAAGTCCCTGGCGCTGTAGTAGAGGGCGTTGACGGTAAAGTCACGGCGCTCGGCATCCTCTTCGATGGTGCCGTAGACGTTGTCGCGCAGCAGCATGCCTTCATCAGACTGGGCCGACACGTGCTTGCTGGTATTGACCTGATGGTGGTGACCACGGAAGGTAGCCACTTCGATCACGTCACGACCAAAGACGATGTGGGCCAGGCGGAAGCGGCGGCCGATCAGGCGGCAGTTGCTGAACAGCGCCTTGATCTGCTCCGGCGTCGCGTTGGTGGCGATGTCGAAATCCTTTGGCGTCTTCCCGAGCAGAATATCCCGGACGCCGCCGCCGACCAGGTAGGCATCATAGCCACCCTTGTTCAGGCGGTAGAGCACCTTGAGCGCATTCTCGCTGATCTCTTTGCGCGAGATGGGGTGCTGGTCACGGCTCAAGGTTCGACGCTGACCGGCGACGTGGGCCGGCAGGGGAGATTCTATCGACTGCTCGCCGTCTTCCTTGCCGAGCACCTTGCGGCAAAAGTTTGCGATCTGGGAAAAAATGGTACACCTCTTCATGACTTCAAATTGACGGGAGGCCAAAAAATAGCGGCCTATCATAGCTCAGCCCCAGCCAAATGAGAAACTGTGTGGCCTGCTCTGATCATATAAGCACGGGAGTCGTTTCTTCAGCATGCTCATACCAGACCAAATAAGGGGGCTGAGCCGCGTTACTCGCGAGGCCCCATGGGGATCTTTTGCTGGCGGGGAACCTGCTCCAGCCGCCAGTGCGTTATACCCCAGGCGATGATCTCATCGATTGTGCCAGCCGCGAGCTCAGGGGGCGGACACTGGCCGAGAAACGCGAGTGCCTGCCAGAGCGCCGGTCTCACTTCATCGGGCGCCAGCGCCGGGGCGTGATTCTGCTTGGAGAGCTTGTTGCCATCGGCCAGCACCGCCAGTGGCAGATGCACCCAATCAGGAACAGCGGCCCCCAGAACCTGGTAGAGCGCAATCTGGCGCACCGTGGGCTCCAGCAGGTCGGCACCGCGCACTATCTCTGTGATACCGCAATCCATGTCATCCACCACCACCGCCAGGTTGTAGGCGTAGAGGCCATCCCGACGGCGGATGATAAAGTCCTCTTCCGCCAGTGCTGCGGGCACGGAGACATGACCCTGCAGCGCATCGTCGAACTGGTAGACGGGGTGCTGCTGGCGCAGCCGGGCGGCGCAGCCCTGTGCCCCCAGCTCCAGCTCACGGCAATGACCGTTGTAGAAGCCGCCGCCGGCCATGATCTCGCGGCGGGTGCAGCGGCACCAGTAGAGATCCTCGGCCCGGTAGAGTTGCTCGATTATCTCGTCATAGCGCCCATGACGCTGGCTCTGGAACATCACCTCCCCATCCCACTCGAGGCCATAGGCCGCCAGTGTTTCGAGAATGAGCGAACTGGCCCCCGCCATCTCCCGCGGCGGATCTATGTCCTCGATGCGCACCAGCCAGCGCCCTCCTTGCGCCCTCGCCTGCAAGAAGCTGCCAAGGGCCGCCACCAGGGATCCGAAATGGAGCGGGCCTGAGGGGGAGGGGGCAAAGCGGCCTATATAAGGACGAGTCTGGGGAGAAGGGGCTGTATTCACGGGCACGGCCATCGGGGAAAGCGGTTCATTAAGGCTGCATTCTGGGACGCACCCGGCAAAATCTCAACAATAAAGCGCAATAAAAAAGGGAGCTCGCAAGCTCCCTTTTTTGTTCACGTCGACGGTCGGCATCAGCCAGCCATCTGTTTTTCCTTGATTTCAGCCAGCGTCTTGCAGTCGACACAGAGGTCAGCAGTCGGACGGGCTTCCAAGCGACGAATGCCGATTTCGATGCCGCAATGTTCGCAGTAACCAAAATCGTCTTCTTCGAGCAGCAGCAAGGTCTTTTCGATCTTCTTGATCAGCTTGCGCTCACGGTCGCGGGTACGCAGTTCGAGAGCAAACTCTTCTTCCTGCGCGGCGCGATCGACTGGATCCGGAAAGTTGGCAGCCTCATCTTTCATGTGGTCAACGGTGCGATCAACTTCCTGCATCAGTTGGTTGCGCCAGGCTCCCAGGATCTTGCGGAAATGTACCTTCTGTTGGTCATTCATGTATTCCTCACCGGCTTTCGGCTGGTAAGGCTCTACACCCGCAATGGCCAGGGGGCCCAGAGATTTCCTGTTTTCGCCTGTTGGCATGCCCTGTCTCCTAATTCAGCACGCTACCCGTGCCATCCATAAATTGAGGGCGGTATCTATAGCAGAAGGGTCAACAGGAGGCAAACAAGCCTTGCCAATAATGTTACCCACTCCAGCATTTATTTGTTGCCCTCGGGTAGCAGGTGGTCAGATTCAAACGGAATAAAGTCTTGAGCCACCATGCCCTGCACCCCAACATGGGGGCGATAGCATAAAATTTCAACCCCTGCCGCCATCGCCTGCTCAACAAGCTGACTATAGTGCGGATCTATATGGGCTGCAGGGCGCATTCGTTCAATCCCTGAGTGTAATACCATGAACAGCAGCACGGATCTGTGACCGGCTGCCTTCATGGCCATTAATTCACGCAAATGCTTGGCGCCGCGCGTGGTCACCGCATCCGGAAAGTAGCCCATGCCGGGTCGATCGCGCTCATCCAGTAGGGTCACCGACTTCACCTCTATGTAACAGCTCGGCTTGTCATCGTCTTCCAAGAGCAGATCGATGCGGCTGTTCTCCTCGCCATACTTCACCTCGGTGCGCAGCCTGGCATAGCCCTCGAGTGGCGCCAACGCACCCTGCTCGATCAGCTCCTTGGCAATCTGGTTGGCCCGCGCCGTGTTGACGCAGATAAAGTGCCCCGCCGGACTCTCGGCTATCTCCCAGCTGTGGGCCAGCTTGCGCTTGGGATTGTTGGAGGTGGAATACCAGACCCGGGTGCCCGGCAGGGCGCAGCCGGTCATGGCCCCCGTGTTGGCACAGTGGATGGTGATGGTCTCGCCGCTGTCGAGTTGCACATCAGTCAGGAAGCGCTTGTAGCGACTGATGAGCAGCCCGGACTGCAGGGGGGGATCGAAGATCATGGGGTCAGCTCCTCGCGTTTTTGCTCTTTGATGCGCGCTCGCAGGGGCCAGCAGGCGATGGGCTCATAGCAGACCCCGTCCGGGGTGCTGACGGAGCGATAGAGGCAGAAGCGATCCGCCTGCACCTCAAAATCCGGCGCCAGCAACTCGCTTGGCGCCTCGTTTGCCTTGCGCGACAGGGTGACGTGGGGGCGATAGCCCTGCTCGCCGTTGCCCAGCCCCAGCTTCTCACCGTGACGGCGCAGGGCCCTGGCCAGCACGTTCAACTCGTTCGGCCACTCCCTTGGCCCCACCCAGGCGGCCTTGGCGCGGGCGAACCAGCCGGTCTGATCCAGTCGAACGGTGAAGGGCGGGCAGTGTTGCTGCTCGGCGGCGGCGATGAGACGCGCTTGCGTCGCCTCATCCGCCTCGCCGAGAAAGGCCAGGGTCAGATGCAGATTGATCTCCGGCACCGGCAGTCCGGGCCAGGGGTGCTGCTCGCGCCAGTCGATTAGGGCAGGAGCCAGCTCGGGCAGGGGCAGGGCGAAGAAGAGTTTGGGCATGCGAGTCGTCGGTCCTCAAGAGCGGGAATGACCCATTCTATGGCAGTGGGCCTGCCTGTGTCTCGCCGCCGCAGGTCGCTCGGACTGGCGCGGATGGCGAGGGGATCGGATTGCCATGCCCTGATGCGCTTACAGGACACCCCCTGCTATGGCAGAATGGACACCATTTTTCAGGTCGCCACAGAAGGTTTTCGCCGTTTTGTCCCAACTCCCTATCGTCTCGGTGCTGCCCGAGCTGTTCGATGTCATCGACACTCATGCCAGCGTGATCCTGCAGGCCCCTCCCGGCGCGGGCAAGTCGACCCTGTTGCCGCTGGAACTGGTACGCCAGGCCCGGCTGCCCGGTCGCATCATCATGCTGGAGCCCAGACGGCTGGCGGCGCGCAATATAGCGAGCTTTTTGGCGCGCCAACTGGGCGAGCAGGTGGGGGATCGCATCGGCCTGCGGGTACGTGGCGAGAGTCGCACCAGTGCCCGTACCCGGCTCGAGATAGTGACCGAGGGAGTGCTGACCCGGATGCTGCAGCAGGATCCCGAGCTTGCGGGAGTCTCCCTGGTCATCTTCGATGAGTTTCACGAGCGCAGTCTGCATGCGGATACGGCTCTCGCCTTCGCCATCGAGAGTCAGCAGGGATTGAGGGAGGATCTCAAGCTGCTGATCATGTCCGCCACCCTGGATGGCATGGCGCTGGAGGCGCTGCTGCCGGATGCTCCCGTCATTCGCTCCGAGGGGCGCGGCTTTCCCATCGACTATCACTATCGCCCCGCCAATCGCCAGCAGTGGCTGGAGCCGCAAGTGGGTGCCGTGGTGCTGGAGGCGCTGGCTACGCATTCCGGCAGCGCCCTGGTGTTTCTGCCGGGACAGGGGGAGATAGAGCGGCTGGCGCAGTGGCTGGAGGGTAAGTTACCCGATGACGTGCGCCTCGCGCCTCTCTATGGCCGTCTGGACATGGTGGCCCAGCAGGCCGCCATCGAGCCGGCGCCGGCGGGTCGCCGCAAGCTGGTGCTTACCACCAATGTGGCGGAGACCTCCCTCACCATCGAAGGCGTGTCTGTCGTCATCGACAGCGGCCTGGAGCGACGCGCCAGCTTCGATTTGAAGAGCGGCGTCACCCGACTGGAGACCCGCCAGATCGCCAAGGCCTCTGCCACCCAGCGGGCGGGCCGCGCCGGCCGCCTCGGCCCCGGTGTCTGCTATCGCCTCTGGAGCAGCGAGGGGCAGGCGCGTCTCGCCGAGCAGAGCCCACCGGACATACTGACCCAGGAGCTGACCGGCCTGCTGCTGGACGCCGCCCAGTGGGGGGCCAGGGTGGAAAGCCTGCCGCTGCTGGACATGCCCCCCGCCGCCGCCCTGGCCAGTGCCCGGCGGTTGCTGGTGGCGCTCGGCGCCATGAAGGCCGAGGGGGAGCCACAGCTGACCCCGGCAGGGCGCGCCATGGCGGCGATCGGTACCCATCCCCGTCTGGCCCGCATGCTGCTGCGGGCCAAGGCGCTGGAGACCGAGGGTCTGACAGGGATTGTCGCCGATGCCGCTTTCCTGGTGGCGCTGCTGGAAGAGGATCTGCGAGGATCGGAGCGCCTCTCGGTGCTGTTCCATCGCAGGCTCGGGGCCCTGCGCCAGGGCGCCGCCCGCTGGTTCGAGCGCCTCGGCGTGCGGCCTGGGCAGGCACAGGGACAATGGCTCGGGCTGCTGTGTGCCCTCGCCTGGCCGGATCGGGTTGGCAAGCTGCGCAGTGGCAGCCGCTATCAACTCAGTGGTGGGGTGAGCTGCGATCTGGTAGAAGGTCATCCCTGTCAGGGACAAGCGGCCCTCGTCGCCGTGGAGATGGGACAGAACGAGCGGGGCAGCCGCATCTTCATCGCAGAACCCGTGGAGTTGGACGAGCTGGTGCGCCAACTGCCGGAGCTGGTGAGCGAGCGCCAGTGGTTCGACTGGGACGAGCGGGAGGAGCGGGTGCGGGCCGAGCGCCAGCAGGTGCTCGGCGAACTGGTGCTGAGCCAGCGCCCCCTGACCGAGCTGTCGGACGAGCAGAAGGGGCGCTGCCTGCTGCAGGGCATTCGTCGCAAGGGGCTGCACGTGCTGCCCTGGGACGAGAGCAGCGAAGGGCTGCGGGCCCGGCTGCGCTGCGCCGCCGACTGGCTGCCGGACGAGGGCTGGCCCGCCATGGATGACGACAGCCTGCTGGCGCGGCTGGAAGAGTGGCTGCTGCCGGCGGTGAGCGGCATGACCCGGCTGGAGCAGCTCAAGCGGCTCAACCTGGTGGAGGTGCTGCGCCAGTCCCTGCCCTGGCCCTTGCCCAAGCGGCTGGACGAGGCGCTGCCGAGCCATTTTCAGGCACCGACCGGCAGTCGGGTGCGCATTCGCTATGAGCCGGGCCAGGCCCCCGTGATCCCGGTGCGCATACAGGAGATGTTTGGCCAGGCCAGCACCCCCTGCGTGGCCGATGGCCGGGTGCCTCTGGTGGTGGAGCTGCTCTCCCCGGCCCAGCGGCCCCTGCAGATCACAGCGGATCTCGCCGCCTTCTGGGCCGGCTCCTACGAGCAGGTGAAGAAAGAGATGAAGGGGCGCTATCCCCGTCACTACTGGCCGGACAACCCGCTGGAGGCCATGCCCACCAGGGTGACCAAGAAGAAGATGGGGATCTAGGGCCGATGGGCTTCGCCTCAACGGCCAGCATAGTTCGATGCGGCCGCCGGGTGGTGAATCGAACCCGGGACCTTTGACAGAATACAGAGTATGCAAGGGCATGAGCCCGGCATTTCGCCGACCCCGCCGTGGCGGGGATCGCAATGGATATAACGAGTAGAAAAGAGGATTCATGGCAACCCAAAGACGCAAGAGCACGCCCAAGAAGGCGGCGCCCAAACGCACCCTCTGGCGCAAGCTGTTCTGGCTTGGCTTCAAGCTCTCCCTGGTGGTGGGCGCCTTCATGGTGGTGTTCGGTATCTATCTCGATACCAAGGTGCGTGAGCGCTTCGATGGCGAGAAGTGGCAGCTGCCGGTGATGGTCTACAGCCGTCCGCTTGAGCTCTACCCCAGCCAGCGTCTCTCCCAGACCCAGATGATGCGCGAGCTCAACATGCTGAGCTACAAGCAGGTGCGCCAGCCCCACACCCCGGGGGAATATGCGGTCAACGGCAACAAGATTGAGCTGATCCGCCGTCCGTTCGCCTTCCACGACGGTGCCGACGCCGCCCGCGGTCTGCGCCTCACCTTCAACGGCGCGCGGCTGGAGGGGATCCAGTCTCTCGAGAACCAGCGTCCGCTCGGCTATGCCCAGATGGACCCTGTGCTGCTGGACAGACTCAACACCGAGGATCGGGAGGATCGCCTGCTGGTGCGCATCGCCGAGGTGCCGGACAGCCTGCTGGTGACCCTGCTCACCACGGAAGACAGGGACTTCTACCAGCACGGCGGCGTCTCGCCTGTGGCCATCATGCGCGCCATGGTCGCCAACGTGCTGGCCGGCCGTACCGTGCAGGGGGGCAGTACCCTCACCCAGCAGCTCGCCAAGAACTTCTTCCTGACTCGCGAGCGCAGCCTGTGGCGCAAAGCCCAGGAAGCCTATATGGCGGTGCTGATCGACTATCGCTACAGCAAGGACGAGATCCTGGAGGCCTACCTCAACGAGGTCTATCTGGGGCAGAACTTCTCCCAAGGGGTCTATGGCTTCGGGCTCGCCTCCTACTTCTATTTCGGCATCCCGGTCAACGAGCTGGACATCGATCAGGTGGCCCTGCTGGTGGGCATGGTGAAGGGTCCCTCCTATTACGATCCCTGGCGCTTCCCGGATCGGGCCAAGGCGCGTCGGGATCTGGTGCTCAAGCTCTTGATGGATCACGGCAGCCTGACCCAGCCTGAATATGAGCTGGCCAGCAAGCAGCCCCTTGGCATCATCACCCGCGGTCAGATGAGCTATGGTCGCACCCCGGCCTTCATGGGGCTGCTCAAGCGCGAAATTCAGAGCCGCTTCGGCCCGGATCTGCTCAAGCAGTCCGGCCTCAAGATCTTCACCAGCCTGGATCCCATCGCCCAGCACGCCGCCGAGCAGGCGGTGGAGTCGGGTCTGGCCACCATAGAGAAGCAGCGCGGCAAGAAGAAGCTGGAGGCGGCCATGGTGGTCTCCGACTGGCACAAGGGGGAAGTGGTCGCCATGGTGGGGGGCCGGGATCCGCGCTACGCCGGCTTCAACCGTGCGCTGGATGCCCGCCGTCAGATAGGCTCCCTGGTCAAGCCGGCTGTCTACCTGACCGGTCTCTCCAATGGCCTGACCCTGGGCACTCCGCTGAAAGATCAGCCGATCCGCATCCGCGGTCAGGATGGCCAGATCTGGACGCCCCAGAACTATGATCGCAAGTTCCGCCAGAGCGTGCCCCTGATGGAGGCGCTGGCTAGCTCCTTGAACGTGCCGACCGTCAACCTCGGTCTGCAGGTGGGGCTGGACAAGGTGGTGGATACCTTACACAAGCTCGGCGTCTCCCAGGAGATCCAGCCTTATCCGTCCCTGGTGCTGGGGGCCGTTGCCCTCTCGCCCATGGAGGTGAACCAGATGTACCTGCCCATCGCCAACCAGGGGCTGACCCAGCCGCTGTCGGCCATTCGCGCCGTGGTGAACAGCGATGGCAGCCAGCTCTATCAGCACGACGAAGCCGCCAAGCGGGTCACGGATCCCCAGGCGAGCTGGCTGACCCTGTTCGCCATGACCAAGACGGTGAGCCAGGGCACGGCCCGCGCCCTGAGTGCCAAGTTCCCCGGCGCCACCATGGCCGCCAAGACAGGCACCACCAACGAGTTGAGAGACTCCTGGTTTACCGGGCTCGACAACAACGAGCTGGTGAGCATCTGGGTTGGCCGCGATGACAACACCCCGGCCGGGCTGACCGGTGCCAGCGGTGCCTTGCAGCTGTTCAGCGGCTACATGAGCCAGCGCGGGGTCAACAGCCTGAGCTTGAACATGCCGGAAGGGGTGAGCTGGGCCAGCTTCGCCCGCACCAGCGGCGCCCGGGTTACCAGCGACTGCCCGGGCAGCCTGCAGGTGCCGGCCAAGCTGGCTGGGCTGAGTGAGCCCATGAGCTGTGCCGCCCCGGTGGCGAACCCGAATCCGGTCAACGCCCTGGACAACTGGTTCAACGGTTTCTTCAACTAACGAGACGGGCGGCCTGGCCGCCCGTTGTTATGGAGTCGATATGACAGTGCCTCTGCTAACTGGCATCCATCATGTGGCCATCATCGCCAGCGACTATGCGCGCTCGCGCCACTTCTATCATCAAGTGCTGGGGCTGCCCATCATAGCGGAGACCCTGCGCGAGGCCCGCCAATCCTGGAAGCTGGATCTGGCCCTGCCGGACGGTAGTCAGCTCGAGCTGTTCAGCTTCCCCGCGCCGCCAGCACGCCCCTCAAGGCCGGAGGCCTGCGGCCTGCGTCACCTGGCGTTTCGGGTGACGGATCTGGATGGGGTAATAGCCCATCTGCAGCGGCATGGGATTTCAGTGGAGGAGATCAGGGTGGACGAGCTGACCGGTCGGCGCTTCACCTTCTTCGCAGACCCCGACGGCCTGCCATTGGAGCTCTATGAGGCAGAGAGTTAGACTGATTGCTGCAATCTGACTGATCGTTTTGACTGTTAAAAAGCCGCCCGGCAAACCGGGCGGCTTTTTTCATGAGGTTTTAGCGTGGATCATGCTGTTGTCAGCAGTGCGACCGCCACCGCCATCACAAGGATCCCGACCCAGCCGATGGGCTTGAGTCGCTCGCCGAACAACAGCAGGCCGCCGAGTGCTGTGCCGAGTATGCCGATGGCGCCCCAGGTGGCGTAGGCGATGGCGAGATCTATCTTGCCGGTGCTCACCGCCTCCGAGAGCAGGGTGAAGGCACAGAGCACCAGCAGGATGCCGAGAAAGCCCCAGCCCTTGTAGCGAAACCCCACGGAGCGGTTGATGGCCATGTTGGCGCCTATGTCCAGCAGGGCGGCGCCGAGTACGATGATCAACGGGTGCATACGGCCTCCTTCATCGGACGGGAGGCGGAGGTTGGCTCATCATGGGTCTCACCCAGGGTCACCATAACAATCCCCACTATGGCCAGCGCCAGCCCGATCAGCTCCTGGGTGCTGATGCTGTAATCCAGGAACAGGACTGAGACCAGGGTGATCAAGGCGATCCCCAGGCCTTCCCAGAGGGCGAACGCGATACCAATGGAGATTGTTTTGGCGGCTTTGGCCAACATCAAGTAGGAGAGGGCGATGAGCACCCACATGGGCAGGTAGTTGAGCCAACCCGCGCCATTGTCCGAGATGAGGGTCATGGAGGAGGTGCCGGCGACCTCGGTCAGGATGGCGCCGGTCAAAAACATCCGGGCCAATAACATGCGACTGATTAACATAAAACGTCCTTTTGTGGCTTCGACCCGGCAAGGATAGCCGGGGCCTCGGCCGCATCGGGAATCGCTCAGCGTCGAGTAATCAGACGCTAAGGGTTTGCCTTGTGCGCAAGGAGCGGGCTAAGGTAAAGGTCGGATACTCTGCACGCCAGCCCCTTTATGAAGCTCAATCAGATAGAACTCTTTGTGGAATCAGCAGACAGCGGCTCCATTGCCAATGCTGCCCGCCGACTTGGCAAGAGTCGCAGCGCGGTCAGCACGGCGATCGCGGCACTGGAGCTGGAGCTTGGCGTCGAACTTTTCGAACGCGGGGCCAATCGAAGTCGATTGACCGAGATAGGAGAGCAGGTGCTGGATGACTGCAAGCGGCTGCTGCAGGCGGCCAACAGCCTGCAGCTCAAGTGCGAGCATCACGCGTCCGGCGCCGAGGCGGCGCTGCGGGTGGCGCGGGATGATGCCATCCCGGAATCTGTCTGGCGCGACATGCTGGGCACACTGCGTCGTCAGTTTCCGGGCACCAGTATCTCCCTAGTGCTGGCCTCTCCCCCCGAGTTGCCGGCCCTGGTGGAGGAGGGGTTCGTGGATGCGGCCTTCGGCCTCATCACCGAGGAGCAGGAGCGCAGCGGCCTGAGCATAGATGTGCTCAACCCCATCCGCACCCTGATGGTGGTGGCGCCGAGCCACCCGCTGGCCGGGCTGAAACGGGTGTTGCAGCAGGACCTGACCGGTCATACCCAGGTCACCCTCTCCTACGTGGATGAATTTTCGGTCAAGAGCCTGCTGCCCATCGGCGGTCAGCACATAGGCCTGTCGAGTTTCGAGCTGATGCGGGACGCCGTACTCGATGGCCTCGGCTGGGCCGTGCTGCCCTCGCCGCTGATCCAGAGTCAGTTACGGCAGGGGGAGCTGCTGACCCTGAAGCACAAGTTCAGCCTGCAGTGGCGCGATTACGGCGTCTATCTGGCGGAAAATGCCCATCACGGCAAGGTGTTGGCCTGGTTGAAGAAGGCGATCCAGGCCTATCTCGAACCCTTCGAGTAGGCCCGGGTCATGGGGAGGCGTTGGCCGCTGCCTCAGCGCAAGGCGTATCTGGCGTCGCGCTGGCGCGGGCGAAACGGCAGCAGCACGATGCCCAGCAGCAGATCCCCGAGCAGGGCGGCGAGCAGACCGCCCGCCAGGCCACAGACGATGGCGGCCTGCTTGAGGGGCACCACATAGCCGTAATTGTTCAGCGTGTCCTGCCAGAGCTGGGGATCCGGCTGCAGCAGCAGGTGGGAGAGCTGTTGGTACCAGGGCTTGTCCTGGAAGGCGAGCTCCTGCTGCAGTTGCAGCCGCTGGCTCACCAACTGCTGCAGGCTGGTGGCATCCTGGGCGAAGACCGGATCCTGGCTGGCGCCGTAGTGCTGGATCAGGGCGGCCAGATCGCCGGCGAAGTGCTGATCCGCGGTGCGCTGGAAGGGGGCCAGACTGAGGCTGGCCTGTTGCAGGCGGGCATCCAGCCGCTGGTAGTAGAGATCGACCAGCCCCGGTATCTGCACGCCAGCCAACAAACCGAGTGCAAACAACATCATGCGAAGGTAGCTGCGCATCGTCATCATCCTGAGTGAAGGGAGTCCACATACTAACTGCAAGGGAGGGGTGAGCCAAGGCGCCGGATCCGGTGCGCCCGGCTCGGGTTTGAACAAGATTCGATAGGATACATATTCAGCCTTGCCTCTTGCATTTATGTGATGCAAGTCACGAATAATCTGCGATAAAATGAGCCCCTTTTCGAGAGGAGGCTCGTGCATGAGCAAGTTATTCTTTTCCTGTCTTATGGGGGGCCTGCTCGCCCTCAGCTGGGCCGCCCTGCCGGGTCATGGCCCCTGGGATCACTGGGATCTCGCCACCTTCTTGCAGGTCAACGGCTGGCTGGGGGAGTCCTCTCGCTGGGCCGATCTGGTCGCCATCACCAATAATCGCCTGTTCGATCTGGTCGCCCTCGCCTGCATGGGGGGGATCCTGGCGGTCTGCTTCTTCCAGGCCGACGGGCAGGATCGGCGCCGTCTGGTGGCCATGGGCATCGTCATGATGCTGGGGGCCCTGGTTATCAACCAGTTCGGCCACCTGCTGCCGGTCAGCCGCCCCAGCCCCACCCTGACGGTGGACGGTGCGCTGCGGGTGACCGAGATCAGCTCCATCCCGACCAAGGACTCCTCCAGTGACAGCTTCCCCGGTGATCATGCCCTGTTCCTGATGATCTTCGCCGGCTTCGCCCTGCGCTACCTGCCGCGCTGGGCGGGGGTCGTTGCCGTGCTGATGGTGCCCCTGTTCTCGGCCCCTCGCATTTTTGCCGGGGCCCACTGGCTCACGGACGTCTATGTGGGCGCCCTCAGCCTGGCCCTGATCTGCCTGCCCCTGCTGTTGCTGACCCCCTTGTCGGATCGGCTGATCGACCGCATCGCCCCCAGGCTGCCCGATATCCTCGCCCGCTGAGTGCCGCGCCAAACGACATGACGGGCAATAAAAAAAGAAGGCAGGTCGACCTGCCTTCTTTTGGTGATGCACCATCGGCGACTGTGGTCGTCGCGAAATGACCATAATGGCGACCGATGACCCCGGGCTCGCGCCCTCATGAATGAGTATGAGCAGCGTCGTTCGAGTTCGCACGCTCACCAGGCGGTCATTCTTGCCGGAATTTTTGGGAAATGCCTGCGCTCGCTCAAGCATTTTCCGCGGGCCTCCTTTAGAATCGCCGCCCTTGCTGGAGAACCTCAATGTTAATCAATCTGCTGCGCCTGCTGTTCATCGGCTGCGCCCTGGTCTTTATCTTCATGCTGATCCACGCCTGGTGGCACAAACGGCGCAAGGGCGAGCTGGAATCCACTCCGTTCTGGCCGGTGGCGGGTATAGGCTTCGTCGCCAACTTCCTCGATACCCTGGGGGTGGGCAGCTTCGCGGTGAAGACCGCCTGCTACAAGCAGTTCAAACTCATCGACGATCGCCTGCTGCCGGGTACCCTCAACGGCCAGTGCGTGCTGCCGACCGTGACCCAGTCCCTCATCTTCATCGGCGCGGTCAAGGTGGATCCGCTCACCCTCATCAGCATGATGGCCGCGGCCGCGGCGGGGGCCGCCTGGGGGGCGAGCCGGGTTGCGGGGTTTGATCGGCAGACCATACGGCTGGTGATGGCGGTCTCTCTGCTGGTGGTGGCCGGGCTCATCTTCGCCGGCCTGCTGGGGCTCTTCCCCCTCGGCGGCGAGGCCATGGGGCTGACCGGCTACAAGCTCGGGATTGCCCTGCTCGGCAACTTCATCTTCGGGGTCCTGATGAACGTCGGTATCGGCCTGTTCGCCCCCTGCATGACGCTCGTCTATCTGCTGGGGATGAACCCCATGGCGGCTTTCCCCATCATGATGGGCTCCACCGCCGTGCTCAGCGTCTTCTCGGCGGGCACCTTCATTCGCCGTGGCGCCTTCGATGCCAGAGCCGTGCTGGCGGTGGCCATCTTCGGCCCCATCGGCGTGGTGCTGGCGGCCATGCTGGTGCAATCCATGAACATGGAGATGCTGAAATGGCTGGTGGCCTTCGTGGTCATCTACACCTCCTGGACCATGTACGCCTCCTGGCGGGCGGGGCGTCGTCAGCCAGACATCCCGGTACAAGCACAAGTTCAGCTGAGTGAGGCTCCCCGCTAGCCGTTTTCCCTTCACAGAGAGTCAGACGGGCGGGAGATTATCTCGCCCGTCTGAAGCCGCCGCGTCGCCGCGAGAGGGGGCCGGCACCCGGCTCGCCCCCACTCGTCAATGGCCGCTGGCTGGAGGCGACCAGGGCGGCCTCGGCCTTGGCGCCGAGAAAGACATAGAGTCCGAGCGCCAGCAGCAAGCCCACGGCGCAGGCCATGACCCCCACCGCCGGCCAGAGCAGCTCAGTCTGACCCAGGGATCCCTTGAACAGCAGCAATAGCCCCTCGATGGAGACTGCGATCAGGATGGCGGCGATGAAGCGGGTGATGGTGCGGCGAATGGCGCTGTGGCGGAAGATGTCCTTATGCAGCAGCACCTCCTCTTCCAATATGGTCTTGCCGAGATCGAACACCGCCAGTGCCAGGGTCAGGAAGATGATGGCGCTGAAAGCCCCGAGCCGGTTCTGCTGGGTGCCGCACAGCAGCAGGTAGAGCTGCTCCAGCCCGTGCCAGATCAGGGTGGCGACGATGAGAAACAGCGCCAGACTCAGCACCACGTAGACGGCCCTGAACCAGGGGATGGCGCGGCGCCGCTCCCTGTCCCCCATCAGCCAGGCGATCAACTGATGCAAGTTGATGGCGAGCTCGCGGCCATGGCCCTGCACCCGCAGTCTGAGTTGCCCCTGCGGGGCTGGCACGGGCGCCAGTATGGCGGGGCTTGCCTGGGGCTGGTCCGTGCTCTGCACGCTCAGCACGAAGGGGTAGGCCTTGAGGGCCTCCTGGGGCAGGGTCAGCAACCCCAGCAGCAGGGGGGTCAGCTCGGTTTCGTACTCCTGATAGCGCCGCAGCACATCGATGGGGCTCATCTCTGCCATACATACCTCGGTCAAGTGGGCTCCAGTGGACGGGATCCCGCGTCTGTGCGCACGATCCGTCTCTGCAAACTGGTGCAAATAGTGGGCCCGTTTTATGACAGCCGTGGTGGCGTTCACTGCACCAGGGGATGGCAAATCCGAAGAGGAAGGGGAGAGGAGTGCACCACAAGGGGGCATGCAATCAGGATCCTGTGCGTGCTCAGTGAAGAGATGCAGCACAAACACGAAAAAAGGCCCCGCAGGGCCCTTCTTTATATGGACCGGGATCAGCCCGCCAGCTTGGCGAAGCTGCGATCGGCGGCGGCCAGGGTGTGCGCTATCTCCTTGTCGCCGTGGGCCAGGGAGAGGAAGCCCGCCTCGTAGGCGCTCGGCGCCAGGTAGACGCCCTCTTCCAGCATCAGATGGTAGAAGCGCTTGAAGCGCTCCATGTCGCAGCGAGTCACCTGCTCGTAGCGGGTTATCTCGGCTTCATCGGTGAAGAAGAAGCCGAACATGCCGCCCACATGGGTGACGGCGAGCGGGATGCCGTGTTTGGCGGCGGCGGCCTTCAAGCCTTCCGCCACCTGGGCGGTCTTGGCGCTCAGCTGCTCATACAGACCCGGTTCTTGCAGCAGATCCAGCATGGCCAGACCCGCGGCCATGGCCACCGGGTTGCCGGACAGGGTACCCGCCTGGTAGACGGGACCGGTCGGGGCTATGTGCTGCATCACCTTCTTCTTGCCGCCGAAGGCGCCCACCGGCATGCCGGCGCCGATGATCTTGCCGAGGGTGGTGAGATCCGGCTCTATGTTGTAGTGGCCTTGGGCGCCGCGCAGGGAGACCCTAAAGCCGGTCATGACCTCGTCCAGGATCAGCAGGGCGCCGGACTCGTCACAGATGGTGCGCAGCCCTTCCAGGAAGCCGGGAACCGGCGGGATGCAGTTCATGTTGCCGGCTACCGGCTCGACTATGATGCAGGCGATCTCGCTGCCGTACTGGGCGAAGGCTTCCCGCACCGAATCCAGATCGTTGAACACACAGGTCAGGGTGTGCTTGGCAAAATCGGCGGGCACGCCCGGGCTGTTCGGCTGGCCCAGGGTCAGGGCGCCGGAGCCGGCCTTCACCAGCAGGGAGTCGGCGTGACCGTGGTAGCAGCCCTCGAATTTGACGATCTTGTCGCGGCCGGTATAACCGCGGGCCAGGCGGATGGCGCTCATGGTCGCCTCCGTGCCCGAGTTCACCATCCGTACCTGCTCCATGGAAGGCACTATCTGGCGCACCTTCTCGGCCATGCGTACCTCGATCTCGGTGGGGGCGCCGTAGCTCAGTCCCTTCTCCACCGCCTGGATGACGGCGGCCTTGATAGCCGGGTGGTTGTGACCCAGCAGCATGGGGCCCCAGGAGCCGATATAGTCCACATAGGCCTGACCATCCACATCATAGAGATAGGCACCGTCGGCACTCTCGATGAAGCGGGGCGTGCCACCGACCCCGTTGAAGGCGCGGACCGGGGAGTTGACGCCACCCGGAATGGTCTGGCGGGCCTGTTCAAACAGCTGATCTGATTTTGACATGGATCATCCTTAATGGGATTTTGGTGGTCGTACCGGGGAAGATGGCCGAATGCGGCTCGGCAGCCTGCGGGTGGTGGAGTATGCTTTGCGCTCTCGTTACCCGGGCCTCTGGCCTGCCCCGTGGCACATGAAACGGGCCGACTATAGCAGAAAGCCCCTGTGCTGGGCAGCCGAGCCGAGGCCGGGTGTTTTCAAACCTTGCTAGATGAATATGGTTTCTCATGGTGCAACAATCTACTTCTCCTGCTGAGTCACCGCTCCAGCGCAGCAGACTCGGTCTTAAACGCCTTATACAGCAGGATAAAATGCCCCTGCTGGTGTTGCTGCTGGCGGCCCTGGTGGGTCTCCTGGCCGGTCTGGTGTGCGGGCTGTTCGAATCGGGTGTGCACTGGGTGATGGCGCAGCGGGTCAACCTGCTGGCGGACCGCCCCTGGTGGCAGCTCATCGCGCTGGGATTTGGTTTCAGCGCCCTGCTCGGCTTCGTCGGCTATTTCCTCACTCATACCTTCGCCCCCGAGGCGGGGGGCTCCGGCATCCCCGAAATTGAAGGGGCCATGGACGATCTGCGGCCGGTGCGCTGGTGGCGGGTGCTGCCGGTCAAGTTCTTCGGCGGCATCTGTACCCTGAGCTCAGGCATGGTGTTGGGACGGGAGGGGCCCTCGGTGCAGATCGGCGGCAACCTCGGCAAGATGGTGGCGGATATCTTCCGGCTGCCCAAGGAGCATGGCCATGCCCTGTTGGCTGCCGGAGCCGCCGGTGGTCTCGCCGCCGCCTTCAACGCGCCCCTTGCCGGGATCCTGTTCGTGATGGAGGAGATGCGACCCCAGTTCCGTTACTCCTTCCTCGCCATCAAGGCGGTGGGGATCTCCGCCGTCATGGCGACCCTGATGCTGCAAAACATGAAGGGGCAGGCACCTGTGATAAGCCTGCCCCATTACGATGCTCCCGAGCTGAAGGCGCTCTGGCTGTTCCTCTTCATGGGCTGCACCTTCGGCGTGCTGGGCTTCGTGTTCAACAAGTTGGTGCTCGCCTGTCAGGATGGCTACCTGGCCCTGCATCAGAATAAGCGCCACCGCTTCGTCGCCATCGGCATGCTGGTGGCGGGTACCTTCGGTGTGCTGTCGCTGTTCGCCCCCTCCCTCACCGGTGGCGGCACCGAGCTGATCCCGCACCTGATGGGCAACGAGTATGCGATGGCGACCCTGTTTCTCATTTTCTCGGTACGGCTCATCGCGACGCTCATCTGTTTCTGCTCCGGCGCCCCCGGCGGCGTCTTTGCGCCCACCCTGGCCCTGGGTACCCTGTTCGGGGTGGTCTTCGGCCATATCTTCCATGCCGCCTTCCCCGAACTCGGCATAGAGCCCGGTGCCTTCGCCATCGCCGGCATGGGGGCGCTGTTTGCCGCCACGGTACGCGCTCCCATCACCGGCATAGTGCTGGTGACCGAGATGACCGACAACTATCAGCTGATCCTGCCCATGATGATCACCACCCTGGGAGCGACCCTGGTGGCCCAATGGCTGGGTGGACGCCCCATCTATTCCCAGATCCTGGAGCGAACTTTACGGCTGGCTGCGCGTCAAAAGCGGGGAGAGAGCAGTGTGACTGCCGGTTAACTCCTTGTTTGTCCGCATCAATTCGCTGATGTCGCGTATAGTGAAGGAAGAGTGGCCGCAGGTGGCGTGGTAATAGAAGAGGCCCTATGTCCCAGATCGTGAAGGTATTGGTACTACTGATAGTGGGGGTGAGCATCGGTTATTTCGCCGGGAATCGGCAGGAGCTGGCCCAGAGCAGCCTGCTGACGGTGCAGCAAGAGACCCTGGAGCGCCAGAGCAAGGCGATTGGTCAGCTCAAGACGGATCTGGGGGTCAAGGATACCCAGCTGGCGACCCAGAAGGCGGCCTTTGAGCAGTTGCAGCAGACCCTCAAGGATCAAGAAGCGCAGGTGCAGGAGCAAAAGCGCCAGCTGGCCTTCTTCCAGCGGATCATGCGGCCCACCGGTGATCAGGTCGGGGTAGTCATCGACAACCTGACCCTGCAGGAGACCAGTGTACCGGGCCGTTACCACTATCGTCTGGCTCTGACCCAGCCCGCCAAGAAGCGGGAACTGTTCCGCGGCCAGGTCCAGATAAAGGTAGAAGGGAGCTTGGCCGACCAGCCCAAGACCCTCAGCAGCCGGGATCTCGGCATGAAGGTGGGAGAGGGGCGCTACGCCTTGCGTTACTTCCAGCTGTTGGAGGGGAACTGGCAGTTACCAGAAGGCTTCATCCCGGATCGGGTGCGTGTCACCATCGCCAAAGAGGGGCGCCAACCGGCCCAGGAGTTGCTGACCGAATGGAGTGACGTGCTCAAACCGCTGGTGGCCCAGCCTGCCCCTTTGCCTGTCGTTCAGTAAGATGCATGGTGAATACTTGAACTGAATGGTCGGGTATTGGATAATTTCGCAGTTTCCACCTTAGTGGATTTAACGGTTGTGAGGTCAGTGATGAGTGCAGTAACAGAAGCCCCGTTGCCAATCCAGATGACGGATTCGGCGGCAAACAAGGTAAAGACCTTGATTACCGAAGAAGAAAATCCCGAGCTCAAGCTGCGGGTCTATATCACTGGGGGTGGCTGCTCCGGTTTCCAGTACGGTTTTACCTTTGACGAGAAGATCAATGATGGTGACACAGTCGTCGAGAAGAGCGGCGTGACCATGGTGATCGATCCCATGAGCCTGCAATACCTGGTCGGTGGCAGTGTGGACTACACCGAAGGTCTGGAAGGTTCCCGCTTTATCGTGACCAACCCCAATGCCACGACGACCTGTGGCTGTGGTTCCAGCTTCTCCATCTAATCGGCCTGAATGGCTGGATTGAAAGGGCCCATCGGGCCCTTTTCTGTTTCTACTCCTGAATCCTGCTTATATAGATGCACCAATAGTGCTGGCGTTACCGCAGAGATAGCCCGTTTTGAGGTGTTTTTGCTGGCTATTTGCTCGATCTGGTTGTTAGTTAAACGCTTGAACGGTTTTCTCAAAAAAACACAGGGTTTTTGCTTGCCAGGCAGAATCAGATCCCTATAATGCGCCTCCATCAGCACGGCGCAGTGCGCGTCTGGTCTGGCTTGCAAAGCAAACCAGTGGGGGTTATAGTTATCGACCCTGCTCTTTAACAATTTGAATCAAGCAATCTGTGTGGGCACTCACAGCATCGAGCATCAAAAAACAATTTTTGATTTTCAATGTCTGGTGAAGTGACCAAGACGATTCAGGGTGACCTGAGTTGTCACAGTTTATTTCAGCAATTCATTGAGCCGCCTTTATAGGCAACCAAACTTAAATTGAAGAGTTTGATCATGGCTCAGATTGAACGCTGGCGGCAGGCCTAACACACTC
>NZ_PGCP01000008.1:0-17457 GCF_002812985.1 Aeromonas lusitana
TGCGAGGCCCTGCAGGGCCATTTCGAGGACAATGGCGATGAGGTCTGCTTCGTCAGCCACGCCCTGGCTCCTGTCTATTGCGAGATAAACCTGGCGCGCGGTGATGAGGCGGAGGCTCGCGCCTGGGCCTGGGCGGATCTGCGCCGCCCGTTCGAGCTGACCACGGAATCCCCCTGCCGCTTCGCCCTGTTGCGTGGGCTCGAGCGAGATTATCTCTACAGCTGCGTGCACCACATAGCCCTCGACGGCTTCGGCACCACCCTCCTGTTCCAGCGCATCGCCGAGCTCTATGGGGAAGGGCTGGAGGGGGCCATGACGTCGCCATCCCCGTTCGGCCTGCTGGACGAGGTGCTGGCCGAGGAGCTGGCCCGGGATTCGAGCGGCAAGAACGCCACCGCCCGTGCCTTCTGGCAGGAGCAACTGCAAGAGTGGCCCGAGGTGAAATCCTTCAGCGAGTCCCGCGCTCCCATCGCCGCCGAATTTATCCGTGAGAGTCGCCCGCTGCCGGCGGCGCTCTGGCAATCCCTGGTGGGCTTTGTCGATGACAACAAGCTGAGCTGGCCGGATCTGCTGCTGGCCGGTCTCTCGGCCCAGCTGGCGCTGGCGAGCGGTCAGGAGAAGACCCTGCTTGGTCTCATGATGATGAACCGCATCGGCTCTGCCTCCCTGACCGTGCCCTGCATGCAGATGAACATCACCCCGCTGGCTTTCGAGCTCGGTGAGGAGATGAGCCTGGTGGTCGCCGCCGGCGCCGTGGCCAAGGCCAAGCGCGGGGTGCGCAAGCATCAGCACTACCGCTACGAGCTGCTGCGCCGCGACCTCGGGCTGGTGGGGGGGGACAAGCGCCTGTTTGGCCCCCTGGTCAACATAATGCCGTTCGACCATGCCCGTCGCTTCGGGCCGATCGAAGCCCATATCCTCAACATCAGCGCCGGCCCGGTGGAAGATCTCACCATCGAGGTGCAGGTAGGGGCCGATGGCCAGCCGAGGCTGGATCTGGATGCCAACCCTGGCTGCTATCAGACCGCGGATCTGGCGCGCATCGCCGATACCCTGTTCACCCTGCTGGGACGCTGGCTCGCCGAGCCGACCCTGACCCTGGGTA
The DNA here is from genome assembly GCF_002812985.1 of Aeromonas lusitana. Classification (GTDB taxonomy): domain Bacteria; phylum Pseudomonadota; class Gammaproteobacteria; order Enterobacterales; family Aeromonadaceae; genus Aeromonas; species Aeromonas lusitana. Next base: position 1,106 of record NZ_PGCP01000008.1, read on the forward strand.
CCCTCAAGGCCGACTGGCTCGCAGAGCAGCGGGCCAAGGCCCTAATCACCGGGCCAGCCCATGAAGTGATCCATGTGCGCCCCGTGCTGGATGCCCTCTGCCACTTCGCGGCCCAGACCCCGGACAAGATAGCGCTGGAGCAGGGGGAGGCCCGCTTTAGCTACGAAGCGCTCTTGACCCGCGCCGAGCAGATGGCCGCGGCCCTGCAAAACGCTGGGGTGCAACCCGGTGAGCGGGTCGGGGTCATGCTCTCTCGCTCTCCTCAGGCCATCTTTGCCCAGCTGGCAGTGCTCTTGGCGGGCGCCGTCTATGTGCCGCTCGATCCCGAGCAGCCCCTGGAGCGTCAGGGCCATATCCTGCGCATCGGTGAGGTCAAGACCCTCATCACCCAGGCGGAGTATCGCCACAAGCTGGCCAGCCTGTTCGAGGGCCGCACCCTGCTGGCCGGGGATCTGGTGAGCGGGGATCGCCTCTGTCAGCCGGCCAATGGCTACTCGGTCGCCTACCTGATGTTCACCTCGGGCTCGACCGGCCTGCCCAAGGGGGTCGCGGTCAGCCACTACGCCCTGGATCACTTCGCCGCCGCCGCCCGCTGCCGTTATCACCTGGGGGAGGGGGCGCGCATGCTGCAATTCGCCCCCTTCAACTTCGACGCCAGCATAGAGGAGGTGTTCGCCACCCTGAGTGCCGGCGCGACCCTGGTGCTGCGCACCGACGCCCTGCTCGAATCCATGCCGACCTTCGCGGCCGGGGTGGAAGAGATGGGGATCACCCACCTGGACTTGCCTACCGCCTTCTGGAACGAGTGGGTGGTGTCGCTGGGCGCAGGTCAGGCCCACATCCCGGCCAACCTTGCCACCGTCATCATAGGTGGCGAGGCGGTTTACCCTGAGCAGCTCGCCCAGTGGCAGCGTCAGGGACGCGCCGATGTGCGCCTGTTCAACACCTATGGCCCCACCGAGACGACTGTCGTGGTCACCACTCAGGAGCTGCAGGGCGAGGATCCCGCCCAGGCCCAGCTGCCCATCGGCTTGCCGCTGCCCGGCATGCAGGCGCTGATCCTGGGGGCGGGGGAGCAACCCGCCGAGGAAGGGGAGCTGGTGCTGCTCGGCCCGCAACTCGCCAACGGTTACGTCGGTGGCGTGCAGGGTACCTTCGGCACCCTGCGTGTCGGTGCCGAGCTCCTGCCCGTCTATCGCACCGGCGATCGGGTGCGCTGGGTTGCCGGTCGACTGGTCTATCTGGGCCGACGCGACAACGAGTTCAAGATCAGCGGCTATCGCATCCAGCCCGGCGAGGTGGAGGCCCAGTTGCTGGCCCTGCCCGGGGTGGATGAGGTCTGCGTGCAGGGGATCAGCCAGGGCAGCGTGCGCCGGCTGGTGGCCTTCGTGGCCGGCCCCGAGCGCGACAGCCGGGTCATCAAGGCGCAGCTCGCCAAGGTGCTGCCTGCCGCCATGATCCCCACCGACTATCGCCACTACGATCAGCTGCCCCGTACCGGCTCCAACAAGCTGGATCGCAAGGGCCTGCTGGCCCAGTACCAGGCGGGCGGTGAAGCCCTGACGCTCGGCAGCGAGACAGAGAACCGGGTCGGTGCCATCTGGCAGCAGATCCTGGGGCTGGCCACCATGGGGCCGGCGGACAACTTCTTCGAGCTGGGGGGCCAGTCCCTGCAGACCATACAGATAGTGAACCGGCTCGGCGCCGAGTTCGGGGTGCAGGTCAAGGTCTCCGACGTGTTCGATCACCCGCGCCTCGACGACTTCTGCCGCTTCCTCGACGGCAAGCTGACCGAGGATGAAGAGAGTGTGGAGATGGTCTGGTGATGAAGGACAAACAGACAATGAACATCAATTTCAGTGGCAAGCGGGTCTGGGTGACCGGTGCCGGCCGTGGCATAGGGCGCGAGGTGGCCGAGCAGTTCGTGGCCGCCGGCGCCAGCGTGGTGGGACTGGATCTGGCCTTCCCTTATGCCGATTACCCCTTCGCCACCCGGGTGCTCGACATTCGTGACTCGGGGGCGGTCAATGCCTGCTGCGATCAACTGCTGGCAGATGGCGGGCTGGATGTGCTGGTGAACGGGGCCGGGGTGTTGCGCCTCGGCCCCACCGAAGCCCTGAGTGATGCCGATTGGGACGACTGCCTAGCGGTCAACGCCAGCGGCGTCTTCTACCTGCTGCGGGCCCTGGTGCCCCATTTCAAGGGGCAGCGCCGCGGCGCTATCGTCACCATAGGCTCCAACGCCGCCCATGTGCCGCGTATGCAGATGGCGGCCTACTGCGCCTCCAAGGCGGCGGTCACCAGCCTGACCCAGACGGTGGGGCTGGAGCTGGCCCCCTTCGGGGTGCGGGTGAACCTGGTGTCGCCGGGTTCGACGGATACCGAGATGCTGCGCGGCATGCTGCCCGATGAAGGGGCCATGGCCCGCACCATCCAGGGGCTGCCGGATCAGTTCAAGCTCGGCATTCCGCTTAACAAGATTGCGACGGCGCAAGAGATAGCCCACACGGTCCTCTTCCTGGCCTCGGATCTGGCCAGCCATATCACACTGCAGGATCTGGTCGTCGACGGCGGCGCCACCCTGAGCGCCTGAGGGCTCAAAGACAGATGAACAATATGATCACGCTGCTCAAGCAGTTGGAACGTCAGGGGGTCAAGCTCGCCCTGAATGACAAGGGGCAGCTCATCTCCCAGTCGAGCAAGGAGGCGGTGACCCCCGCCATCGGCGCCCAAATCAAGGCCCACAAGGATGAGCTGGTGCGCTGCCTGGCCGCCCGCGCTGCTTTCGAGGCCCCCATCACCGTCTGTGAGGAGGCCAAGCGCACCCTGCAGGGGCCGCTCTCCTCCTCCCAGAGCGGGCTCTGGTTTATCGAGCAATACGAAGAGGCCTCCCACCTCTACAACATGCCGGTCTACTTCCGAGTGCGCGGCGAGCTGGATACGGCCGCCCTGGAGTTTGCCTTCGATCACCTGTTTGCGCGCCATCCCAGCATGCGCACCCGCTTCGTCAAGGACGAGGCGGGCAGGGGGGCCCAGGAGATCCTGCCCCATGCCCCGTTCAAGCTGCAGATAGAGGATATGAGCTCGGCCCCCCGGGCCGAGCGCGAGGCCTATGTGGCGCGCCGGGTGCGCGAAGAGATAGGGCGCCCCTTCTCTCTGACGAAAGGGGATCTCAGCCGGGTCAACCTTATCCGGTTGGGGACTCATGAACATGTGCTGCTGATCACCCAGCACCACATCATCTCCGACGGCTGGTCGGTCAAGAACATGTTCGCGGACTTGAAGCGCGCCTTCCTTGCCCACCAGAACCGGGAACCTCTGCAGGTGGCCGAGTTGCCGCTCAACTACCTGGACTACGCCCACTGGTTCAACTCCCCGCGTTTTCTCGACTATCACGCCGAGTTCAAGCCGTTCTGGGTGGACCGCCTGGGGGGCAGCCCTGAGGTGCACGGCTTGCCGCTCGACAAGCCCCGTCCCGCCCATCAGGGCAGCGGCGGTGAGCTGGTCTTCTCCACCATAGACAACGAGCTGTGGGACAGCTTCAAGCGCCTGTGCCAGCGTCACAGCACCTCGAACTTCATCGGCCTGCACGCCCTGTTCGCCCTGCTGATGGTGCGCCAGAGTGGAGAGAAGGAGGTGGTCATCGGCACCCCGCTCGCCTACCGCGAACGCCACGAGATTGAGTCCCTGGTGGGCTTCTTCGTCAATACCCTGGTGCTGAGAACCCGGCTGGAGGGGCGACCGAGCTTCGTCGACTATCTGCAACAGTGCCGGGAGGAAGATCTCGCTGCCTTTGACCATCAGATCTATCGGTTTGAGGCGCTGGCCGAGGCCATAGGCGCGGATCGCACTACCGCCATCAACCCCATCTTCCAGATCATGCTGGTCTATCAGGCCAAGGTGGATTTCAACGATCTCATCCCCGGCTGCGAGCTGGTGGAGGAGACCTCCCCCGTGCTGCCCGCCAAGACCGACATCTCGGTCAAGGTGACCGAGCTGATGGACTCGGTGCGGGTGGACTGGCTGTTCGCCACCGCCCTGTTCGAGCGCGCTACCCTGGAGGCCTATGCCGATCGCCTGCTGCACCTGATGCGCGCCGTGGTGGCGGCCCCCGAGACCGACATCTGGCAATTGCCCCTGGAAGCGGGCATGGACGATGGGGCCCTGGGGTTGGAGCTCGCGAGCCTGCCCGTCGACTACCCGAGCCGCGACACCCTGCTCTGCCATATCGAGCGTCAGGTGGCGGCTAAGCCCTCGGCCCTCGCGGTGAGCGATGATGCACGCAGCCTGAGCTATGGCGAGCTGGAGGCCGAGGCCAACCGGCTCGCCCACTGGCTGCTGTCCCAGGGGGTGACCCCGGGCGCCGCCATCGGCCTGCAGGCCAAGCGGGAGTCGGCCTTCGTCATTGGCCTGCTGGCCTGCTGGAAGGTGGGGGCGGCCTATGTGCCGCTCGACCCCGCCTATCCCGCCGAGCGGTTGGCCCACATCCTAAGCGATGCGGCCATCAGCCTGGTACTGGGGGGCGAGCCGGACGCGCGCCTTGGCGAGGCGCTGGCGGGCACGGGTGCCCAGTACCACAACCTGCACCAGCTGGCGCTGGATGAGATGCCGACCAGCGTCCCCGCCGTTCCCCGCGATGCCGCCATGCTGGCCCAGATCATCTACACCTCGGGTTCTACCGGTCTGCCCAAGGGCGTCATGGTGGAGCAGGGCAGCCTGGTCAACCTGATGGCGGATCACGGGGCGCGCATCGCGCTCGATTCCAGTGGCGCCATGTTCAACTGCATGTCCCTCTCGTTCGATGCGGGCAACATGACCACCTTGCTGCCCCTTTACTGCGGCGCCGCCCTGCACTTCGGCGAGCCGGGGGAGGGGGTGATCGCCGCCGCCATGGCCAAGGGCGCCAGCCATATGATTTTGCCGACGGCCCTGCTGGCGAACCTGCTGCCAGCGGCGGATCTCGGTTCCCTCAAGGCCATCGGTTTTGGCGGCGAGGCCTGCCCCAGCTCCCTGGTGGAGCGCTGGGGCAACCGGGTCGCGCTCTACAACATGTATGGCCCGACCGAGTGCACAGTGACCGCGCTCTGCGCGCGCCTGCGTCCGGGTGAGCCCATCACCATAGGCCAGCCCATCGACAACCTGAAGGCGGTGATCCTGGACGAGGCGGGCAACCCCTGCCCTGTGGGGGTACCCGGCGAGCTCTGCCTGACCGGCCTCGGCCTCGCCCGTGGTTACCTCAACCTGCCGGATCGCACCAAAGAAGCCTTTATCGAGCGCACCCTGGTCAGTGGCGCTGGCACCCGTGTTCATCGTCTCTATCGTACCGGGGATAGGGCCCTCAGACGCCGTGATGGCAACCTCAGCTACCTGGGGCGCATCGACGAGCAGATAAAGCTGCGGGGTTATCGCATCGAGCCCGGCGAGATAGAGACCCAGATTGCCGCAATTGAACCGGCTATCCGCCAGATCAAGGTGGTGGTGCAAGAGGGTCGCTTGCTGGCGTATGCCTGCCTGCAAGCCGGCGCGCCCGAGCCGGACGCCGAGGCCCTGCTGCAACGGACCGGCGAGTGCCTGCCCGAATACATGGTGCCGGTGCGCCTCTGCTGGTTGCCCGAGATGCCGCTCACTCCCAACGGCAAGCTGGACCTGCGCCGCCTGCCCGCCATCAGCTGGCAGGAGAGCAAGGGCGAGCCGCAAAACGAGCTGGAGCAGACGGTGCTCGCCATCTGGCAGGCGGTGCTCAAGCAGCCTCTCGGCGTGGAGGATGACTTCTTTCGCCTAGGGGGGGATTCCATCCTCAGCATCCAGCTCACCACCCGCTTGCGAGACGCAGGCCTGCACTGCAGCGTGAAGGACGTGTTCGAGGCCAAGACGGTGCGTCGTCTGTGCCGTCAGCTCGGTCAGCAGCAGGCGGTCAGTCACCAGACGGAGCAAGGGATCCTGGAAGGGGAATTCCCCCTGCACCCGATCCAGCGCTGGTTCTTCGAGCAGGGCTTCGCCAAGTCCGGTCACTGGAACCAGGGAGTGATACTGCGCCTGCCAGCCGGTATCGACGACGAGGCCCTGATGGGCTGGATGAGCACCCTGCTCGCCCACCACGATGCCCTGCGTTTGGCGGTCACCCCGACCGGTCAGCGCTATCTGCCCGAGCTGGCGCTGCCGCCCCTGCATCGGCTGGATGCGGCCGAGCTGGACGAGGCCGAGCTGCAGGCTCGCCTGACCCAGTGGCAGGGGGACTTTGCCCCCGAGCAGGGCCAGACCCTGGCCTGGGCACGGCTCAGCAATCTCGCGAGCGAGGTGGACGCCGAGCCCGTAGAGGGGCTCTTTATCGCCTTCCACCATCTGGTCATCGACGCCGTCTCCTGGCGCATCCTGGCCGAGGATCTGGTGCGTCTCGCCGAGGGCCGTACCTTGCCCGCCAAGGGCAGCAGCTACCGCCAATGGGGAGAGGGGCTGGCCGCCTACGCGACCCGCGAGGCCGCCCAGCTGGCGTTCTGGCTGGGGCAGGGGGAGGGCAGCGAGCAAGGCTTGCTGGAGGCTCAGCGCGCCCCCGATGGCCGCGCCGCCGCCAGCCTGTTGCGCCTGGATGAGCAGATCACGGCCCGCCTCATCGATGAGGCCAACCAGGCCCACCTGACCCAGGTGCCGGATCTGCTGCTGACGGCCCTGACCCGCACCCTGAGCGAGCTGGGCTATGGCGCCAAACAGTGCGTGATGCTGGAAGGGCACGGCCGTGAGGCCATCGATGCGCAGCTGGATGTGAACCGCACCCTCGGCTGGTTCACCAGCACCTATCCCCTGGCGCTGGCCGATCACCCGTCCTGGAGCGATCTTGTCTGCGACACCAAGGAGCGGCTGCGGGCCGTGCCGGACAAGGGGGTGGGCTTCAACGCCCTGCGCCTGCACCACCCTCATGGTCAGGAGCTGCCTCACTCCGCCATCGTCTTCAACTACCTGGGGGTCTCCCACAGAGGCACCCCGGCCCCCTGGCAGCCCCTGCCGGTGGCGCCGGGCCAACCCTCGGCGCCACAGAACCTGCCGCGCGAGCTCATCAGCCTGCACGGCGGCGTCTACGGCGGCTGCCTCACCCTGCGCCAGGTCGGTGCCCTCAACCAGGAAGCGAGCGACGCCCTGATGGCTGCCCTTGCGGCCAATATCGAGGCCCTGGTGAACGCCTGCTGCGCGCAAGCCAAACCGCGCCGCACCCCGAGCGACTTCCCGGGGCTGGCTCTGACCCAATCCACCCTGGATGGGGTGCTGGACGAGGCAGAGGCTGGTGGCGAGGTGGAGACACTGCTGCCCATGACCTCCTTGCAGCAGAGCATGCTGCATCACAGGGCACTGGTGCCCACGGATAGCGCCTACCACCTGCAAACCGAGATAAGCTATCGTCAGGTGCTGGATGTGGCCACGTATCGCGCTGCCTGGCAGGCCCAGCTCGCCCGCTGGCCCGTGCTCAGAGCCGCCCTCGTCCTGGCGGACGGGGTTGCGTTGCAGCGCATCATGGCGAGGGCCGAGCTTCCCTTCCACTATGAGGACTTGTCCGGGCTTGGGGATGCCGAGGCACGGGTTCAGGCCTATCGTCAGCAGGATCTGACCAGACCCATACCGCTGGTTCAGGCTCCCCTGCTGCGCATCGCCTGCTTCAAACTGGCCCCCGATCACCACAAGGTGATCCTGAGCGCTCACCACGCCGTGCTCGATGGTTGGAGCGGTCCAGTGCTACTGGGATCTGTGCATCGCTGCTATCAGCAGTCAATGATGCAGCAATCAATGACACAAGGGACCGCGTCCGAGGTGACATTGGATACTGCCTGGCTCGCCTTCGGCCGCCATATCGCAAGCGAGTCGGCGAGCAGCGCCGCCTACTGGCAGAAACGCGAAGATCTGCTGGCGAGAGCCAACGATCTGTCGGCCCTGTTCGGGGTGGCACTCGAACCCGGCCTGAGCGGACGCCTCACCCAGCAGAGCCCCGAGGTGTGCGGCCAGGGTCTGACCCCCGAGATCTCCGGGCGCCTGGAGAGTCGCGCCCGCGAGCTGGGAGTCACCGTTGGCCTCTTGGCCCAGTACGCCTGGCATCGGCTGCTCGCCCGCCATTGCGGCGACCCTGTCACCCTGGTGGGCAACGTGACCCCGGGCCGTGACTTCCCCATCGAGGGGATCACCCAAAGTGTCGGGCTCTATATCAACAGCCTGCCGCTGGCCCTGGATTGGCGCACCGACCTGACCCTGGCGCAGCATATCGCTCAGTTGCAGGGGGACTTGCTTGCCCTGAATCAGCACGGTACCCAGTCCCTGGCGGCCCTGACCCGGGGTGGCCCGCGCCTGTTCCAGAGCCTGTTCGTGTTCGAGAACTACCCCATGCCATCGCCGCCGGCGACGCTCGAGCCCCATCAGCTGGTACCGCAGTTTGGCGCCGTGGTGGAGAAGGTGGAGCTGCCTCTGTCCCTGGTGGTCAACGCCCGCGGCGGTCAGCTCAACCTGCGCCTCGAATTCGACGGCGAGCAGATAGATCAGGGAGGTGCACAAGCCGTGCTGGCCCTCTGGGTCGCCGAGCTGGAGTGGCTGGCAGAGGTCAACCTGGCCCAGAGCGCCCGTCTCTCGGATGCCAAGGCGCCTGGCGCTCTGGCGACGCCTGCGCCGGTGGTGGGCGAGGCCATGCCGACTGAGATCGAGGCGCGCCGACTGCTGGCCCTGTGGCAGAGCCACTGCGGCCACAGCGCTAGCTGGCAGCAGAATCTGAGCGAGCTTGGCATCGATTCGGTGCAGCAGCTCGCCCTGCTGGCGGCCCTCAACGAGGCATTTTGTGCCCGCCATGGGACGCTGAGCCTGCCACGTCTCAAGGGGCAGGGCTCGCCGAGCCAGCTGTTCAACCACTGGCTGGTGCGTCTGCCCGAGGAGGTGATATGACCACGGCGATAACCATTAATCCACGGCAAGGGGATACCCCCCATAGTGCCCGGCAGGGCGAACAGGGACTCGGTGTTCGGCTGGCTCGCGTGTTGGGGGGAACGCCGCTCGCCCCCGCCATCGGTATGAACGGCCACTGGCAGAGCTACGGGGAGCTGGACGCTCGGGTCGGCCAGATTGCCGCCAGCCTGCGTGGCTTAGGGGTAGGAGAACGGGTCGGCCTCTATCTGACCCGTTCCCCTGACTTGGTGGCCAGCCTGCTCGCCTGCCTGCGCCTCGGCCTTACCTTCGTGCCCCTCGAGCCGGATTTCCCGGTGGAGCGGCTGCAAGGCATCGCCCGTCAGGCGCTGCTCTCGGCTGTGCTCTGTGATGACGTCGAGGGCTGCCCCGAGTTTGGCTGCCCTCTGCGCCCCCTGAGTCATGTGAGTGGCGAGGCCCTGAGCGAGGCGGTTCTGCGCGGGGAGGCCTGCACCTGGCCCCAGGTGGATGACGACCTGGCTGCCTACATGATGTTCACCTCGGGCTCCACCGGCGAGCCCAAGGGGGTGGTCATCAGCCGTCGCGCCCTGCTCTGCTTCCTCGACGGGATCCGCGAGCGGCTCGGCCTCTCACCCAGCTGCCATTGGCTCTTTATCACCACCCCGGCCTTCGACATCTCCTTGCTGGAGATGCTGGGGCCGCTCTGGGGCGGCGGTCGGCTGACGGTGGCGGATAACGGCCACAACAAGGATCCCTCAGGCATGATGGCCCTGCTGGCGGCGGACTTCTCCATCAACTGGCTGCAGGCTACCCCCGCCTGCTGGCGCATGTTGCTCAAAGCCGGCTGGCAGGGCAGTGACAGCCTCACCGCCCTGTGTGGCGGCGAGGCGCTGGATCCCGGGCTTGCCGAGCAGCTCTGCGCCCGCACCCAGCGGCTCTGGAACTGCTACGGCCCGACCGAGGCCACCGTCTGGTCCCTGGTGAGCGAGGTGCGCATGCCACTGGCCGATGGGCGCATCCGCATAGGCCACAGCCTGCCGGGCTACCGGCACTGGGTACTGGATGGCGCGGGTCAACCGGTGAATGAAGGGGAGGAGGGGGAGCTTTGCATAGAGAGCCCGGCCCTGTGCGAGGGGTACTGGCGCAAGCCTGCCCTGACGGCGGCGGCCTTCCTGCGCCTGGATACCCATCGCCTCTATCGCACCGGCGATCGGGTGCGCCAGCTTGGCTGCGATCAGTTCCTCTATCTCGGGCGGCGCGACGATCAGATAAAATTGCGCGGTTTTCGCATCGAACTCGGCGAGGTGGAGGCGGGCCTTCGCCGCCAGGCCGGGGTGCAGGAGGCGGCGGTGCGGCTCATCGGCGAGGGGGACGACGCCATGCTGGTGGGCTATGTGGAGGCGAAAAGCGGGATAACCCTCAACCGGCTCGCCCTGCGCAAGGGCCTGCAGGCGAGCCTGCCCCACTATATGGTGCCGGCTCGCATCGTGCTGCTGGACGCCCTGCCCAAGACAGGCAGCGGGAAACTCGATAGAAAGGCGTTGCCACTGCCGGAGTGAATCATGGTGGATAAGTAGACTGCCAATATTGAGTTTCATAGCGCAGATGTGCTTCGAAACTAAAATTCATTGGTAAGTTGTCGTTTTCTGGCCTGTCTCACGAGCGGCAGGCCGGATCTCCCAGAGGATCCTATCTCAGTCGGCAACACCAGCCAGCCAAACAAAAGCCCGCATCATGCGGGCTTTTTCTATTCGGGTGAGCAAGGTGACTCAGTGGGTGATGGGGGCTGCATCCGGCTTGCTCATCAGCTGCTCCACATCGCTTATCACCCGCAGGGCCGCCTGGGGGCCGCCGGTGGAGGTCCAGAGGGACCCGTCCACGGCGCCGAAGCGCTTGCCCTTGATGGCGCTGAGCTGCTGGAAGGCCGGGGTCTGCTCGGCCTGCTTCATGGCATCCACCGCATCGCCGCTGGCGCTCAGGGTGCCGATCACCAGCCAGTCACCGTCCAGCAGGTTGAGGGATTCGAGGCTCAATGCCGGAGAGTGGGGGCTCTTGTCACCGATCTGGTGGGGCGGGCGCGCCAGTCCCATCTCCTGCACCACGCTGCTGGCGAAGGTGCTGCCGTGCATGTAGCTAGGTCCCTTGGGGTTCCAGCGCACTATGCTCACCTGCTCACCCTGATGCTTGGCAAGCTTGGTGCGGGCTTCCTGCAGACGGGCGTCGTATTGGGCGAGGAAGGCCTTGGCCTCGGCCTCCTTGTTCATCACCAGGGCGCTGCGCTGGAAGATGACCTTCCAGGGCTCACCCCAGTTGCCGGTGACCACGGTCGGGGCGATTTCATTGAGCAGGGTCAGCAATTCCGGCTTGGTCTGGCCGGTCAGGATGAGATCCGGCTCCAGATCGATGAGCTTCTCCAGGTTCGGGTTGTCCAGATCCCCCACTATGGTGATCTCCTTGTCCGCCTTGTCCAGCAGGTAGCGGGGCAGGGTGGCCTGGCCGCGGCCGTTGACGGTGCCGACCGGTTGCACCCCCAGGGTCAGGGCGGTGTCCAGGTCGAGCTCGCCCAGCACGACGACGCGCTTGGGGGCATCCGGGACGGTTTGGGACTGGCCGTTGGCATCGATAACCTGGCGAGTGCCGGCCTGGGCCTGGAAACCGACCAGGCTGGCCAGCATCAGGGCGGCGGCCAGGGGGGAGGAGATCTTCATGGTTACATCCTTATGGGTGAATGCGGCGGGCACAGTCCTGTCAGCCCGGAGGGGGGACTGGCTGTTCGTGCGCACGTTATGTGGCCCCAAATGGGCGGGGACATGCTATCACAGCTTTAAGTGAGAAACGTTGTCATTTGTATTTGTGGCATGGGACGGGCTGGCTTTGTTACCATCAGGCTCCCATGCCAGGAGCCTTACATGCCGCTTTCTTCCCTATCCACCGACGCCCGTTTCGTCCTGCACGCCGATGCGCTGCGCCTGCCCGGGCTCGCTGCCCTGCCGGTGCAGCGGATCCGCTTCGACACCGCCGCCTTTACCCCTGCGTGCTTTGCCGAGCAGGGGATAGTTCTGCCCGATACGCTGGGGCGAGCCGCGGCCAAGCGTCAGGGGGAGTTTCTCGCCGGCCGGTTGGCGGCGCGCCAGGCCCTGCGCCCCTTTGGCTTGGCAGATCAGGAAGTAGCCATAGGGGAAGATCGGGCGCCGTGCTGGCCGGTGGGCATGGAAGGCAGCATCAGCCACAGCCAGTTGGCGGGGCAGGGCATGGCCCTGTGCACGGTGCGCCCTGGCCGAGCGGGTCTTGGGCTGGATCTGGAGGCCTGGCTGTCAGAAGAGCAAGCGAGTCAACTCTGGCCCGGTATCGTCGATAAGGAGGAGTGGGGGCGGCTGATCGCGGGCGCCGCAGCCGCCGATCTGAGCCTGGCCGAGGGGCTGACCCTGGTGTTTTCAGCCAAGGAGAGCCTGTTCAAGGCACTCTATCCCAGGGTCGGGCGCTATTTTGACTTTCTCGACGCCAGCTGGTCGGCCATGGGGGGCCAGACCCTCACCCTGAGTCTGAAGACGGCGCTTGCCCCGGACTTGCCTGCCGGCTGGCACTGCCCCCTGCATTGGCAGCGTCTGCCGGGGGGCCTGCTCACCCTGCTGGCACTTTGATGGGGATGAAACATCAGAAATGAGAGATAAAAAAAACCGCCGATGGGCGGTTTTTTACTGCTGGGTTCAGGCTCGCTGCTGGTCCGCCGTGGCCTCGGTTCGCCTGCGGGGCACTATCACCGGGGCGCCATCGCCGGGGGCATGCAGTATATCGACGTCGGTCTGGTAGAGGCGGTCGATAAGGGGCTTGGTCACCACCTCCCTGGCCGGGCCCATGGCCTGAACGCCGCCGTCGCCGAGCGCAATCAGCTCGTCGCAGTAGCGGGCGGCGGTGGCGAGATCGTGGATGACGATGAGTACCGTCTTGCCAGCTGCGGTGATCTGGTGGATGGCCTCCATCACCTCGGTCTGATGACCTATGTCGAGGGCGCTGGTGGGTTCGTCCAGCAAGATGATGTCCGCGTCCTGGGCCAGCACCATGGCGAGCCAGACCCGCTGCGCCTGACCACCGGACAGGGAACTGGCGCTCTGATGCCAGATGGACTCCAGCTGCATCCGCTCACAGGCCCAGCGCACCATGCGCGCATCCTCTTCGCTCCACTGATTGAACCAGCCCTGATGAGGATGACGGCCATATTGCACCAACTGCTCTACCAAGATGCCGGCGGGCACCAGGGGGCGCTGGGGCAGGTAGGCGAGCTCCCGGGCCAGGGCCTTCATGCCGTAGCTGGCAAGCGGCTTGCCCTTGAGCAGGATCTCCCCGCTCTGGGGCTGCTCTTGCCCAGCCAGCAACTTGAGCAGGGTGGACTTGCCGCCGCCGTTCGGCCCGACGATGCCTACCAGCTTGCCCTTGGGGATGGTGAAGGAGACGTCATCGAACACGGGCTTTTGCTGATAGCCGAAACGAAGGCGGTTTACGGTGAGCGTCATCGAGGAGCCCCTTGTCGTTGATTAATCAGAATATATGGCGTCATCAGTCGGCCTTCTGCCGGTCTTTGATGAGCACGAACAGCAGCAGCATGCCGCCAAGAATACGGGTCATGATGCCGGTGGCGACCTCGTGGGGGCTGGCCAGCACCCGCACCAGGGTATCGCTCGCCAAGAGCAGCAGGGCGCCGCACAGCGCGGCTATCCACAGTGGCACTACCCGATCCCGGGAGAGCCTGGAGGCGAGGATGGGGGCGGCCATGGCGATGAACACCACAGGGCCGCCGATGGCGGTGCCAAGGGCCGCCACTACGATGGCCTGGGCCAGCACCCCGAGCTGCACCCGGTTCACGTTCACCCCCAGGGTCTGGGCCGTGGTGGGGCCGAGGCGCAGCACCCCGAGGGCGCGGGAGAGATACAGAATCCAGGGGCAGATCAGCAGGATCAGCACTCCCACCGGCAGCACTGTACTGTAACCCTGGCCGACGAAGTTGCCCATGTTCCACAGATAGAGGCTGGTGAGGTGTACCAGGGACTGGGTGGACATGGCGAACTGGCCGATGGCATTCATCAGCTCGGAGACGCCGATGCCGATCACCACGAACAGATAGCCCTGTTCCCCCGGTTTGTTGCACAGGGCGTAGAGCACGGCGGCGGCGAACAGGGCACCGAGGGGCGCCGCCCACCAGGGCCAGCTGCCCAGGGTCAGGTAGAGGGAGAAGATGATGATGGCCAAGGAGGCCCCCTCGTTGACCCCTATCATGTCCGGGGTGGCGAGGCGGTTGCGAATGAGTGTCTGCACCAGGCAGCCGGAGAGGCCCATGGCGGCGCCCGCCACCAGCACGGCGACGATGCGCGGCAACCGGATCTTGAAGACAGTCACTTCGCCGAGGCGACTTCCTTCCCCCATCAGGGTCTGGATCACCCCCAGCATGGTGAGCTTGCCGGAGCCCAGGGTCAGTGCCAGCAGGGATAACAGCACCAAGGCGAGCACCAGGGCTAGGGTGATGAGCCAGGCGCGGCGGTCGAGCAGCAGGGTACGGGAGCCCAGGCGCAGGCAGAAGGTGCCGGCGGGCAGGGCCGTAGCGGGTACGGTCTTGGTTGCGGGATCATGCATAAGAGGCTTCCTTATTTCACGGCCAGCAGGGAGCGGAAACCGCCGCTGCGCACCACCAGGATCAGCACGGGGGCACCGATCAGCGCGAGAATGACGCCGTTGGGCAGCTCGAACGGCTGCAGCAGCCAGCGGGCCAGCACATCGGCGGCGAGCAGGAACAGGACGCCGAACAGGGCGGAGAAGCGCACCTGGATGGACAGGCGCACCGGCTCCACCAAGCGGGCACAATAGGCGGCCAGGAAGCCGACGAAGCCGATGGGGCCGGCGATGGCGATGGCGCAGGCGGTGAACAGGGTTGCGGCCAAGAGCACCCCTATGCGCACCCGGGTCGGCCGGATGCCGAGGGCCTGGGCCTGGTTGTCCCCCATCTGCATCAAGGTGAGCTGGCGGCACAGGGCCAGGGTCAGCAGCAGGGCGGCGAGGGCGAAGGGCAGCACGGTCAGCACGGAATCGAGGCTGGAGGCGGCTAGCGACCCCAAGTTCCAGAAGCGAAACTGCTCCAGTACCACCTTGTTCGAAAGCAGCAGGAAATTGGAGAGGCCGCCGAAGGTGGCGGAGAGGGCGACGCCGACCAGAATGAGTTTGAGGGGGTTGGAGCGACCCACCATGAGGCCGAGGCCAAGCACGATAATATTGCCCATCAGGGCCCCCATGCCGGACCAGAGCAGGTAGCCGTAGGCAGATTCGACGCCAAAATAGGTGAGGCCTATGACCAGGGCGAACACGGCGCCGGCATTGACCCCAAGCAGGCCGGGCTCGGCCAGGGGGTTGCGGGTGGCGCTTTGCAGCATGGAGGCGGCAAGCGCGAGGCAGACACCGACTACCAGGGCGGCCAGGGTGCGGGGCAGGCGTAGGGTATTGACTATCATGGCGAGTTTTTCATCGGCCACGAAGGCGGGATCGCCCAAGAGGAAACCGGCGACCTCGCGGCCACCATAGACACCGGCGCCAGTGGCCAGTGACAGAGAAATCAGCAGGAAGAGGAGCAGCACTGTGAGCCAGAACAGCTGGGTTTGGAATCTGAGCACGCAAGGACTCCTTTCAATTCGGGGCAGTAGAAACGCAAAAAGGGAGCCCGATTGGGCTCCCGAAACAAAGGGGTAATTACATCTTGTAATCGACCCCGGCGTAGACGGTACGACCTTCCAGGATGAAGTCGGCGTCGGTGGCGACCTGATCACGCTGGGTGTTGGTCAGGTTGGTGATACCGAGCTTGAAGTCCAGGGCCGGTGTGACCTTCCAGTTGGTGTTGACGTCCAGGGTCTGGTAGTGCTCGGACTTGAACGCCTGGGCGTTGCGGGCCGGTACCTTGATGATCTGGCTGCCGACATATTGCCAGGCCAGGTTGGCGCTGACCACGTCGCTTGCCTGCCAGTCCAGGCCCAGGTTGCCGGTGTGATCCGGGGTCTTGGCCAGGTCTTCACCCGTGCTCTTGTCCTCGGAGTCCAGCAGGGTCCAGTTACCGGTCAGCTGCACGTTGTCCAGCACGTCAACCCAGCCGGTCAGCTCCAGACCCTTGATGCGGGCCTTCTTGACGTTGAGGTAGGTCATGACGGTCGGACGGTAGCCAGGGCCCCACTGATCGCTCTGGATCAGATCCTCGATGTCGTTGTGGAAACCAGTCACGCCGGCGCCGAAACGATCGCTCTCGTAAGCGGTTCCCAGCTCATAGCTGACCGCGGTTTCCGGTTTTAGATCCGGGTTGCCGATGACCTGACAGGCGCCGCGGCAGGCGGTGGTGGAGAAGCCTTCGCTGGACTGGGCCAGGGTCGGTGCCTTGAACGCCTTGCCGGCGCCGCCCTTGATCACCCACTCGTCGGTCAGGGTGTAGAGGGCAT
>NZ_PGCP01000008.1:17509-65866 GCF_002812985.1 Aeromonas lusitana
CCTGACCGTCGACCGTGTTGTTGGTCTGGGTGATGTCGGCGGCGCCGCCGTTGAGCTGAGAATCGTCCATCAGATCGATCTGCTCGAAGTAGTAGCGCACCCGGCTGTCGAAGTGTTCCCAGCGGCCGTTGTGGCTCACGCCCAGGCTCAGGCGATCCAGGTTCTGGATGTTGTGGGGGGTGGCCGGCGCGGTCGGGGCACGGGGCACGTTGTTGAAGTAGCTGTCCATGTCGTTCTGGTTGTAGCCCAGATCGAATTCGATGTCCTGATTGTCGGCAACCAGCCACTTCAGGCCGGTCAGCACGTTGACCACTTCGCGTTTTTCCAGGGCATCGGCGTCCGGGTTGTTGGACTGATCGCTCTTCCAGCGATCGCGCTGATAGCCTTCGACCACTATGTTGCCGAGCAGCTTGTTGTCGATGAGAGCTCCGGACACATAGGCGCTGCCCTGGTTGGCGTCACCGCCGTCACCCTTGGTCGGCATGCTGTGGGTGTAGCCGACGGCAGCCTCTGTCTTCTCGGTGGCCTGGCGCAGGATCACGTTGACCACGCCGCCCAGTGCATCGGCACCGTACAGGGAGGAAACCGGGCCACGAATGACTTCGATGCGCTCGATGGCCGCCATGGGGATGGAGCTCAAGTCAAAGTCGTTGCCGTAGGCGCTGCCCAGGGTCTCACGGGCGTTGACGCGCTTGCCGTTGATCAGCAGCAGGGTGTAGTCGCCGCCCATGCCACGGATCTTGATCTCGTTACGGCCTGTGGGGTTGGTGGCGATGATGTTGACACCCGGCACGTGCTTGAGCGCATCGCCGATGTTGTTCACGTTCATCTTGTCGATGTCGGCGCGGGTCACCACGGAGACGCTGGCCGGGGCGGTGAACTCGGTGTGCTTGGTCTGGGTGGCGGTGACCACCATGGTCTCGTTGGCCTTGACCGATTCGGCCTGGGCCAGACCCGGCAGGGCCATCAGCCCGAGGGAGAGCAGGATGGGGTTTAATTTGAATACGCCGTGCTGCAACTGCATTGTTAAAGCTCCATGAAAAAACAGAGGTTATTTGGTCCGGGCTCTTCTGGTCCGGCTGCTCACTGACTTCCTTGTCTGGCGGTGCCAGACGCGGGGTTATTGTTATTCTTTATCCGCTCCAGCCCCCGAATGAGGAACCAGACGCCGGCGCAGGCCAGCAGGCCGCAGGCGATATTGACTGAGGCGAGTTCGGTGAAACCGTGCAGGGCCCCGCTCTCATCCGAGACGAGGTATCTGGCCGACAGCAGGCTGCCGAGCCCGGCCGCCACATTGGTGACAGTGCCCTGGAATGACATGAAGGCGGCGCGCTGATGGGGGGCCGGTATGCCCGCCGTGACGGCCAGCGTGGTGCTGGCGCGTGCTGAGCTCAGCGCCATGAAGAGGGTAAACAGCAGGTAGACGGGCAGACCTACCGGCAGGGCGAAGCCGAGCAGGGTCACCAGGGCCAGCGCCAGGCTGGTGATCAGGATGGCGCCCTGGGCACGGCCTTGATCTATCCAGCCGCCGCACAGGCGCATGGTGGCCATGCTGGCGAGGCCACCGCACAGGTAGAGGGCGGCGATCTGCTCCCGGGGGAAGCCCAGGTTGAACTGGAAATAGTTCGCAAAGTGCGGGATCAGCAGGAAGTGGCCGAACATCTGCAGGCACAGAATACCCAGGGCCCCCTGACACAGGGGGGAGGCGAGCAGCTGGCGCAGGCCCTTGCCATGGGGGGCAGGAGTGACCGGCAAGGAGGGCAGCAGACGGCTGCTCACCAGGGCCAGCAGCAGACCACTTGCGCCAAACAGCAGGAAGGGGCTCTGCCAGCCGAGCCACTGGGCCAGGGTCAGGGCGACGGGCACCACCAGGATGGCGGCCAGCGAAAACGCCATGCCCACGTAGGCGAGGCGGCGTCCCCGCTCGGCAGGCGGCACCAGATCCAGCACGGCGGCCATCAGGATGGCGGTGAGCGGACCCGCCACGCAGCCGGAGAGGATGAACAGCACCAGCAGTTGCTGGCTGTTTTGCACCAGGGCGCAGGCCATCAGCAGCAGGAAGCGCAGGGTCAGCAGCAGCAACAGGGCGGGTTTGCGATTGAAGCGATCGAGCCAGGGAGCGGCCAGGATCCCCATCAGTGCCGCCCCCAGGGTGGCGCCGCCACTGAAGTAACCTGTCTGCTCCGGCGCCATGCCGAGGCTGGTCACCAGATCCGGGCCAAGGGGCATCACCATCATCATGCTACCCATGGAGAGCATGTTGATCAGCAGGGCCAGGTGGATGGTGGCAGGGGTGCTGGAGACGACAGGATCTGGCTTCATCAGAGGCTGACTCAAAAAAATGAGTCCGAATTGTATCCGAGCGATCCTATTGTGACAACAAATGATAACCATTTTTATTTGCGTTTTTTCATCTTCTTATGAGTCTTTTGTGGCCCGAGGTGATAAGGGTCTGAATGAGTGCCAATCTGCTCTGGCAATCGTTAAGCGATGGAGGGACCAGATAACTTGGTTGGGTCGGCGATGGCGCGCTCGGGGGGGATGATGACACACTGTCATGAGACCGCATTTGAAGGGGGAGGCGATGATGAAAGCGTGGCGATGGATCCTGGTGTGGTGCTGCGTGGGGCTCTGGGCCTTGCCCCTGCGAGCCGAGGTGAAGGTGGTGCCCGTGTTCGAGGCCGAGGCCATGGTGCAGACCTTGAAAGAGATCTACCCGGATCTCGGGGTGAGCGCCATGGGCAACCAGCTGGTGCTAAGCGGCACCTCCGCCCAGTTGCAGGAGGCCGAGACCCTGCTGACCAAGCTCAACCAACCGCCCCAGAGTCTGCTCATCGAGTGGCGGGTGGCGGGGGCGTCAAACAGTCAGCAACTGGGGGTGGGCATCGGCAATGACAACGCCAAACGGCAGTGGCTGATGGAGGGGGGCGCAGAGGATTATCAGCGTACCCAGCAGGACAACTGGCAGGTGCGGGGCCTCTCGGGACGGCCCGTGCTGCTGCAGATGGGCTCCTATCAGCCGGTCACCTTCTACCGTTGGCAGGGTGGCCGCGTGGTGGGCATGGTACCGCTGATAAACGGCCTCTACGCCACCGCTACCCTGGTGGGGGAGCGGGTGCAGATAGCCCTTAGCAGCGAGCAGGTCAGGCTGGAGCGAGGCGACATCAAGACCGGCCAGAGCGCCACCGAGGTGAGCGGCTCGCCGGGAGAGTGGCTGACGGTGGGGGAGCTCTCCACCACTCAGAGCAGTCAGGGGGCCGAGCTTTCGAACCAGTCCCAGATCGGAGTGGCCAGTGGCGGTGAGCGCCAGACCCTGCAGATCCGGGTCACTCGCCAATGATGAGGGTTGCGGGCACTGTGATGGGCGCGAGCCCATGATCACTTGCCAGTGTCAGCCCCGATCACCGTCTGGACGTGAGGCTCATCGACCGCGTATTCCCGCAGTTGGCGGCTCTTTAGCAGATACCAGAGTGCCCACAGGCTGCCGATCAGCACCAGAGCGGTCGGCCAGCTGAACGACCACTTCTGCAGATTGAGGCTGTGCAGTTGCAGCGTCAGGCCGCTCAGGGTGGAGCAGAGCAGCAGGCCGCGGCTGCGGCGCCTGAGCCAGGCACGGACGCTGTGGGTCTTCTGATGAGTGCCGCCGTAGGCGAGCAGCGCCAGCATGGCGGGCAAGTCGCTCAGAAGGCCGAGATAGAGGCTCATCCGATCCGGGTAGAAGAGGGTCAGGATCTCGCTGCCACTCTCGCGGGTCACCCCCGCCATCAGAAACAGCCAGACCGAGCGGGTCAGCAAGAGGGCGATGGGCCAGAACCAGATCGGCGGACGCAACTGACCGTGATCGTCATATCGGTGTTCGGGATAGAGGGTCATAGGGCCCGGTCTGCTCCGCATTGGGCGAGTGATACCAAGGGATATGGGGCAGGGGGGAGGGCTTTACAAGGTGAGGGAGGGGCAGGAATTAATCGGGGAGCCTGGCTCCCCCATTCACATCCCTTGTCCTGGTTGGCTTACAACCAGCCCTTGCGCTTGAAGAAGAGGCCGGTGCCGAGCGACGACATCACCATCAGTACCAGGGAGAGGGGATAACCATATTCCCAGGCGAGCTCAGGCATGCGGCCGAAGTTCATGCCGTAGATGCTGGCGATAAGGGTCGGCGGCAGGAAGATCACCGCGGCGACCGAGAAGATCTTGATCACCTTGTTCTGCTCCAGATTGGTCACCCCCATGGAGGCCTCCAGCTGGAAGTTGATCTTGTCGAACAGGAACTGGGTGTGGGGCAGCAGGGACTCAACGTCGTGGAGCATCTCGTCGATCCACTTGTTCTGCTCGCTGGTCATGCGCTGGCGCAGGCTGCGTTTGAGAAAGCGCAGGGCGCGGCGGGTATCGTGCAGGGAGAGACGGATCTGGCCATTGGCCTCTTCCTGGGCCATCAGCTCTTTGAGCATGGGATTGATCTGATCCGGTTCAAAAATCTGGTCCGCGGTGTTTTCCAGGGTTTTGTAACCATCTTCGATGAGATCGGAGAGATATTCTACTTTCAGATTCTGTACTTCCAGCAGAATATCCAGCGCATCTTCCACCTCGAGGCGGTCCTGGCGCATGTAGTGACGCAGCAGGCGCACCAGGCCGATGTCATCCTCGCGGATGCTGATCAGCAGGTTGTGGCGCAGGGTAAAGGAGACGTGAACACCCTTGGTGTCGCGACCGATCCGCTGGGGAAACAGGGAGTGGATGTGCAGACCGTCGGTGTCCCAATAGAAGCGGGCAGACGCCTCGATATCGTCCAGCTCCTCCTTGTCCGGTACCTCCTCCAGGAACAGGCCCGTCAACCATTCTCGCTCCGCCGTGTCCGGCTTGTAGGCATCCAGCCAGACAGTGTTGTCGGGGACTATGTCGTCCGGCCCGAGCGTCACTATGTCCAGCACCTTGTTATTGAGAATGTAGGCGGTGATCATCTGTCCCCCCTTAAGAAGTCGTGGGTAATCAGGGATGGTTGCACAGGTTCATGCGGCCCTAGATCGCACAGAAAGCGATCCCATGAAATAGCATAACGAGGCCGATGGATAACCTGAATGCGGCGAACTATACAGGGGCGCGCCGCGCTTGTCAGGGCCTATTCATCAGGGGTTCAGCCTGTTCGCTCAAAAAAGCGGCGAGGTCGGATCAGCGGATCCGGGCTCGAAAGCGGGGATCCGCTGCTCAGTGCTTGGACTTGTGTCACCAGGATCTGAAGGCCGCGGAGTGGGGAGCGCGTTTCCGCGCCTCACCGCTGTTCTATCTGAGCCATATCCCAACATATTGGGGTAGTTGGGGTCCGAGCCTCCCTGGGGCGGGGTCCAGACGATGTTCTGGCACTGAGTCTCCTTAATGTCGCCAGTTTCCTCACATATTGGGGTAGTTGGGACCCGAGCCTCCCTGGGGCGGGGTCCAGACAATATTCTGACTGGGATCCTTGATGTCACAGGTCTTGCAGTGAATGCAGTTGGCCGCATTGATCTGCAAGCGAGGCTGGTTATCCGCCCCCGGGATCTCGGTCTCTATTATCTCAAAGACGCCGGCCGGGCAGTAGCGCTGGGCGGGCTCGGCCCAGGTGGGCAGGTTGACCGCTACAGGTATGCTCGCATCCTGCAACTTGAGGTGGCAGGGCTGATCCTCGTCGTGGCTAGTGTTGGCGAGATAGACGGAAGAGAGCTTGTCGAAGCTGAGCCTGCCATCTGGCTTGGGGTAAGGGATGGGCTGGCAGCGACTGGCCAGGCGCAGCTGGCGATAGTCCGGCTCCTTGTCCAATAGCGTCACGGGGGAGCCCTTGCCCCAGAGCCGCTGCTCCAGCCAGTTGAAGCCGCCCCCGAGCCAGGGACCCCAGCGATGCAGGGCGGCGCCGAAGTTGCGGGCAGCCTTGAGCTCACTCGCCAGCCAGCTCTGCTGCAGGGCATCGCCGAATTCGGCCAGATCCCGCCCTCCCTCGTCGCCACCGTGCAAACTCATGGCGACCGTGCTGGCCGCCAGCATGCCGGATTTCATGGCGGTGTGAATACCCTTGATGCGGGAGAAATCGAGCGTCCCTGCGTCACAGCCGATGAGCAGGCCGCCGGGGAAGTGCATGCGGGGCAGTGAATGCCAGCCCCCCTTGGTGATGGCACGGGCACCGTAGCTGATGCGCTCCCCCCCCTGCAGGGTCTGGGCGAGCAGGGGGTGGTGCTTGAGACGTTGAAACTCGTCGAACGGGCTGAGCCAAGGATTCTGGTAGTTGAGATCGACGATGAGGCCGACTGCCACCTGATTGCCTTCCAGATGATAGAGATAGAAGCCCCCCTGGCTCTTGTTGCCCCCATCCTCATTGAGGGGCCAGCCGCTGCCGTGCAGCACCCGGCCTGGGTGGGACTGGTCGGCGGGGACCTGCCACAGCTCCTTGAAGCCGATGGCATAGTGCTGCGGCTGGGCGCCGCTTTCCAGGTTGAACTCCTTGATGAGTTGCTTGCCCAGATGGCCGCGGGCCCCCTCCGCGAACAGGGTGTAGCGGCCATAGAGCGCCATGCCGGGCACGTGATCCG
This sequence comes from Aeromonas lusitana, assembly GCF_002812985.1. Lineage (GTDB taxonomy): Bacteria > Pseudomonadota > Gammaproteobacteria > Enterobacterales > Aeromonadaceae > Aeromonas > Aeromonas lusitana. Next base: position 24,064 of record NZ_PGCP01000008.1, read on the forward strand.
CCTTGGGGTTGCCATCTCTGTCCAGCCCGAGCTCCCCGGTGCTCACCCCTCTTATCCTTCCATCCTCCAATATGAGTTCGCTGGCAGTGAAGCCGGGGTAGATCTCGACCCCGAGTGCTTCCGCCTCCCGGGCGAGCCAGCGGCAGAGGTTGCCGAGGCTGATGATGTGACAACCGTCGTTGTGCATGCGCGGCGGCACGGCCCAATCGGGCAGTTGCAGGGCACGGCTCTCGCTTTGCAGCAGGTGTACCCGATCGTCGCTCACCGCCACCCCGAGCGGTGCCTGTTGCCAGCGATCCGGCAGCAACTCCTTGAGGGTGACGGGGTCGAGCAGGGCGCCGGAGAGCAGGTGGGCCCCCACCTCGGCTCCTTTTTCCAGCAGGCAGACCGAGAGTGCGGGATCCTGTTGCTTGAGGGCGATGGCGGCACTCAGACCCGCCGGGCCGCCACCGACGATGACCACATCAAATTCCATTGCTTCGCGTTCCATCTTGCCTCTGTGCTCGACTTGGCCTAGGGTAGTGCTGGTAGTTTACGTAAACGTAAACCATTTTGTCAGCATATAAAGTGCGGGAGTGCAAAATGGATTCACTCAACCGATACGAGGAATGACCGACATGAAGCTGCTGGTCGCTGTCAAACGGGTCGTCGACTTCAACGTCAAGGTCCGGGTCAAGAGCGATGGCTCCGATGTGGAGCTCGCCAATGTGAAGATGGGCATCAACCCGTTTTGTGAAATCGCGGTGGAGGAGGGGGTGAGGCTGCGGGAAGCCGGTTTGGCGAGCGAGCTGGTTGTGGTCACCTTCGGGCCAGAGGCCGCCGCCGAGCAGCTGCGCCATGCCCTGGCTCTGGGGGCGGATCGGGCGCTGCACTACGTGACTGACGAGACCCTGAGCCCCCTCAAGGTGGCCCAGGCATTGCAAAAATTGTGCGAACAGGAACAGCCGGGTCTGGTGCTGCTCGGCAAGCAGTCCATCGACTCCGACAACAACCAGGTGGGCCAGATGCTCTCCGCCCTCAATGACTGGCCGCTCGCCACCTTCGCTTCCGCCATCAAGCTGGTAGAGGGAGAGTTGCAGGTGACCCGAGAGATAGACGGTGGCCTCGAGACCCTCGGCATGCCCCTGCCCGCCGTGGTGACGGTGGACTTGCGCCTGAACGAGCCGCGCTTTGCCTCCCTGCCCAACATCATGAAGGCCAAGCGCAAGCCGCTGGAGACTCAGCCCTTTGCGGCCCTCGGCCTCGATGCCAAAAGCGAGATCCGGCTGCTCGGGGTGATGGCGCCCCCGGTGCGCAGTGCAGGGGTCAGGGTTGGCTCGGTGGACGAGCTGCTGAGCAAGCTCAGAAACGAAGCCAAGGTGCTGCCATGAGCGCCCGCTTGATGGTCAAGCTTTTGGGTGGCTGGCTCTTGGGTGGGGCTGGCGCGGTGAAACGGATTGGGAACGACGTGAAGGTGCAGCCATGAGCGTACTGGTTATTGCCGAACATCATCAGGGCCAGTTGGCCGACAGTGCCGCCCGTCTGGTGGCGGCGGCCAAACAGCTTGGCGGCGAGGTGCATCTCTTGCTGTTGGGGCAGGGGCTGGCGGAGGCGGGTGATCAGGCCGCCACTCTGCAAGGGGTCGACAGGGTGCTGCTGGCCGAACATCCCCTGCTGGCAGAGGGGCTCAACGATGGGGTGGACACCTTGCTGGCCCAGGTGGTGCGGGACTATCAGCACTGCCTGATGGCGGCGAGCAGCCATGGCAAGGATCTGCTGCCGCGGGTGGCGGCCAGGCTCGGGGTGGAGATGATCTCCGAGGTGACCGGCATTGAATCCGCCGATACCTTCCTGCGCCCCATCTATGCGGGCAACGCCATCGCCCGGGTGGCGAGCTCGGCGTCCGTCAAGGTGCTCAGCATCCGTGCGAGCGCCTTCACCGGCGTGAGTGGCGGGGCGGGCGGGGCAACCGTTGAGCGCGTGCCCGTGCCCGAGCTTCACTGCCGTACCCGTCTCATCGAGCGGCGGGCGGTGCGATCCGCGCGCCCCGAGCTCGGCGCGGCGCGGGTGGTGGTCTCCGGGGGCAGGGCGCTTGGCTCGAAAGAGCAGTTCGCCCTCATTGAGGCCCTGGCCGACAAGCTGGGGGCCGCGGTGGGCGCGTCCCGGGCGGCGGTGGATGCGGGTTTTGTCGCCAACGATCTGCAGGTGGGTCAGACCGGCAAGATAGTGGCCCCCGAGCTCTATATCGCCGTCGGCATCTCGGGCGCCATCCAGCATCTGGCGGGGATGAAGGAGTCCAAGGTGATCGTCGCCATCAACAAGGATGCGGAGGCCCCCATCTTCCAGGTGGCGGACTACGGCCTGGTGGGCGACCTGTTCAGCCTGCTGCCCGAGCTCACCGCCAAGCTGTGATGCGGTGAAAAAGGGCCCCTAGCAGTCGGCCATTTCTCTGCACGTTCTCTGCAAGCCCTGACCCATTCAGGGCTTTTCTACTGTTTGGGGTCAACGAAACTGACCTAAAAGGGTGCGCCAGATCCCAAAAAGCCTTTGCCCCGAGTGGGGACTCTCGTGTAAAACCGTTCAAGTCACCGATTACTCTCATCCACTCACGGAAAGCGTCATGAGCAAACAGATTTACAACTTCTGTGCCGGCCCCGCCATGTTGCCGGTAGAAGTCATGGAGCGCGCCCAGCGCGAATTTTGTAACTTCCAGGGGCTGGGAGCCTCGGTCATGGAGCTTTCCCATCGCGGCAAGCCCTATATGGCGGTCGCCGAGAAGGCGGAAGCCGATTTGCGCTCCCTGCTGGCGGTGCCGGACAACTACAAGGTGCTGTTCATGCACGGCGGTGGCCGTGGCCAGTTCTCCGCCGTGCCCATGAACCTGCTGGGTGGTGTGAATAAAAAAGCCGACTATCTGCTGACCGGGGTCTGGGCCGCGAGTGCGGTGGACGAGGCCCGCAAGTACGGCGACATCCAGACCGTTGACGGGGTTGCCAAGAACGCAGACGGGGTAAGTCACTTGCTGCCGAACCCGGCGTTTCGCGCCGATGCGGCCTATGTGCACTACTGCCCGAACGAAACCATCGATGGCATAGAGATGTTCGACATCCCGGCCACAGGCGATGTGCCCCTGGTGGCGGATCTCTCCTCCACCATCCTCTCCCGCCCCCTCGACATCAGTCGTTTCGGCGTTATCTATGCCGGTGCCCAGAAGAACATAGGGCCATCCGGGCTCGCCATCGCCATAGTACGGGACGATCTGCTGAGTCAGGCCCGCGCCGACGTGCCCTCCATCTTCGATTACCAGCTCACCGCCAAGAACGACTCCATGTTTAACACGCCGCCGACCTACGCCTGGTACCTGGCCGGTCTGGTGTTCGAGTGGCTCAAAGAGCAGGGAGGTCTGGCGGCCATGGAGGCTCGCAACAAGGAGAAGGCCGATTTCCTCTATGGCTATCTCGATGACTCCAGCTTCTACGGCAACAAGGTGGATGCGAGCTGTCGCTCCCGCATGAACGTGCCGTTCCAGCTCAAAAACGAGGCCCTGGACAAGCAGTTCCTGGCCGAGTCTGAGGCTGCCGGCCTGCTGGCACTGAAAGGGCACCGCATCGTCGGTGGCATGCGTGCCAGCCTCTACAACGCCATGCCGCTGGAGGGCGTCAAGGCCCTGGTGAGCTTTATGGACGGTTTTGCCAAACGCCATGGCTGAGGCGCAGTCCCATGATGCAAGACGCCGGGGACTCCCCGGCGTCTGTTTTTCTGCTCTGTTCTGACCGCGGGTACGCTCGCCTCGGTTTTTGTGCCAAGCGCGGTATTGCCGCGCAAGGCGGGGGCTGTTAACGTCCGGTCAGGTGATTTAATTGAGGTCGTACAGGAAGTCTATGAATTCGTTGCGTTTGGAACCTATTTCTCGCGTGGCCGGGGTGGTGAATCTGCCTGGCTCCAAAAGTGTCTCTAACCGGGCCCTGCTGCTGGCGGCCCTGGCTCGTGGCACCACCCGGCTGACCAACCTGCTCGACAGCGATGACATCCGTCACATGCTGGGTGCCCTGACCCAGCTCGGGGTCAAGTACAAGCTCTCCGCCGACAAGACAGAGTGCACTGTGCACGGTCTGGGTCGCAGCTTCGCGGTGAAAGAGCCGGTCAACCTCTTCCTCGGCAACGCCGGCACCGCCATGCGTCCGCTCTGCGCCGCCCTGTGCCTGGGATCCGGTGAATTCATGCTGGGGGGAGAGCCTCGCATGGAGGAGCGCCCCATAGGTCACCTGGTGGATGCCTTGCGCGAGGCGGGCGCCCATATCCAGTACCTGAAGAAAGATGGCTATCCACCCCTGGTGGTGGATGCCAAGGGGCTCTGGGGCGGTGACGTGCACGTCGACGGCTCCGTCTCCAGCCAGTTCTTGACGGCCTTCCTGATGGCGGCGCCGATGGCGTCCGGTGATACCCGTATCCACATCAAGGGGGAGCTGGTCTCCAAGCCCTACATCGACATCACGCTGCACATCATGAAGCAGTTCGGCGTGGTCATCGAGCACGACGACTACAAGCTGTTCTACATCAAGGGCAACCAGAGCTATGTCAGCCCGGGTGACTTCCTGGTGGAAGGGGATGCCTCCAGCGCCTCTTACTTCCTCGCGGCGGGCGCCATCAAGGGCAAGGTGCGGGTGACCGGCATCGGCAAGCACAGCATTCAGGGTGACATTCACTTCGCCGACGTGCTGGAGAAGATGGGGGCGCGCATCACCTGGGGCGACGACTTCATCGAGGCCGAGCAGGCCCCGCTGCACGGTATCGACATGGACATGAACCAGATCCCGGACGCGGCCATGACCATCGCCACCACGGCGCTGTTTGCCGAAGGCCCCACCTCCATTCGCAACATCTACAACTGGCGGGTGAAGGAGACGGATCGCCTGCACGCCATGGCGACCGAGCTGCGCAAGCTGGGTGTGGAAGTGGAGGAGGGGCACGACTACATCACTGTCACCCCGCCGGCCAGCCTCAAGCACGCGGCCATCGACACCTACAACGATCACCGCATCGCCATGTGCTTCTCCCTGGTGGCCCTGTCGGATACTGCGGTGACCATCAATGATCCGGGTTGTACCTCCAAGACCTTCCCGGATTATTTTGACAAGCTGGCAGGCATCAGTCAGGCCGTCTGATCCCGCGCTCGTTGTCACCCAAGAGGCCCGCCACAGTGCGGGCCTCTTGCTTTGTGTTGAACGTTGCTAGCAGCATTGTAGTAACTTGCAAGACTCCATTACAAAATACTTTATGTAGAGATGTAATTTTCTATTTACACCGTCTCGGTGGAGGGCTAGATTGAGATCACTTAATCGCAGTCATCTAGCAGGAAGTCTTGTCATGCAGCATCAAACCGACGACGTTCGTATCAGAGAAATCAAAGAGTTATTGCCCCCGGTTGCGGTGCTTGAGAAGTTTCCGGCGACCGAGACCGCATCAAATACAGTGTTTGAATCCCGTCAGGCCATCCATCAGATCCTGGCCGGTGAAGATCAACGCCTGCTGGTGGTGATCGGCCCCTGCTCCATCCATGACCCGGTCGCCGCCCTGGAATACGGCAAGCGCCTCAAGGTGTTGCGTGATGAACTCAAGGGCGAGCTGGAAATCGTGATGCGGGTCTACTTCGAGAAGCCGCGCACCACCGTGGGCTGGAAGGGGCTCATTAACGATCCTTACCTCGACAACAGCTGCCAGATCAACGACGGCCTGCGCATCGGGCGCAAGCTGTTGCTGGATCTCAACGACATGGGGCTGCCGACCGCCTCCGAGTTCCTCGACATGATCACCCCGCAATACATGGCGGATCTGATGAGCTGGGGCGCCATCGGGGCCCGCACCACCGAATCCCAGGTGCACCGTGAGCTGGCCTCCGGCCTCTCCTGCCCGGTGGGCTTCAAGAACGGCACCGACGGCACCATCAAGGTGGCCATCGACGCCATCGGCGCCGCCAGTGCTCCCCACCACTTCCTGTCGGTGACCAAGTACGGCCACTCCGCCATCGTCTCCACCGCCGGCAACCCGGACTGCCACATCATTCTGCGTGGTGGCCGCGAGCCGAACTACAGCGGCGCTCACGTGAGCGAGGTGGTGAAGGGGCTGGACAAGGCCGGTCTGCCGCAGAAGGTGATGATCGACTTCAGTCACGCCAACAGCAGCAAGCAGTTCAAGAACCAGATGCGGGTGGCCGAGGACGTGGCCGGTCAGCTGCGCGCCGGCAGCAAGGCGGTGTTTGGTGTCATGGTGGAGAGCCATCTGGTGGAAGGGCGCCAGGATCTGGTGGAAGGCTGTGAGCTCACCTTCGGTCAGAGCATCACGGATGCGTGCATCGACTGGGCCGATACCGAGGTGCTGCTGCGCAACCTGGCCGATGCGGTGGCCACCCGCAACGCACTCTGACTCGTCGGGCGGCAAGCCTGCTCGCCGTTCCAGACAGATAAAAAAAGCGCGACCTTGGGGTCGCGCTTTTTGTTGGCTCTTGAGCGGCTGGCTTATTTGGCCTTGGCGCGGGCCTGATGGTCCCGCAGGCGGATGTTGATCATCTCCACCACCAGCGAGAAGGCCATGGCGAAGTAGATGTAACCCTTCGGAATGTGCAGATCCAGACCCTCGGCCATCAGGGCGACCCCGACCAGGATCAGGAAGGAGAGGGCCAGCATCTTGATGGTGGGATGGGTATCGACGAAGTCGCCGATGGCCTTGGCGGCAAACATCATGACGCCGACGGCGATGACGATGGCCAGCACCATGACGGGCACGTGATCCGCCATGCCCACCGCCGTGATGACGGAGTCCAGGCTGAAGATGATGTCGAGGATGGCGATCTGCACCAGGGTCGACATGAAGCCGGCGGCCTTGCTGACCGTGCTCTGCTCGTCGGCGGCCCCCTCTAGGCTGTGGTGGATCTCGTGGGTACTCTTGGCGATGAGGAACAGGCCCCCGATCAGCAAGATGAGATCCCGACCCGAGATGGCTTCACCCAGCACGGTGAACAGCGGCTCGGTGAGGCGCATCACCCAGGCGAGGGAGAGCAGCAGCAGGATGCGGGTCCCCATGGCGAGCCCCAGCCCCAGGATGCGGGCACGCTGGCGCTGGGCCTCTGGCAGGCGACCCACCAGGATGGAGATGAAGATGATGTTGTCGATACCCAGCACGATCTCGAGCAGGGTCAGGGTGGCGAGCGCGACCCAGGCGGAGGGGTCAGCAATCCATTCCAGCATGATTGAACCTTGGTTGAACTTTGGATGACGGTTGAAACTGCGCATTCTATCAGGCTGACTTGGCTTGTCCCATAGCGGTGAACAGATAAAATGGCGGCGAGCAGAGGGAGAAAAACATGTTTCGTTTAGGGCTTATTATCAACCCGGTGGCCGGCATTGGCGGAGCCGTCGGTCTCAAGGGCAGCGATGGCGTGGTGGCCGAGGCACTGGCGCGGGGCGCCGTGCCCAAGGCGCAGGAGCGGGCCCGTCAGGCTCTGTTGCCGCTCTGTGAGCTGACCCAAGCCTTCGAGCTGTTGACGGTTGGGGGGGAGATGGGGGCCGATCTTACCGCCTCGCTGCAACTGCCCCATACCATCCTTTATCAGCCCGCCTCGCCGAGCAGCGCCGCCGACACCCGCGCCGCGGCCGAGCTGATGCGGGAGGCGGGCGTCGATCTGCTGCTGTTTGCCGGCGGTGACGGCACGGCCCGGGATGTCTGCGCGGCTGTGGGGGAGTCTTGCCACGTGCTCGGCATCCCGGCGGGGTGCAAGATCCACTCCGGGGTCTACGGGGTGACCCCGGCCGCGAGCGGGCGGGTGGCTGCGCGCATGATAGGGGGCGAGCTGCTGAGCCTGGTGGACGCCGAGGTGGTGGACATAGACGAGGAGGCGTTTCGGGCCGGCAAGGTGCGGGCGCGCCACTATGGCCAGATGCAGGTGCCCGGCGATCTGCGCTATGTGCAGGCGACCAAGCAGGGGGGGAGGGAGTCCGAGGAGCTGGTGCTCGCCGATCTCGCCGCCGGCGTGGTGGAAGAAATGGTGCCCGATACCCTCTATCTGATGGGGTCCGGCAGCACGGTGGCCGCCTGTATGGGGGAGCTGGGGCTGGAAAATACCCTGCTCGGTGTGGATCTGGTGGAAAATGGTCGGCTTATCGGGCAGGATCTGTCCGCCGCCGAGATCCTGACCCGGATCCGCGGTCGTCACTGTCGGCTGATCATTACCCTGATCGGCGGTCAGGGACATCTGTTCGGGCGCGGAAATCAGCAACTGAGTCCAGAGGTGATCAGGGCCGTCGGGCGAGACCATATTCAGGTGCTCGCCACCAAGACCAAGCTGGCGGCACTCGAAGGCCGTCCGCTGCTGGTGGATACCGATGACCCGGCACTGAACCGGTCGTTAAGTGGTTATCTGCGGATAACCACCGGATACAAGGATCAGGTCATCTACCCGGTGGCCAACCCGGAATAGGACATCAAGGATGCGGCTGGCCTGGCGCCAGAGAGTCGCGATCAACCGGATCGCGGTTCCACTCCCCCGAATTTTTTGCCGGCAATCCCGGAACACGAGGCTGCGTTACATGACGATTCACGAATTTGAGCACAAATTGTTGGGATTGATCGACGCCATGGTCGCCACGGCCAGCGAAGACGATCTGTTTGCGGGCGGTTACCTGCGTGGCCACATCTCGCTCGCGGTGGCCCGTGCCGATCTCGAGGGCAAGACGCTGGTGCGGGATGTCAAAAGCTATGTGCTGCGTAGCCTGAATGAGGCCATCTTGCAGGGCGAGCTGTCCGAGCAGGACGAGGTGCTGGTACAGGACATGTGGAAGCGACTGCAGCAGCAGGCGGAAGCTTGATCCCATTCTCAGTTCAAACAGAAGTTTGACTAATCTGCTTCCCTGAGTGTTATCAAAAGGTTAATAATGGGACTCGCCTTTTGTTTCAGGGATTGAACTATGTCCTCCTCACGCATTGCCAACAAACTGCCGCTCGAGATGCTCTATCACTGGGAGCGGCAGTGTCCTGACCGGGTTTACCTTCGTCAAACCATCCACCGCGAATACGTCGACTTCACCTGGGGTGAGGTTGCCGACGAGGCGCGGCGCATGGTGACGGCACTGCGCGAGCTGGGGCTGGCGCCGGGTGACAAGGTGGCGCTGCTCTCCAAGAACTGCGCCCAGTGGTTCATCGCCGACTTGGCGATGCAGATGGGGCAGTACGTGAGCGTGCCCATCTACCCGACCGCCAACGTCGATACCATCGAATACGTGCTGCGCCACAGCGAGGCCAAGGCGATTTTCGTCGGCAAGCTGGACGACTGGAAGAGCCAGGAGGCGGGGGTGCCGGCGGACTTGCTGCGCATCGCCTTCCCCTACGACACCATGCCGGCTCCCCACCAGTGGGACGCTCTGCTCAAGGCCCACGATCCCATTGCCGATAGCCCGGTGCAGGCGCCGGATGCCCTGCTGAGCCTGGTCTACACCTCCGGCAGTACCGGCAAGCCAAAGGGCGCCATGCTGAGCGTGGAACGTTACGCCTGGTCCTGCGAGAAGCTGGTGGAAGCGGTGGAGCTGACCGACGCCGATCGCGGCTTCTCCTACCTGCCGCTCGCCCACATCACCGAGCGGGTCTACATCTATGGCGGCAGCCTGTTCAGCGGCGCCACCATCGCCTTCCCCGAGTCCCTCGACACCTTTATCAACGACGTGAAACGCTGCCGTCCCACCGTCTTCATCTCGGTGCCGCGGCTGTGGGCCATGTTCCGCATCAAGATCCACGAGAAGCTGCCCCAGAAGAAACTCGCCCTGCTGCTCAAGATCCCGCTCATCTCGGGCCTTATCAAGAGCAAGCTGCAGAAGGGGCTCGGGCTGGATCAGGCGCGGGTGCTGGGTTGCGGCTCGGCGCCGGTGGCGCCGGCCCTGCTCGAGTGGTATCACAGCATCGGCATCGAGATCACCGAAGCCTGGGGCATGACCGAGAACCACGCCTTCTCCACCCTCAACTACCCGTTCAGGGCGGACAAGATAGGCACGGTCGGCAAGGCGGGGCCCGGGGTGACCATCAAGATCTCCGACGAGGGGGAGATCCTGTGCCGCTGCGACGGCATGATGCTGGGCTACTACAAGGATCCCGAGCACAGCAAGGAGGCCATAGACTCTGACGGCTGGCTGCACACGGGTGACATGGGCAAGCTGGACCGGGAAGGTTATCTCACCATCACCGGCCGCATGAAGGATGTGTTCAAGACCGCCAAGGGCAAGTATGTGGCCCCTGTGCCCATCGAGGGGCTGCTCGGGCAGGAGCCCATCATAGAACAGCTGTGCGTCATCGGTTACGGCATGCCGCAGCCGGTGGCCCTGGTGCAGCTGGCCGAGAGCGCCATGCGAGGGGACAAGGCCGCGGTCAACGCCCAGCTGGAGGCGGCCCGCAACCGGGTCAACGATCAGCTGGAATCCCACGCCCGCATCCGCGGCATCCTGGTGGTGAAGAACCCTTGGAACATAGAGAACGGGGTGCTGACCCCCACCATGAAGATCCGCCGTCACCTGCTTGAGCAGAAATACGCGGACATCGGCGAGCGCTGGGCCGGTGGCGAGAGCATCATCTGGGAATCCTGATGGGCCTGTGAGGGGGTTTAGTGCTCCCTGCAGGCATTTATCAAATCACTGCCAAGCGCCGCACTATTTAGAAAACAAATGAAAAAGGGGAGCCACAGGCTCCCCTTTTTGCGTTCAAGCCATGGCTTAGACGGCCTTGTACTCCAGCTCGACCCGTCCCAGCGCCTTGAGGGTGGACTGGGCTGAATCTTTTTGGCTGATCTGGCCGGATTTGTTCTCCAGCAGCACGGCGCGGCGCACCGAACTTAGCTCTTCGCCGTTGAGCACGGCGTGGGCGCAGGCCATCTGCATCGGCGGCAGGCTGGGGTTGAAGGCGGCGTTCTCCGCGTAGCGACCGCAGAAGATGCGACCGTCCGCAAATTGCAGCGCCACCGCGGCATAGCCCTGGCTGTAGGGAGCATAGCTCTGGCGGGCGGCGGCGAGCGCGGCCTGCCACAGGGGATCGTCGGTTTCAAGCACCAACTCATCGTGGGCCTGGGGGCTCATCAGGGCGTCCGTGATGTCGAGATCCGCGGGGCCAAAGGAGTGGGGCAGGAAGGATTGCAGCTCGCTGAGATCGTCCGGCAGGGAGACCTTGAGCGTCTTGGCGGTGCTCAGCTCGTTCATGAATTGACGGCAGTGGCCGCAAGGGGTGTAGTTGACGGTGATCTCAGAGATCCCGGTCTCGCCACCCAGCCAGGCGTTGGAGATGGCGGATTGCTCGGCATGCACCGAGTGGAACAGTCCCTGACCGGCGAACTCCATGTTGGCGCCGAAATACCAGGTGCCGCTCAGGCCGCAGGCGATGGCGCCGACGAAGAACTTGGAGATGGGGGCGACCGAGCAGGCGGCGGCCAGTGGCAGCAGGGCCAGACGCAGGGCGCGATCCTCAAGACCGGTGGCGGCTTTCAGGGTGGCGACCTGCTCTGGGCTAAAGCGGGCGGCGAAGCCGTCGTCCAGCATGGGGCGCAGCGCCGCTTGCAGCGGGGCAGACAGGGTGTCGAATGGCTTGGCAAAACGGGGATGCATACTGTGTCCTCAAAGGCCAATTGGGGGGCCATTGTAGGGAGCAAGCGCGGTGAATTGTGTGAGCGCGCTCACGCCTTGGTGGGCAAAGGACGATGGATGTTAAAGGAAACGTTTGTCTTGTGCAATCTGTGCGTCAGCTCGCAGATGGTACGGCTCACAGGGCGGTGGCATGAGGGGTGGGTACTGGGATTGGCCGGAGAAACAACAAGAGAAATCCCATCAGAGTTGAGGGAGATAAGGATGCGCGGCTATGCCACGCATCCTTTGCGATCTCAGGCCAGCCAGTGATAGATGGCAAACAGCAGAGGCGCGACGGCGGCGGTGAGCACGCCGCACACCACCATGGCGAGCGACGAGAAGGCGCCCTGGGTGACCCCTTTCTCGGCGGAGGTAGCGGTGCCGATGGCGTGGGCGCAGGCCCCCATGGCGAGGCCCTGAGCCTCGGGGTCGGTGACCCGCATCAGCTTGAGCAGGGGGTAGCCGATCAGCGCCCCCAGGATCCCGACCACCACCACCACGGCGGCGGCGATGGCGGGAATGCCGCCCAGCGACTGGCTGACGCTCATGGCGAGCGGGGTGGTGATGGACTTGGTGGCGAGCGATGCCAGCAGAGCCGGATCCGCCCCCATGGCGTGGCCGATCACTAGCGTCGTGCAGACCGAGATCAGCACGGAGGCCAGGGTGCAGACGAGGATGGGCTTGAGCCTGGCCTGGATCTGGCGCGCCTGCTGATAGAGGGGCAGCGCCAGCGCCACCACGGCGGGTTCGAGCAGGGCCGTGATGGGGAAGGTGCCGTGCTGGTACTGATCCAGCGGCAGATTGAACGCGAGCAAAATAGCGATGATGACGGCGGTCGGGATCAGCACCGGGTTGATGATGGGCCAGGGCAGGCGGCGATAGAGGGCCCGGGTGGCGAAATAGAGCGCGAGCGTCAGGGGTATGGCAAACCAGAACATCATTGTTTGTTCATCCTCTGATAGAGATGGCCGACGGTGGCGAGGATCAGCACTATGCCGAGCACCACGCACAGCATGATGAGGCCGAAGGATTGGCGCAGGGGTTCGAGCCAGGCCACCAGGCCGACCGCCACCGGCACGAACAGCACCCCCATGTGGCGCAGCAGCAGGCCAGCGCCCTGCTCGACCCAGTGCAGCTTGATGAGCTGCATCGAGAGCAGCACGAACAGCAGCAACATGCCGATGATGCTGCCGGGGAAGGCGAAGGGCAGCAGGGCCGCCAGGGCTTTGCCGGCCAGCAGGCAGGCGATGATGACCATGAAATCACGAAGGTAGAGCAAGGCGCGTTGAAGCAGCACGGGGGCCTCATCTTGGCAACTGTGAGCGAGGTCGCAGTTTAACAGAACGCAGGGGGGGCAGGACAGGGTCAACTGACCCATAGGGGATACAATGGCGCCAGAGTCGTTCCATCCATAAGAAGGAGATCCCATGTCGACCCCCCCTCTCTTGTCCCGGCTGCGCCAGCTGTGTGCCGATCCTGCCCCCCATTCCCCCTTGTTGCAGACCCCCGCCTGGGATGGTCCCCAGTGCCGGGTGCGGCTGGACAACACCAGCGCCGCCCCCCAGACGGTACACGACTGGCTGCTGTTTGACGGCGATCTCGGCATAGACCCTGGGGCGGCTATCTACGGGGAAGGGTTCCAGATGCTGGCCCAGACCATGGGAACCTGGCGCTCTCCCGAGCCGGTCGGGCGTTGCCCGGATGCGAGCGTCTATCGCATCAGCGCAGATCTGGGCTATCACACGGTCCACAACCTGCTGCTGGTGGAGCAAAACTCGGGCTGGCTGCTGCTGGCGTTCGCGAGCTGCCAGCGCTTTGGCGGCGAGTTTCGGCTCTATCCGAGCGGCCGTCTGCAGATCCTGATGAACGGCGAGGGGCGGACCCTGGCCCCCGGCCAGCACTGGCAGAGCGAAGCCCTGCTCTGCCTGGAGGGACCGGACAGGGAGGCGCTGCTGGCGTTGCTCGCGACCCATATCGAGGCCGAGCACGGCAGCCTGGTCGACAGCGTGTCGACCCGACCCAGCGGCTGGTGCTCCTGGTATCACTACTATGCGGCGGTGAGCGCGGCGGACATTCGCGAGAACCTGGCGGTGCGGGCCGAGCGTTTCCCGGCCCTGAACTACGTGCAGATCGATGACGGCTATCAGGCCAAGATGGGGGACTGGCTCATCCCATCTGCCAAATTCGAGCAGGGGGTGGCGGCGCTCGCCCGCGAGATCCACGCCGCCGGTTGCGAGCCGGCGCTCTGGGTCGCCCCCTTTATCGCCGAGCCCGGCTCCCGGGTGTTTCAAGACCATCCCGACTGGTTCGTGAAGGGGGATGACGGCCTGCCGCTCCCCTCCGAGCGGGTTACCTATGGCGGTTGGCGCTGCACCCCCTGGTACGTGCTGGACGGCACCCACCCCGAGGTGCAGGCCCACCTAGAGCAGGTGTTTCGCACCCTGCGCCAGCAGTGGGGCATTCACTACTTCAAGCTGGATGCGAACTTCTGGGGCGCCATCCACGGTGGCCAGTTCCACGACCCTTCCGCGACCCGGATCGAGGCCTATCGCCGCGGCATGGCAGCCGTGTTGCGCGGGGCCGGGGAGGGCGCCTTCCTGCTCGGCTGCAACGCTCCCATCTGGCCGAGCCTGGGCTTGGTGCATGGCATGCGGGTGAGCGACGACGTGGAGCGCCATGGCCCCCGTTTTCGCCAGATAGCGCGGGAGGCCTTCTGCCGCGCCTGGCAAAACGATCGGCTCTGGGCGCTGGACCCCGACTGCGTCTGCCTGCGGGACCTGCCGAACCAGAGGGCCGGCGAGGCGGATTACCAGTTCCACCTCGCCGCCCTGGTGGCGAGCGGCGGCATGGTGCTGGCGGGGGACAGGTTGCAGGATCTGGACGAGGTGCAGGCGGGGCAGCTTCGCAAGCTGCTGGCCCTGTGCGAGGGGCGCACCCCGGCGGCCCGCTTCGATGACATGGGCTTCACCCGTGGTCGGGTGACCCTACCCGATGGCGGCGAGCTGCTCTGCCTGTTCAACTGGAATGACCAGGAACTCGAGGTCGAGGTGCCGGCAGGGGCCCTGGACTTCTGGGATGAGCACCCAGTGGGGCAGCGAATTGTGCTGCAATCAGGGCAAGGCAGGGTGATGCTATACCGCTAAAAGCCATTCAGGCAGATAAAAAGGCTCCCTCGGGAGCCTTTTTCAATCGTATCACCTTGATAAGCCCTTGCTTAGAAGTGCCACTCCATGCCGACGGCATAGTTGGACGAGCCATAACCCGGGATCTCGTTGCTGGAGACCAGCGCCTTGAGGGTCAGGCGGGCACTTAACGGGATGCCGAGCCCCATGCCGATGGCCACTTCGTCGGTCTGATCCCCCATCATGTCGACCCGCAGGGTGCGATAGAGGGAGAGATCCTCGCTCATCTGGGCGTAGATCTGGGACGACTTGTTGTAGAGCTGGCCGAACACCTCCATCTGGAAGCCGTTCTGGGGCGTGATGGCGAGCGGGATGCCGGCGAAGCGGTAGAGATCCGAGTGGTTGAAATAGCTGTTGGTGATCTGGGGGGTGAAGTCGGTCTGCTGGTAGAGGGTGCTGAAGTTGCTCTCTATCAACTGGTAGGTCTGCTCCGGCAGGCGCAGCAGATAGTCCGGCACCTCGAAACGCACCCCGGCCATGGCGCTGGCGGGAAGCAGGGCGCAGGCGACGAGCACGGCAACGGAGAATCCTGAACGCATCAAATCTGTGGCCCCCAAGGGTGGAAAACAAGCATCCATGCCTGTCATATAAATAACCAAACTATCAGGAGTCTTGGCTCCTTTCACCATTATGTCTTGGGCAACAGAAGCTTACAGACATTTAACTGTGAAATTGCTCACATCTCAGAGATCTTCAAGGTAGCGATAGAGGCTCTTGAGAATGGCAAAGTTCCGTTCGTTCCCCTGATTCTGTTCCGCCAGTGCCTCGAGGCGCTGGGCATAGTCCGGCAAGCGGCTGCTGAAGTAGTCGCTACAGTGCAGGCGCCAGCGTTTTTGCTCGGCTTCGCTTAAGGTATGCGGCCAGTTGCGGGCACGGTAGCGGAACAGCATCTCGGGCAGGCGCGGATCGCTGAAGGCAAATTCCCGCTCCCCCAGCAGATCCGCCGGGGTGGCGCGCACCAGATCCATGCTGGCCTTGTCGCCGTGGCCGAAGAAACCGGCGTAGAGCTGGGTATCGGGATCCCCATCCGACTTGTCCGTGAACTCCTGATTGAATACCTCCACCAATTTTTCCCGCACCTCGGGGTGGGCTCGCAGAAGGTTGAGGCTCTTGCGGCACTGCTCCCGATCGACACCGAGCTCGTCGGCGCGCTCCGCCGTCAGGGTGGCGGCCGGCGCCAGCACGGGGCACTTGTTGATGTGCACCAGTTTCACCGGAATACCGGCGAGATCTCCCAGCTCATCCTTCTTGGTGTAGAGCCGCTCGCGGATCTCGTCGCTGGTGAGCTCGATGAGGGGAGTGGGGTCTCGGGTGAGGTCTACCATGATGACGGCGTTCTGGTTGGTCGGGTGCCAGGCGAGCGGCGACACCCAGCTCACGCACCCCTGCCAGGGGGAGAACATGCCGGAGACATGGGTCAGAGGCTTCATGGTCACCACGTCGATCAGCGCTTTGACCTTGTTCTTGTTGCGCAGGGCAAACAGGTAGTCAAACAGCTTGGGCTGGGCTTTTTTCACCAGCTTGGCCAGCTCGACCGTGGCCAGCACGTCCGAGAGCGCATCGTGGGCATTGGCGTGAGCGACGCCGTTGGCCACCGTCAATTTTTCGAGCCTGAAACTCGGCTTGCCTTCCTCATCGAAGGCCCAGGTTATCCCCTCCGGGCGCAGGGCGTAGCAGGCCCGCAGCATGTCGAGTATGTCCCAGCGGGAGTTGCCGTTCTGCCAGGCGTAGGCATAAGGGTCGTAGAAGTTGCGATACAGGGTGTAGCGGGTCACCTCGTCATCGAAACGGATGCTGTTGTAGCCCAGCACGCAGGTATTGGGGGTCGCAAACTGCTCGTGGATCTGGCGAATGAAGTCCGCTTCACACAATCCGTCCTTCATCGCTTTTTGCGGCGTGATGCCGGTGATGAGGCAGGCCTCGGGCTCCGGCAGATAATCCGCCGGTGGCTTGCAATAGATGACCAGGGGCTCGCCGATGATGTTGAAATCCGCATCGGTACGAATGCCGGCGAACTGCGCCGGTCTGTCCCGCGCCGGGCTTATCCCGAAAGTCTCGTAGTCGTGGAAGTAAAATGTGGGCTCGAGGCCGGGTTGTGCTGGTCTGCTCATGGGTTCCGGGATAGGGCGGCTGCCACGGCCCGCAAGGGGCTGTGGCTGGGTGGGCGGTGACGGGCACCACGATTGCCAGCATGGTAAACCATAGTGCGGGCAGAACGAAGCGCAGGCCGCCCGCCCGGTGGTTTAATGAGCGTCTGGAAAGTGCTGGATGAGCAAGGGCCCAGGGTGAGCCGATGGCGGCAATGGCTCATGGTGCTCTGCCTTCTCATCGGGAGGCGCCTATGGTCACCGGGATCAGGCTGTGGAGATCCAGCAGGGTGAAGTAGCCGCCCTCCTGGGGATACCAGCCGCCGGTGTCGATGTAATGGACATTGCCGAGGCGCGCCGGGGCCCCCAGCGGGGTGTGGCCCACCACCAGGGCGACCAGGCCTTCGACGCCGCTCTCGTCCAGCAGCTCGATGCGGCGCCGCGACCAGAGGCAGACATTCTTGATGGCCCTCAGCTGGCCGCCGCTCACCCCGGCATCCAGCTTGTCCAGCAGGCCCTGCCAGTTGGAGAACGGGCAGTCTGCGTGAAGCAGGCCAACGGGCCCGGCCTGGGTCTGTACCTCGATGGCCAGCGGCAGGGCCCGATAGCGCTCGGCGAACCTGGCCTGCTCGATCTCGGTCAGTTGCTGGAACCAGCTGCCGCCGTTCTGGATCCAGTTGTCCAGATCGCAGCTCTGGTAGCGGCAGACGTAGTCGTCGTGATTGCCGCAGACCGGGTGGAACCAGGGTCTTGCCAGCCATGCTAGGGCCTCGGCGCAATCGGGCCCGCGATCGGTGAGATCGCCGACGGAGAAGAGGCGATCCCGGGCGGGATCGAAGCCTACCCCGTCCAGTGCCTGCTGCAGCAGCGCAAAGTAGCCGTGGATGTCGCCGACGGCGAGATCCCGCCCCAGGAGGTTCTGGGAAAAACGTCTGACAAGCCCCGACTCCGTCATCTCGTCCTCCTTGCCCGTGCCAGCTGGCACCCGATTTGCTTTTACCTGCCTGTACATAAGGTTACAGAAGATGAATGGCACTCACCAAGGACTCGGTGGTAAATCATAGGGCCGTTGGCGACTCGCCCTGAGATGTACCCCTGCATGGGTGAGGGATCGCCCATTTTCATCCTCATTTGGGCTATATATTTTCACCCTGACGGTTTTTGCCAGTAGGCTCAATGGGGTGTTTTCACTATTTCTATTTTCGACAGGAAGATGGCATGCGGCGTTCGCTGTTAGTCTGGATTGGCCCCCTGTGCAGCCTGCTGCTGCTGGGGGCGGCATTGACCGTGTTGTATCGTCTGACCCACCTCTGGCACTGGCACGACATCCGGCTGGCCATCTGGTCCCAGCCCCTGCCACAGCTGGGGGGCGCCCTGCTGCTGACCCTGCTGAGCTACGCCTGCCTGTGCTGCTATGACCTATTGGCGGTGCGCATGGTCGGCAGACGGCTACCCTGGCAGCAGGTCGGGATGACCTCCTTTATCGCCTACACCTTCTCCAACACCCTGGGGTTTGCGCTGCTGACCGGCTCCTCGGTGCGCTATCGCATCTACTCCTCGCTCGGGCTCGGCACGGGGGAGGTGGCCCGCGTCATCTTGTTCTGCTCCATCACCTTCTTCCTCGGCCTGCTGGCCTGGGGAGGCGGCGCCCTGCTGCTGGGGCAGGCCAGCACCCTGCTGCCCGGCTGGCCGCTCTGGGCGGACTGGCTGTTGCAAGGGGCCGGCGCCCTGGCATTGCTGGCCGTGCTCGGTTATCTGCTGTGGCCCAAGCCTGCGCTCAGTTGGCGCGGGCACGAGCTGAGCCTGCCCTCATTCAAGTTGCGCCTGCTGCAACTGCTGATCGCCCTGCTCGACTGGATGGCCGCCGCCGCCGTGCTCTATGTGCTGCTGCCAGCAGATAGCGTGCCCTATTCCGTGTTGCTCAGCGCCTTCGTGCTCTCCAGCCTGCTCGGGGTGCTGGCCCATGTGCCGGGCGGGATAGGGGTGTTCGAGGCGAGCATGAGCCTGCTGCTGGCCCAGTATCTGCCGGTAGACAAGTTGCTGGCCTCCTTGCTGCTCTATCGCTGCGCCTATTACGTGCTGCCCTTCCTCTGCGCCCTGCTGCTGTTTGCGAGCCAGGAGGCGTTGCAACAGCGGGCCCGCTGGCAGCGGCTGCAGGGGATCATGACCGCCATGCGCGAGTTCTTGCCGGCCCTCATCAGCCTGGGTACCTTCGCGGCCGGCACCCTGCTGCTCTGCTCCGGCATGATCCCGACCATGCGCGAGCGCATTGAAACCTTCTTGCAGGTGCTGCCGCTGCACCTGCTGGAGCTGTCCCATGTGCTCGGCAGCGTCAGCGGCGTGCTACTGATCCTGCTGGCCCACAGCCTCTACCGGCGCCACGACGGGGCGTTTCGGATCACCCAGTGGCTGCTGGCGCTTGGCATGCTCTTCTCCCTGTTCAAGGGCTTTGACTGGGAATCTGCCCTGCTGCTCGGGCTCTTCCTGCTCGTCATCAGCCCCTGTCGTCCGCTGTTTTATCGCAAGGGTTCCTTGCTCCATGCCCAGTTCACCCCGGCCTGGCTGATGTCGGTGGGGGCCGTCTTGCTGGGGGCCTTGTGGCTGCTGATGTTCTCCTATCGCCATGTGGAGTACGAACACACCCTCTGGCTCAACTTCTCACCTCACGGTCCCGGCGCCGCCTCTCGTGGCCTGCGCGCCATGGGCAGCGTGGTTGCCGTGCTGGCGGTGGTCGGGGTGGCCCAGTTGCTGGCCCCCTTGCGGGTCTTTGGCAACAAGCCGAACAAGGAGGAGCTGGCCCGGGCGCAGGCACTGGTGCTGCGCGATGGGGGTGGTCACGGCTATCTGGCTCAGCTCGGCGACAAATCCTTGCTGTTCCACTCAGGGGGGGAGGCGTTTTTAATGTACGGGGTCGAGGGCAATAGCTGGATAGTGATGGGGGATCCCATAGGGCAGGCCGCCCTCATCGAGGAGCTGCTGTGGCAGTTTCGCGAGCTGTGTGACGAGCACGACGTCAATCCGGTGTTTTATGAGGTATCAGCCCGCTATCTGCCGCTCTATCTGGATCTCGGCCTCATTCCATTCAAGCTCGGCGAGGAGGCCATCGTCGATCTGAGAGCATTCGATCTCGCCGGCAGCCGGCTGCGCAACCTGCGCCAGAGTCATGCCAAGGGCAAACGGGAGGGACTGTCGTTCGAGGTGGTGGAGGCCAGCCAGGTTGCTGCCCTGCTGCCCGAGCTCAAGGCCATCTCGGATACCTGGCTTCGGAGCAAGCAGGGCAAGGAGAAGGGCTTCTCGGTGGGCAGCTTCGAGCCCGATTACCTGAGCCTCTGCCCGGCGGCCCTGGTGTGGCATGGCGGCAACCTGGTCGGCTTTGCCAACCTCTGGGTCAGCGACAACAGGGAGAGCCTCTCCATCGATCTGATGCGCTACAGCATGGACACGGGGGCGGCACCCATCATGGACTTCCTGTTCGTCGAGCTGCTGTTGTGGGGCAAGGGGGAGGGGTATGAGAGCTTCAACCTCGGCATGGCGCCCATGTCCGGTTTCAACGATCACCCCTTGAGCGGTTACTGGGCCCGGCTCGGCAATACCCTGTTTACCCGGGGCAGCCGCTTCTACAACTTCCAGGGCTTGCGGCGCTACAAGGAGAAGTTCTCCCCCGACTGGGAGCCTCGTTACCTGCTCTGTACCAGCCGGTTGACGCTGCCCAAGACCCTGACCCACCTGATCTCCCTGATAAGCCGAGGCCCCCTTGGTTTGATGACGAATAGTGTGATGAAACAT
Organism: Aeromonas lusitana; assembly: GCF_002812985.1. GTDB lineage: Bacteria > Pseudomonadota > Gammaproteobacteria > Enterobacterales > Aeromonadaceae > Aeromonas > Aeromonas lusitana. Next base: position 44,746 of record NZ_PGCP01000008.1, read on the forward strand.
GTGCAGGTAAAGAAATAGGAGTTGGTCATGAGCGCTGCGTCGTTACTGCCAGAGTGTTGTTTTTTACCCTTATCGATGAGCGGGCGGGCGTGCTGGTTCATCAAGATTGACGGGAGTGGGTCATGAGAGCCTGGTTATTACTGTTGTTGTGTTGTGCGTTTCCACTCCTGGCTGCCCCCTCGTCAGTGAAAATGGATCTGGGGCTGGTGGAGCTGCCGGTGGCACAGGCCTCGTCGGCGCCCATGGTGGTGTTTATGAGCGGGGATGGCGGCTGGGCTGCGCTCGACAAGGGGCTCAGCGCCGAGTTGCAGCGTCACGGCATGCCGGTGGTAGGCTGGAGTTCGCTCACCTATTACTGGAAGAAGAAGACGCCGGAGCAGGCCACCGCCGATCTGGTGCGGATCCTCTCGGACTACCAGTCCCGCTGGGGACGCCAGCACTGGCTGCTGGTGGGTTTCTCGTTCGGTGCCGAAATCGTGCCCTTCGTCATCAATCGCCTGCCGGATACCTATCGCAGCAGCCTGGTGGGGGCCGTGATGCTCTCCCCCTCGACGGCGTCGGATTTTGAGATCCACGTCAGCGACATGGTGGTGCACAACAAGGCCGGCAACTATCCCACCCTGCCCGAGGTCAAGGCCATCAAGACGTTGCCGCTGCTCTGTGTGCAGGGGGCGGATGACGACTCCCCGGTGCGGCTCTGCCCCCTGCTCAAGCAGCCCAACGTCACCACCCTGACCCTGCCGGGCTCCCACCATTTTGACGATGACTATGAGACCCTGTACCGGGGCATCGCCGATCGGCTGCCCTGGACGGGGGAAGAACAGGATCACTGAGACTGCCGGGATCGTCTGGCCGGAGAGGTGGGTCGAACGGATTATTTTAGTTATGAGTTGAATAAAACAACGCCAGTCAATTTACTGGCGTTGTTTTATTCTGTGGTGCGTCTTTTTATAGCGACTCAACCGGCCTTAGAGCAGGTCTTCCAGCTGATACTTCTTGAGCAATTGATCGAAGGTGCCATCGGCTTTGACGCTGTCGATGGCGGCATCGAACTGGCCCTTGAGCCTGGCGTCGTTCTTGCGAAGCGCCACCGCGACCCCTTCACCCAGGATCTTGTCCTGGGTACCGTTGAACTGGGGGCCGACGAAGGCGAACTGCTTGCCCATCTCCTTGTCGAGGAAGCCCACCTTCAGCTGCACCATGTTGCCGAAGGTGTAATCGGCGCGGCCGGATTGCAGATCCAGCATGGGGGACTGGGCGTTGACGTAGCGCTTGATCTTGGCCACTTCCCCGTAACGGGCGGTGATGAAGTTGTCCTGGGGCGTCCCCTCCTGCACGGCGATCACCTTGCCCTTGAAGTGCGCCTGGTCGTCGGCGAAGGTGGCGGCCTTGTCGCTGCGCCCCACGAAGCGGTTTTGCATCATGTAATAGACCTGGCTGAAGTCCACCTTCTGGCGCCGCTCGTCGGTGATGTTCATGGAGGACATGATGGCGTCGTACTTGCGCACCTGCAGGCCCGGCAGCAGGGCATCCCAGGGCTGGTTGATCACCTCGCACTCGGTCTTCATGGCCGCGCACAGGGCGTAGGCCAGCTCGACCTCGAAGCCGCCGAGCTTGCCGCTGCTATCGACCATCTCGAAGGGGGGATAGGTGGCGTCGGTGGCGATCACCAGGGGTTTGGCGGCGGCTTGTCCGGCGGTGGCCAGGGCCACCAGCATCATGGCTGTGTTGAGTTTCATGGTCATTCCCTTGCAGTTGTACGTCTGTGGCGTCATGCCGATGGTCTTGAATGTACCGGCCTTAGGGGCCGACGGGTATCTTGCGATGGTTGAGTGCCGGCAGCTGGCTGCGCACCTTGCGCTGGGCGGCCAGATCCAGGGTGGCGATGGCCATGCCCTGACCCTCTTCCACCCGGGCCAGCACCCGGCCCCAGGGATCGATGATCATGCTGTGGCCGAAGGTGCGGCGGCCGCCCGGATGGTGTCCCCCCTGGGCGGAGGCCAGCACGAACGCCAGGTTCTCCACCGCCCGGGCCCGCAGCAGCAGCTCCCAATGGGCCAGGCCCGTGGTATAGGTGAAGGCGGCGGGCAGGGCGATAACGTCGGGGGCAGGCTCAAGTCGAAACAGCTCGGGGAAGCGCAAATCGTAACAGATCCCCATACGCAGCAGGCCCCAGGGCAGGGGATGGCTCACCACCTGCCGGCCCGGGCTCATGGTCGCGGCCTCGTCGTATTGCTCGCTGTCGGTGCAAAAGCCGAACAGGTGCAACTTGTCATAGCGGCTGGCGAGTGCCCCTTGCGGGTCGATCAGCAGGCTGCTGTTGTGCATCTTGCCGGGCTCTTCGCTTGCCAGCGGCAATGTGCCGGCCAGGATCCAGAGTCCGAGCTCCCGCGCCAAGCCTTGCGCCCATGCGAGCAGGGGATGCGCTTCCACGGGGGCGGCCAGGGCGACCCGCGCCCGCTCATCGACCGGCATCAGATAAAAATACTCGGGCAACTGGGCGAACTCGGCCCCCTCGGCTGCGGCCTGGCGCAGCAGCGACTCGGCCTGAGCCAGGTTGTGGTCAAGGTCATCCCCCGACACCATCTGCAAGACGGCAACGCGCACGCTATCCATGGTGCCTCCTAGACGCCGCACAGGCGCTCGGCGCCCGCCAGCAGGGTGTCGTCATCTTTGGAGAAGGAGAGACGAATGACCCGCTGATCCGTGGCGTCGTGATAGAAGGCGGAGACGGGAATGGTGGCGACCCCGTGATCGCGAATGAGCCGCTGCACGAACAGGCTGTCCGCCTCGTCGCTGATGCGCTCGTAGCTGGCCAGCATGAAGAAGCTGCCTGCCGAGGGCAGAAGCGTGAAGCGCGAATCGGCCAGGGCCGAAACCAGCAGATCCCGCTTGCGCTGATAGAAGGCGGCCAGCCCCTGATAGTGGGCGGGTTGCTGCAACAGGTGGGCGAAACCGTACTGCATGGGGGTATCGGCGGCAAACATGGCGAACTGGTGAACCTTGCGGATCTCCTCCATCAGGGGGCGGGGCGCGACGCAGTAACCCACGCGCCAGCCGGTGACATGGAAGGTCTTGCCGAAGGAGAAGACGGCGACGGAGCGTTCCACCAGCTCCGGGTAGCGGATGACGCTCTGGTGCAGGGCGCCGTCGAACACCACGTGCTCATACACCTCGTCCGAGAGGATGACGATGTCGGTGCCGCGCACCAAGAGGGCCAGGCGCTCCTGATCCCCCGCCTGCCAGACGGTGCCGGTCGGGTTGTGGGGGGTGTTGAGCACTATCATGCGGGTGCGGGGCGTGATGCGGGCGGCGACTTCGTCCCAGGGAATGGCAAAGCTCGGCGCCTTGAGGGCGATAACCACTGGGGTGGCCCCTTGCAGCTGGATCATGGGGCGATAGCTGTCAAACGCCGGCTCGAACATGATCACCTCGTCGCCGGGATGGACCAGGGCCGTGATGGCGCAGAACAGCGCCTCGCTGGCGCTGGCGGTGATGGTGATCTCCTCGCCGGCATCATAGTGGTGGCCATAGCTGGTGGCTATCTTGGTCGCCAGCTGCTCGCGCAGTTCGGGCAGCCCGGTCATGGGGGCGTACTGGTTCTCCCCGGCCAGCATGGCCTCATGGGTAACCCGGATGAGATCAGGGGCGCAAGGGAAGCTCGGGGCCCCTTGGGAGAGGTTGATGCTGGGGTGACGGGCAGCCAGATCCCCGATGACGCTGAAGATGGTGGTGCCCACCTGGGGCAGTTTGCTGACAATGCGGGGGGAGGACATGAGGCCATCACCGATGTGTGTGGAAGATGTCCCTTTTTAGCCTCGTGGCCCCTTGCCGGACAACGGATTATTCGGCATGTTATGCATGAGTTTTTCTCAAGTGTTGAGGTTTGCATGCTGATGAGTCCGCCCCGTAGCCACTTGCCCCTGTATGGCTTGCAGGTATTCGAGTGCGCCGCCCGCCACCTGAGTTTCACCCTGGCGGCGGACGAGCTGTGCGTGAGCCAGGGGGCGGTGAGCAAGCAGATAGCCCAGCTGGAGGAGCGGCTCGGCCATTTGCTGTTCGTGCGCGGCACCCGTTGCCTGAGCCTGACCCCGGCCGCCGAGCGCTTGCTGCCCTTCATTGGGGAGGGGCTGGCACGCATGGGGGAGGGGGTGAGCGCCCTGCAAGCCTTGCCCCATGAGCAGGCCATCAGCATCAAGGTGCCCTCCTGCGCCAGCCGCTGGCTGCTGCGGCGGCTGCAAGCGTTCGACGGGGAGGCGGTCGAGGTGCGTGGCAGTCACAGTCACGGTATCGATTTTTCCCGCGAATCGTTCGATCTCGCCATCGTCTATCAAGCTACTCAGGCCAGATACCCGGGCAGTCAGCCGCTGTTTCGCGAGCGCCTGACTCCCGTCTGCACCCCGGCCTTCGCGGCCAAGCATCGCTTGTTCGAGCGCTCCCTCGAGGAGCTGCCCCTGTTGCCCCTGCTCCATGCCAGCGCGGATCGGCGGGACTGGCGCAACTGGTTTGCCGCCTTTATCAACACACCATGGCAGCCCCAGGGGGGCCAGCTATTCGATACCCTGGACTTGGCGATGAACGCGGCCCTGCAGGGCTTTGGCCTCTCCCTCGGCGATCCCACGATCGTGGCGGAGGAGCTGGAGAGCGGCGCTCTGGTGGCGCCCTTTGCCCCTGTGCTCAGCACGGATCACGAATATGCTCTGCTCGCCCGCCCCGACAGCCAGCGCTCCGGCGTGGCTCAGATCTATCACTGGTTGCTGGGCAGCCAGCCATCTGGTTGACGAATTCCTTCTCCTTACCTCTACCTTTACCTCCGAGGCGGGGAGCCTGTTGGCAGCAAGCACGCTGCCATCTCTAATCGGCAGCGTACGGATGATGTCGCTTTATTCCCTGCGGATATTGCCGGAACGGCTGTCGGTTACCAGGTCCGCAGGGGGTCGTTCTCTGGGCAGAGACGCTGCAAAACTTGCACAAATTGGAAAGAGTCTGAGCTCTGAAGGGGCTATCGGACGTGTCGCTGCTGATGATGCTATGGCGCAGGAAGCGAGATGGGGACTGGGTATTCAGTGGCCAAATGGCTCGGGAAAATGACAACGGGGGAGCACTGCTCCCCCGTTTTACTGGGCGGCGCTCTTACTGGTAGACCGTCACAGACTCGCGGCCGAGCAGCCTGTCGTAGATGGCGGCCAGCATCAGCCCCAGCAGGGAGGGCAGCAACCAGGCGAGGCCTTGATCCGCCAGCGGCAGATGCAGGCTCCACTCGGGCAGCATACCTGCCAGTGCCGAACCCTTGATGCCATCGATCACCCCAAACAGCAGGCTGATCAGCATGGTCGGGATCACGACGCGGGACGCATTGTTCCACCAGCGCAGGGTGAAGCTCAGCAGCACCAGCACGATGCAGGGAGGGTAGATGGCCGTCAGCACCGGGATGGAGAGCTGGATCAGGTGGCTCAGCCCCAGGTTGGAGACCAGGGTGGAGAAGCCCCCCAGCACGAACACCAGGGTGCGATAGGAGAACGGCAGGTGACGAGAGAAAAACTCCGCGCAGGCGCAGGTCAGGCCAACGGCGGTGACCATGCAGGCGATGAAGATCAGCAGGGCCAGGAAGGCGCTACCCATGCCCCCGAAGGTGTGCTGTACATAGGCATGCAGGATCTCGGCGCCATTCTGGGCATTGGGCACCAGCTCGCCACTGCTGGCGCCAAGCTTGAACAGGCCCAGGTAGACCAGGGTCAGGCCCACGCCGGCGATGAGGCCGGCCAGTATGGTGTAGCGGGTCAGCAAGCCAGCGTTATCGACGCCCCGCGAGCGGGCCGCGTTGACGATGACGATGCCAAACACCATGGCACCCAGGGTATCCATGGTCAGGTAACCGTTGACGAAACCGTTGGAGAAGGGGAGCTGCTGATAGGCCTCGGTGGCGGGGATGGCGCCGCCGGCGGGCCAGAGCAGGGCGGCGAGGCCGAGCACAGACAGGGCCAGGATCTTCATCGGTGCCAGCACATGGCCGACCGTGTCCAGCAGCCGTCCCGGGTAGAGGGAGATGCCGATCACCAGGGAGAAGTAGACGACGCTGTAGACAAGCAGCGGGGTCGCATCGCTACCAAAGAAGGGAGCAAGCCCCACTTCATAGGAGACGGTGGCGGTGCGCGGCGTGGCAAACAGCGGGCCGACGGCCAGATAGCAGACGGTGGCGAGCAGCACGCCGGCGCGTTTGCCGATGGGCAGGCTCAGGGCATCTATGCCGCCGCCGACCCGCGCCAGCGCGATCACGGTCAAGACGGGCAGCCCGACCGCCGTCAGCAAAAAGCCCAGCGCGGCGGTCCAGACCTGTTCACCGGCCTGCAAGCCGACCATGGGGGGGAAGATGATGTTGCCTGCGCCGACAAAGAGCGCAAAAGTCATAAAACCCAAAGCGACGATATCTTTGGGTGCTAATTGTTGTTTCATTGGTGTGAACTACCTGTCTGAAAGTGCTGCTGCTATCAAAAGAACTGCGCAGTCATATCCGGGTGGATAATTATCCTGCTTGTTCAGCATAAAATGTTTATTGGTGTTATATCGCTCGCCGTGGCGGCGGGGGCCAAGTAAATCGATTATCGCGTGGCAAGGCAAGTGGCCTGACCAAATCAAAAATATTCCACTGGGTAATTAATTAAACAAAGAGAATGCTGCTGGTTTTAAGTGAAAAGCTAATCTTATAAGCTGCTGTGAGGCGGCCTCTTATGGTGCCCGGCGCTTCTTGGTTAAGCTGTCATAAGGACCCCCGGCAGGATTATCATCTGAGGCCAGAACCCAGAACCCAGAACCCAGAACCCAGAACCCAGAACCCAGAATCCTGAATCCTGAATCCTGAATCCTGAATCCTGAACCCAGAGCTCTGAAAGCTGCTGTGGGTACGTTCCTCAGGGCACGACCTCGGCAGCCATTGTAGAACCAAGGTTGCCGAGTCATCCATGTCTGCCCATCCTGGGCAATCCCTTGCGGCGTGATGGCTATCGGCGCCCTATCGAGATGGGAGTGGGGAATAAGACTTCTCTTCATCTCGTTTGACACAAGCTATATAGATCTGCGATAGAGGCTCACATGGATATTTTCTTGGCTGTAAATAAACATTGGCCAAATGGCTTGTTATGGTCTCACCTTGTCTAAGGGGAGTGTGTCTCTGCCTTGGTAACAGGGAGGGGCTTATTTTCTCTTGGTCTTCATCGGTAATATGTGCTCAATCCCTACAAAAACAGCTAAATGATCCATTGAGTCTTTTGAGAATGACAAAGGAGAGGGGCTGTAAAAATAATAGTGGTGTGGATAGGTGATAGTTAATCTCTTGGAAAGAGATAAACCATCATGGATAAAAGTGGCGGCGTCTTTTAATTGAAGAGGCAATCACCAGTTCAGAAGAGAACCGTAAAGAGAAACCCCCAGGCATGTTATATACCTGGGGCCGTTAGATAGGAGAATATACGGCTCCCCATCAGGTGTTTATATCAAGCGCGGCGAGCCTTGGCTTGTACCGGGTCGATTCTTGTCTCTTCCTTTACCGAGAATCGCTTGCTGTAGAGTGCTGTGAGGATCGGCACCAGAATGGCGGTGACGATGACACAAGTGGCAACCAGCGCGGTGGCAGAGGGGGCGATGGCGGCAAAGTCCGGGTTCATCTGGGCAATGATCATCGGGTTGGCAACGGCGGCACCTGCGGTGGAGGAAGCCGCGACCCCGGCAGTGCCATTGCCACCGGCCAGCCACTTGTCGGCGAAGATCAAGGGGATACCCGTGATGACGATGACAGCCAGGCCGAGCAGGATCCCAAGCAGACCCGTGTCTATGATGACGGAGAAGTTGATGGTATTACCCAGTGCGAACCCGAAGAAGGGGATCAGGGTGCCCGTGGCCTTGCTGAAGAACTCCTTCAGATCCGGGTCCAGGTTGCCAAGGGCGAAGCCAATCAGGAAGGGCAGGATGGCACCGACGAAGTGATGGCCCTGGAAGGAGGCGAGCCCGGCCGCGCCCAGGATGACCATGGTCATCAGGGGGCCGGATTCGATGGACATGAGGACGAAGGCGCCGGACTCTTCTTTGGTGCCGTACTGGTTCATCAGGCTGGCATAGAGGCCGCCATTGGTCATGTCCATGGCGGAGACGATGGCCAGGGTAGAGAGACCGGCAAGCATGCCTGCCTGAATGCCGTGCTCAGGGATGAGGTGGGCGGCCAGCAGCGCGACCAGCCAGGCCACCGCAATCTTGGTGACGACCAGCACGCCGGATTTACGCAGCACTGTGCCGGTGGCGCGCAGATTGATGGAGGCGCCGATACAGAAGAACCAGACCGCCAGGATGGGCACAGTCCCCGTGATGATCCCCTTGGTGAAGCCGCCATAATATTCGGCAGTACCCGGGGCAAACGTATTGAGGGTCGCCCCCAGCAACAGGGGGATCAACATGATCCCGCCCGGGATCTTGTCCAGTGTTTGTTTGATCTTCATACCAACCTCATGAGTGATAAATAGCAATAATGAAAACTGTGGTGTTCGATGACGGTTTATTGGCTGGCGAGCCAATCTTTACTGACTTTGAAGACGGCTTTCTTTATTTTGGCGGGCGCACCGAATTGGCAGGTCGGGCGATGAACTTCTCCGGGATAAAAAATGGCGAAGTCACCGGCCTCAAGCACAATGCGTGTGGTGAGCCTGTCATCTTCCACAAAAATGAGGTCAGGCTTGCTTTCCTGATAAGCATGCGGGGGTGTGATGGTTCTGCTGGTGGCAATGATTTCCCTGCCAGATAACAGCACTTGAATATCCAGGTACTGTTCGTGGAACTCACTCTTTATGTCTGATTCATCTGCCGTCGTCGGGCTGGAAATAAGATAGAAGACCGCATTGTCGATGATCTCATATCGACCCTCTGGCTGATTGAGCAATTGCGGGTGGGCGCACTCGTCTCTGCTCAATAATTGCCGCAGGGCGGCAGGCAGCATGGCCGTGTCGAGGCACTTCAAATTACCGATAATCATGAATGGAATATCCTTTTCGCATGACTCGCCCTAAGCGACGCGTGCTGGCACGCGGGTATCGCCTGACGAGAGGGTGAACTTGGGGTACGCCTTGGTGATGGAGGGCAGGTCATCCTGCCCTCATAAGGGTCAGAGGGTGGCCACGGCGTCGTGCACCAGGGCACCAATCTTGTCCCATTCTTGCTGGTCGACGAGATCGGCGGGCACCATCCAGGTGCCGCCACAGGCGAACACCGAACGTTGGGCCAGATAATCCTTCACGTTGGCGGGGCTGATGCCGCCGGTGGGCATGAAGCGAACCGGGTAGACGGCGCTCATGGCCTTGAGCATGCCGAGGCCGCCGGAGGGCTCAGCCGGGAAGAACTTGAGGGTACTCAATCCCAGCTCCATCGCCTGCTCGACCAGGCTGGGGTTGTTGACCCCGGGGATCATCGGTACGCCGCGCGCCTGGCAATACTGGACTATCCGCGGGTTGAGCCCAGGGCTCACGATGAAGTCCACTCCGGCCTCGATGGCTTGATCCACCTGGGCCGTGGTGAGCACTGTGCCCGCCCCTATGATCATGTCGGGGAAGGCCGCCCTCAGCTGACGGATGGCCTCTGTGGCCGCCGGCGTGCGGAAGGTGATTTCGGCGCTCGGCATGCCGTTGTCCATCAGGGCACGGCCGAGGGCGACGGCATCATCGGCGTTCTTGATGGCGATGACGGGGATGATCTTCAGGGCGGACAGTTTTTCAAGCAATGCTGACATGGGATGCCTCACTGGGAAGATAAGGGGTGGATACGGGCATCGCTGACAGGGGAATGATGGCCCCGCGATGCTGAATGACGGTACTGGCCAGCCGATGGGCGTAGCGGGCAGCGGCGGCAACCGAATGCCCGGCCAGTCGGCTGGCGAGGTAGCCGGCGCTGAACGAGTCGCCAGCGGCCGTGGTATCTATGATGCGCTCTGGCGCAAGGGAAACCGCCAGCACTTCGCACTGATGATCCCCCTGCATGATGAGGCAGGGCTCGGCGCCCCGCTTGATGACAATCTCACCCACCCCCAGCGCCTGGGTGCGGGCCAGGGTCTGCTGCTCATGCTGGTCTCCCCACAGGGCGAACTCATCGTCCAGGGTCAGGAAGGCGAGATCGGTCAGGGCGAGCATGGCGCTATATGTCTGCTGGGCCGCCTCACGGCTCTCCCACAGACGGGGCCGGTAGTTGTTGTCAAAGGCGACCTTTACCCCCAGAGCGCGGCATTTGGCGACCTGCTCAAGCAGGGTCGTTCGATCGGCGGGGGAGAGGATGGCGAGACTGATCCCGCTCAGGTAGAGGTAATCAAAGCGCTGCAGCTGTTGGCAGACCTGTTCGGCCGCCTCGCCCTGCAACCAGTAACGGGCCGCCGCGTCATTGCGCCAGTAGTGAAAGGTGCGCTCTCCCTGCTCGTCGGTCTCGATGAGGTAGAGCCCGGGCAACTTGTTGGGCAGGCGCTGCACCAGATCGGTACAGACCCCTTCCTGCTGCCACTGGTCGAGCATGGTACTGCTGATGGCATCCGTCCCCATGGCGCTGACATAGTGCACGTCCGCGTCTGTGTTGGCGCGCGCCAGGTAGACGGCGGTGTTGAGAGTGTCCCCTCCAAAGTGACGCACGATATCCGTCTTGCTTTCGGACAACTCGATCATGCACTCACCGATGACAGCAACCTTGATAGACATAAGCCCTCCCACTTTTTGATGTAGCCATTCTATTTAATGAAACCAAACTATCAAATGAATTGAAACGATATTTCATTAAAGTGTGATTAAGCGCAAACAGCCGACGAGGAGGGGGCCAGAACCACCATGAAATACCTATTTTGAGTAACATGACGTTCACCGGCTGACACGATTTCCACACGGGATGACGGGTTTTGGTCATGGCTGATCGCGCTGATCATCAGTAGGGGCTGGCAGGATCGTCGATGCTGCCATGCCAGGCGCCTGGGTTGAGCACACAAGAAGGGCTGTCGCATAGATGAACAGAAGGGAAGGTCTGCAAGAGGGGGTTAACCGTTGGCAGGGAAGAGCAGGGGGGTTGGTGAGCATCAGGACAGAGCTGGTAGCGGAGATCGTTCCACGCCCGTTCCTGCTGCATGCCATCACCTGTCGGCGGTTGTGAAAGACCAAGAGGTTCGCTATGAGATTGAGGTCTACTTCTTACCGGTGTTGCCAACGCGAGTGTCAGTCAACCGAGTATTGCAGAGGTACCACTCCGCTCGAATACGGGCAGGGGAGGGATCTTGTGGGCATTCTCGCCCACCTTGATTACCAGTCAGGTGGAAAGCGGCCCTCCGTAGAGGGCCAGCGGTAGTAAACAATACAAGGCAGCAGCCGGATTAGCGCTGGCGCGCCTTGAACCTCGGATTGCTCTTGCAGATCACGAACAGCTTGCCGCGGCGGCGCACTATCTGGCAGTCCGGATGACGGGACTTGGCCGACTTGAGGGAAGAGAGCACCTTCATACCTTCTCCTTGTTTTTATTCAAGAATTGACCGAAGCGTTGGCCAAAGCGGGCTACCTGTCCTTCCTTGCCGACCTGTTTCTGCTTGCCGGTATAGAAGGGGTGAGAGGCGCTGGAGACATCCAGCGTCACATAGGGGTAGGTGTTGCCATCCTCCCATTGCTTGGTGCGGTCCGTCTTGAGGGTTGAACCAATCAGGAAGTGAGCGTTGGTGGTCAGGTCGTGAAACAGGACTTGACGGTATTCGGGGTGGATATGGGGGCGCATGATTGTCCTTTGTGTTATGTTATAACAATAAAATGATGCGCCGGATGAGAATTTATATCAACGACTTTTTATTGTCTGCAGAACAGACCTGGGTGCTTACCACAAGAAACAGTCACCGGAAGAAACGGAGCGAATCTGTACCAGATGAACGGATTGATGGCGTGATGGAGGGATAAGTGCAGGCGGGCTCTTTACTTTTTTGTTTTACTGTATAAAAATACAGTTATATATCATGGAGACGTATCCTATGCGCCTGGAAATCATCATCGACAGAAAACATCAGATCCCCACCACGACCATGGAGGCGCTGCGTCAGGAACTGCTCAAGCAGTTGGGCGAGCCGTTTCCCGATGTGCATGTGCGGGTCGCACCGGGCAGTGCCATGGCACTGACGGTCAGTCGTGCCAGCAAGGAGGACAAGGAGCTGGCAGAGGCCATGGTGCAAGAGGTGTGGGAAAACGCCGATAGCTGGATGCCGGAGTCGGAAAATGCCGACACCTGACAGCTTCGCCATCGCTCATGTGGGGCTGACAACTTGGTCAGCACACCACTGATGAAACAAAAAAACGCAGCCCTGGCTGCGTTTCTTTGTTGGGGCGCCGCGGCACTCAACGCTCAATGTGGGTCATTCCTGGTGGATCATTCAGCGTTGAAGAGTACGCAGCCAACTTGCCGCGCCGGTTACAGCCCGGCCCAGCGTTTGAGGCTCTCTATCTGCACCCTCTGATTGGCTTGGGTTATGTCGCCGTTGGCTCGCAGGGCCTTGAGGGCTATGGGCAGGGCGCTGCGCACCTCGTCGGCGTTCATGCCCGCCTGCAGGGCCGGATGGTAGGCAAGCTTGAGCAGCACATAATCGAGCCCGGTCGGGAAGCTGTCGACGCTGCGATCGTTGAAGATGGAGGGGAATACCTTGTCCGAGTCGTTGGGCAGCCCCATCACCTGAGTGAGTTCTTCCACCACGCAGTCGAGGAAACGCCCCTTGTCCCGGCTGTAATCCACCGGAATGATGATGGTCGCCCGGGTGATTTCAAAATGGGCATTGGTGGCGAAATTGGCCAGGCAGATCCCCTCCTTGAGGGCGATCTTGACCGAGCCATCCTTGCCTATGGTGCGACCGGCCCAGTTCGCCATCTGTTTGCGTTGGGTCATGATGAGGGTGAGGTTGGGGTTGGTTTCCACCAGCTTGATGGGCTGACCCGTGATCCGGGCCAGATGCTGGCTCTGTACCTTGACCACCTCGGCCTGCAGTGGCTTGTCGCCGTATTCGTTGATGAGCTTGAGGCGGATGGGGCTCTGCCAGCGGGAGAAGCGCACATGCTGCTCATGGCCGTATTCCCGCTTCATGGCGATCTCGAGAAAGCTCTGGGTCAGGTAGTCGTCGCTCTGCCAGCGCTCTGCGGCCAGCGCCGTCGGCAGGCATAACAGGGAGGCCAGCCAGAGACACAGCCCACGGCACCTGGCGCCATGGCGAATCGCGAGTCCTGTGAGGGGTCGCCATGGGATCATGTTTCCTCCTTGAAACCGGATAGGGTCAGCGCGCCGATCGCTCAATGTCGCGCCAGGTGAGCCAGAGCCTGAGATCGAACTCCAGTTGATGATAGTCCGGTTCCATGTGCTGACAGAGCTGGTAAAAGCTCTTGTTGTGATCCTTTTCCTTCAGGTGGGCCAGCTCGTGCACCACTATCATCTTCAGGAACGCGGGATGGGCCTCCTTGAACAGGGCGGCGATGCGGATTTCGTTCTTGGCCTTGAGTTTATTGCCCTGCACCCGGCTGACATAGGTGTGCAGGCCAAGGGCATCCTTGATCACGTTGATCTTGCCATCGAAGATCACCTTGGAGAGCGGGGCCGAGCTCTTGAGGTAGCGGTTCTTGAGCTCCATGGTGTAGGCCAGAAGCGCCTTGTCACTCTGGATGAGGTGGGTGTCCGGGTAGCGCTTGGCCAGCACGTCGCCGAGCTTGTTTGCCGCAATCAGCTGTTGTACCTGGGCCTTGAGGGGCTCTGGGTAGCCTCCCAGATAGGTCAGTTCCGCCATGAGTTCTTACTCGTCACATCAAAAAAGAGCGTCATTGTAATCATGACGCACCGGCTTGAAAACTGCGGGTCTCCCTCGTACTCTTTCTCGCCCCTCATGACAAGGGCCGTCATCGTTGCCAATGACGGCCCTTCGCCCCATATCAATCAAAGCGTACCGGGTCAGCGCCGACGATAGAGGCCGGGATCCACCTCTTCATAGCGCTCCGTCAGGTACTGATAGAAGGCGAGGCTGGAGGGGGAGCTCGGCTTTTTCAGCTCGTCCGCGACTCGATCCGGCTTGGCGATGATAAATTTGGGCTCCTGACGTTTTACATCCGCCAGCACCCGCTCGCGCACGTCATAGGGCGGGTTGACGTTGGCAAAGAAGAGGTAGGCGGACGCCGGCTGGCGATCGGTCCAGAGGTAATATTGCGGCTGTATGCCATCGACCCAGATCTTGTCGGCGGACGTGGTCTCGGCCTTGATCCGATCGACCCGCACCTGGGCCGGCGGGTTGAACGGCTTGCCCTTCAGGTTGCCTTCCCAGGCGTTGTTGAGCAGCAGTGCCAGCATGGCCAGGGAGGCGAGCCAGGGGGTGGCGCTGCGCACATCCCAGGCGCGCCACAGGGGCACCAGGATCAGCACAGGCAGGGCCCACAGCAGGCTGTTACCAAGCACTTCCCGCACCCGTGGGAGCGACCACTCCTTGGTGCTCCAGCCGTAGCCGAGTTGCTGGGCCAGCAGCCAGCTGGCGGTCAGCACCACCAGGGAGATGCAGAGCAGCCCAAGCGCATCGGATTGCTGTTCGCTGCGATCCAGCAGGCAGGCGAGCGGCAACAGGCCGAGCTGCAGATAGAGCACATCGTAGTGATCGAACACATGGCCGGAGACTGAGTTGGCTACCAGGGTGAACAGCACCCCGAGCAGGGTGGCGGACAGGGCGGGCAGGTACCACTCCTGGCGGCGGCTCAGCATCAGCAGGATGAAGGCGGGCAGCAGCATGATGAGGCCGGTGCGCAGCAGGCCGACGCTGCCGACCTCGGGGGAAAAGCCGTTGCCATAGCTGCCCTCGAAGAAGATGCCGAAGGCGTAATACTGGAACTCGGCCAGCAAACCATGGTGCTGGAAGTAGGCAAACAGCGGGCCGCCGACCAGCGCCAGCCCCAGCAGGCTGGAAAACAACAGGGCAAAGGCGCAGCGCCACTGCTCGCGCAGGCACCAGGTGCAGAACAGCACCAGGTACCAGGCACCCCAGAAGGCACCGTTGTTGGTGCGCATCCAGGCGACGATGGCGAAGGTGATGGCCGCCACCAGGGCCGGTCCCCAGCTGAAGCGCTTGTCCAGCAGCATGGTGATGAAGGCCCACTGGGCGATGAGGGCCAGATGGAATGTCCAGTCCTCGGTCATGTTGCCGTAGTAGTAGCGGGTGCCGTAGAGCGCCAGCAGGGCCAGCATGCTGCCAAGCCGGGCGCGCAGGGAGAGGCCGAGCTGGGCGAAGGCCTGCCAGCTGGCGAGCAGCCCGAGCCAGCACAGCGCCCACTCCAGCAGCCAGATCCCGAAGAAGCCGCCCATCCCGTAGCCCAGCGCATCGAGGGCGAAGATCATGGGGCCCTTGATGTCGATCATGTCCCGATAGAGCACGCCCCCCTCGCTCCACATCTTGCCCATCACGGCGAACAGCGAGGCATCGAAGCCCGGCGCCATGCCATGGAACAGCGGGTTGCGCAGGCAAAACAGCAGCGCCATCAAGGCGGTGAGCAGGATCACCAGCGGCTTGAGCCCCGGGTTGTGGCGTTGTGGGGTAAAGCGGATGGTGTGATTCATGGGTGACCTGTTCCTGCAGGGAAGACGAAAAGCGGGCCTATCTTGCCGAGGCTAGCAGCGCTATGCAATGGGATGAAGGAATGTGCTTGAAATAATTTATAAAAGTATCGTTTTTAGCCCCTCACTGGGGGACGAAAAACGGGGCCAGTGTTGCAGAGGCTGGCAGTTCTACGCAATGGATGAAGGGGAGGTGCTTGAAATAATTCGTAAAAGTATCGTTTTAGCCCCTCACTGGGAGGCGAAAAACGGGGCCTAGTGTCGCCGAGGCTAGCAGCGCTATGCAATGGGATGAAGGAATGTGCTTGAAATAATTTATAAAAGTATCGTTTTCAACCCCTCAATGGCAGACGAAAAGCAGGGCTCAGTGTTGCCGAGGCTCTCATTTCTTATGCGATTTGGCAGTGGAAAATATTGGTGAGCTTAAATAACCATCGCTTTATGTGGCCTACTTCTAGCCTGTTATATCTATTCTGCTGATAAATTGCGGTATGGCAGGTTTTTTGACTGCCTCTTTAGCCAGGGTCGCCCCGCGTATAAGGCCCTTCCCCCGCAAGGGGAAGGGCCTTCGCTGATCCCCGTCACCAGGGGCAGCGGTCTAGCCTTGGTACTCCACCAGGGCCGGCAGGGGAGCGAGCTCTGGCAGATGGCGGGCCCAGCGGATAAAGGCATCCGCCAACGTGATGCCGAGCTCCTGATTGTGCTGGGTCAGGGTGCGGGCAAGCGCCGTGTATCCCTCCTTGCCGGAGGCGGTATAGGCACTGGAGACGCCGCGATAGATGGCATCCGGCTCGACCGCCAGCCATTGGCCCGGGCTTGCCTCCCACTCGAGGCGAGTGATCCGGCTTCCTTTGGGGCAGTCCGCCCGATAGCTGAACCGCACCCCGGCGGTGTAGGGGAAGCTGCCGCTGCCATTGCCGACCACGCCATTGTTGGTGGCGTTGTCGATGGCCCCCTCCAGTGCCTCGGCCAGCTCATGGCCGTGCACCCGGTAGAGGGTCAGCGGGATGGCAAACGGCAGCAGGCGTCCGGCGATGTCTGCCTCGCTCAAGGGGCCCGGCTCCAGCGAACAGCGCACGCCCCCCGCGTTGTGCAGGGCGAAATCTACTTGGCCGGCCTGCTCGCGGGCGGCCGCCAACATGGCACCGGCCACCAGGGGCGCGACCTGGCTGCCGGCGGGGTAGCTGGCATCGGGCAGGCGCTGATGATGAAGCGGGCCGCCGAGCCGGGTCACCACCCGCTGGGTCATGGTCTCGAGTTCGGGTCGATAGCGCTTGGCCAGATGCTGCTCTATCTCGGGGGCGGGCTCGCAAAAATGCAGGCCGGCGGGGGGCTGTGAGGCAAAGGGCCAGGGCTGCCAGGGCAGCCATTCCAGTTGACCGGCGCTGCGCTTAACCCGGCCACTGTCATCAAACTCCAGCTCGCATACCCCGAGGCAGAGGGCGCTGTGGGCGGCGTGCAGGATGGCGACCCCCTCTACCATCAGCGGATAGCTGCCTTCGCTCGCGAGCCCGAGGGGCGCGAGATCCCCCAGCTGGCTGTGGGTGTGGCCGCCAATGATGAGGCTGAGCTCGGGGAAGCGCGCCGCCAGCCGTTTGTCCTGCTCAAGGCCAAGGTGGCTCAGCAAGATGATGTGGCGGATGCCGTCGGCCCGGATTTCCCCAAGGGTCTGAGTGAGTGTCTCTTCGATGCCGCGAAAATGGGTGTGGGCATCCGGGTTTGCGATGGCGGCCATCTGCGGCAGCGTGATACCGAGCAGGGCGAAGGGAACGCCGTCGATGATGCGCTTGTGCCAGGGGCGACTGGCGTCATACAGGTTGGGCAAGCCGCGCAGCTTGAGCGGGATGTCGCCAGGCTCCTGGCTGCTGTCGAGGTTGGCGGCGAGGATCGGGAAATCGAGCTGGCGCAGAAATTCCACCAGGGGTCCGTTGCCGAGATCGAACTCGTGATTGCCGATCACCATGGCATCGGGGCGCAGCCGACTCAGCAGATCCGCATTGGCCCGGCCCTTGAAACGGTTGAAATAGAGGGAGCCCTGGAAGGTGTCGCCGCCGTGCAGGAACAGGCACGTCTGGCCTGCGGCCGCCGCTTGCTGACGCAGGGCGTCCAGTCTGCTCAGGATGCGGCCATAGCCGCCGCACTGGGTGCGCCACTCGGACTCACCGACCGGGGTGAAGCGCATGGGTGCGCCATCGAAATGGGAGTGGCAGTCACTGAAGTGGGCAAGTTGAACCGTAATACTCATTTCGGTCCTCCTTAGAGAAAAAGAGCACCGAGTCTACTCCAGGGGAGGGGGGAGATACCAGCCCGGCGGGCGCCGGGCTGGTGACAGATCTGGTCGACGTTTAGGCTGGGACCAGGATCTGGGTGGCGAGGATCACCACCAGCAGGCCGACGCCCACCGGCAGCGAGGTACGCTTGACCACCTCGAACGGCGACAGGTTACCCATGCCCGCACAGGCGACCACCACGCCGGAGACCGGCGAGATGGTGCGACCCAGGTTGGAGGCCTGCAACATGGGGATGACCAGATAGGCCGGGTTGACACCCAGGCTGGTGGCGAGATGGGGAATAAGCTCCACGAAGGCGTAGAAGGGCGCATTGCCCGAGCCCGTGGTGAAGGCGGCCAATGTGGTGATGACCACCAGTACCAGCATGATGATGATGCCGCCGGTGCCAAAGCTCTGGGCGAGATCCAGCAGGTTTGCGATAAAGCCAAGCCCCATCAGCCCCTGGGCGAAGACCCCGGCCCCCACCAGCAGCATGACCACGCCGGCGAAGGCGTCGGCCATGCTGCGCCAGCACACCTGCAGGCCGTCCAGAAGCTCGCGGCCGTTGCGCTTGCGCGCCAGCTCCAGCAGGGCGGCCAGCACCAAGCAGATGACGATGATGGTGACTATGTCGAGCTTGGGCCCGACCTTGCCGTCAAACAAGAGCACGCCGATGATGGGGGTGAACGGCAGTATGGCGTAGAAGCCGGGGGCGTCCGTGATGAGATCGCTCGGGGCGACCGGCGCATTGTGCTCGCCGGACTTCTGATCCAGATAGCGCTGCCAGAAGAAGTGGGTCACCGCCATGGCGGCGATGGCCGCAAGCGAGATTGGCAGGGTCAGCTTGAAGGCGAACTCGATGAGTTCCATGTTGGCCGCCTGGGCCGCCATCACCACGTCCCCGGAGGTGGGGGCCAGTATGATGGCCGCAGGGGAGGCGCACACCGCCGCCGCCGCGCCGCGGGAGATCCCCATGTTGACCATGAGCGGGAACAGGGTCGCCATCAGGAGCACCCCGAGACCGGTGGCGGAGCTCACCGCCAGCGACATGGCGCAGGCTACCAGGTAGGCGGCGACCAGCAGGATGTAGGGGGACTTGATGATGCCGAGCGGCTTGCTCGCGAGTTTCACCAATATGGTGTTGGCACCTATGTGGCTCATGTAACCGGCGAAGCCGCACAGCACCATGATCAGCATGCCGAGGCCACCACCACGGTCCACCAGCAGGAAGCGCACGTACTCGAACACATCGGTGGCCACATGGCCGGTGGAGGCGACGCTGGCGGGCAGTACCGCCTTGCCCATCAGGGCGGTGATCGCCAGCAGCAGCAGGCCGCCGCTGAGCAGCACCCCGGTGGCCGAGTAGCCCTTGAAGATGTAGCGACCCACGGCCAGGGTGACCAGGGTGCCAATTAGGAGTTCCATCATAGGTTAAGTTCCTGAGTACGAGGTAAGCACTGTGCCGGGCTGATCCCAACCTGGCGTATATTTGACCTTTATTAGTTGTTCTGACAAAAAAACGTGCTGATTATTAACTCGAAAGTAGTATTTTTCTTTGATCTACCTCCCTGTCTTGAATGCTAATGCGGCGCTATGTGCCGACATCTTGTGCGTTTGCCAAAGTGGTACGACGACAGCAGGTGACAGGGCTCGGGATCGCGGTTAATCTCCCATCTTGAATATTAATTCATTGATTCTTAATTGAAATTAAGCCGGACTCA
This sequence comes from Aeromonas lusitana, assembly GCF_002812985.1. Lineage (GTDB taxonomy): Bacteria > Pseudomonadota > Gammaproteobacteria > Enterobacterales > Aeromonadaceae > Aeromonas > Aeromonas lusitana. The sequence continues at coordinate 64,340 of NZ_PGCP01000008.1, forward strand.
CAAGGAGCAAGGCAGCGGACAGATGGGACTCTTCAGCAAGATAGTGGGGGCGGCAGCCCTGGTATATGCCGCCTCGAGTGGGGCCGAAACTTCCCATTTTACCGGTATTCGGGTGGCACCCGATATCAAGGTCGATTTCCAGTTCTATCGGGTCTCAGGGGCCGATGTGGCCACCGTGATGCACCAAATCGCGAAGACCGGGGCCGATCGCGCCGGGGGTCACATCGGCAAGGCCAGCTATCAGCTCACCTGGCAGTTGCAGACCAGGCCCACGGCGGCCCGCTGCGAGCTGGAGCAGGCCCGCGTGACGGCCCGCATCCAGGTGCGGGTGCCAAACTGGATGGACAAGGCCAAGGCCTCCGCCGTCGAGCGCCAGAAGTGGGACAAGCTGGTGGCCGCCATGTTCGACTACGAGAGCCGCCACAAGGACATACTGCTGGAGAGCGTCAGTCAGCTCGGCATCCGGCTTGCCCAGTTGCCGGTGACGCAAGATTGCGCCGCCCTGCAATATCAGGGCTGGCAGCAGGGGCAAGCGGCGCTCGCGAGCACCCGTGAGCGCTTCGCCACCCTGGCCCAGCAGACAGATCAGGGCCGTAAACTGGGACTGAACTGGCCCAAGGGCAGTTGACTTGGTTGGCAGGCCATCAATGAAAACGGGCTACCCGCAGGGGTAGCCCGTTTTCATTGTCGCCAGTCTGGCGCCAAAGGATCCGCACACTCTCAGTTGAGGGGCTTGCCCTTGAGCAGCTTGCGCACCCAGTAGCGGGCGGGGTGCAAGGCCTCCAGCAGATCGGCGGGCAGCGGCAGGGGATCGCCACAGATCTCGCTGGCGACAAGCTCCCCGCACAGGGGCGCAGAGCACAGACCGCGCGAACCGAGCGCCCCCAGCACATAGAGACCGGGATAGAGCGGCAGGGGCGCCGCGTTATCGGGATCAGACTGCAGCCTGGCGTAGTGATCAGCAAGGCCTGCCAATCTGGCGATTGGCCCCGCCACCGGCAGGTGATCCCGGCTCGCGCAGCGCACCCCGACCCTGGCCTCGCCGCCGCTCACATCCACTTCCCCCGGCCAGTTCTGATCCGGCAGACAGGCTTGCAGCCGCCCCTGGTTTTGCACCTGCTCCTCGGCACTGTAGTCAGTCCCGCTCTGGTTGCGGCCATAGCTGGCGCCGATGCAGTGCGCACCGTCGTGAGCCGGGGTGAGATAACCGTCGTAGCAGAGTACCGTCTTGAGTTGACTCAGGCTGGCCGTGGTCGGCACATGGCTCACCTGACCGCGCACCGGGTAGAGGGGCAGCTCGGCGAGGGGGATCAGGGCGGGCAGGCGATGACCGGCGGCGACCACCAGGTTCGGCGCCTGCCAGTGGCGGCCATCCTGGCTCTCCACTCGCCAACCATCCGCTTGCTCGTGGACGGCCGTGATCTCGGCGCCATATTCCACCTGCAGCAGTCCTGTGGTCTGCGCCTGCGCTATCGCCGCCCTGGTCAAGTCCGCCGGGCAGAGCCAGCCGCCGAGGGGATAGCTGAC
>NZ_PGCP01000009.1 GCF_002812985.1 Aeromonas lusitana
GCTGGAGGAGGGGGAGGCGGGCTCAGGGGAGAGGACTTGCTCGATACCCGCCAGCTTGCTGCGGGAGAGATCCACTCTCACCGTGCTAACGCCGCGTCTTATCAGGGATTCTATCTGCTTGCGATTGGTGACCAGCCCCATCTGGGCAATTTCCATGGCGCCGGTCTGGCTGGTGATGGCAATGACGTACATGCCCGGTTGCAGCTGGTTGACCGGGATAACGGGATGAGGCGTGTTCGACTTCATACGGCTTCCTGAGATTCTTATTATGCGTAACGTGGGCCCTCTACAGCCAGTCTAACACCGGCCTGGGGTCGCGTCATGGCCGCAGGTGGGCCCTTGCCCCCCTTAGTGCTGGCGTTGTCGGACACGGCCGATATAATGACGCCCCTTTCATGATGGACTCCGAGGTTGTGCATGCGGCTCGATAAATTTCTTTGCGATTGTTCCGATTTGACCCGTTCCCAGGCGGGCAAGCTTATCCGTCAGGGTGAGGTGATGGTGGACGGTATCCTGGTCAAGCAGCCCGCCTTTCACATCAACGAGCAGAGCCAGATCGAGTTCGACGGGGTCATGCTGACCCTGAGCCTGCACAATCGCTACTTCATGCTGCACAAGCCGGTCGGCTATGTCTGCTCCAATGAAGACCCGGATCATGCCACCGTCTTCCAGCTGCTGGACGAGCCCGCCATGGGCAAGCTGCACGTGGTGGGTCGTCTCGATCTCGATACCACCGGGCTGGTGCTGGTCACCGACGATGGTCAGTGGTCCCATCGCATCACCTCCCCGCGCCACGAGTGCGCCAAGACCTACCATGTCTGGCTGGCTGACCCCGTGAGTGAGGATGCCATCTCCCTGTTTGCCGACGGCGTCTTCCTGCGCAACGAAGACGACAAGACCCGACCGGCCCAGCTGGAGATCCTGGGGGAGTGCGAGGCGCGCCTGACCATCCATGAGGGCAAATACCATCAGGTGAAGCGGATGTTTGCCGCCATCGGCAACAAGGTGGTGGGGTTGCATCGGGAGCAGATCGGTGGTCTGGCGCTGGATGAGAGTCTGGCCGAGGGGGAATACCGGGAGCTGACTCCGGAAGAGATCGCCCTGTTCTGATCACCCGGGTAGGCGATGGCCGTGTGATGTCGCCATGATGTTGCCGCCACCGATGGCACTGCTTGGGGGCGAATCGAGCCCAAAGCTCACACTTGGCCTTAGGCTCGAAGAGGGGCGTCTTCGCAGATAGTGTCAACACCCGGCGCTAACGCCGGGTTGCCTATCCTGCCCCCAGTACCAGGGCCGTGCCCAGGGTCGCCAGCAGGGCCCCCGCCCAGGCGGGCAGGGCGGGGCGCATCCCTGAGTGCCACCACAGCAGGGGCAGCAGTATGACGGGAGTGGTGGAGGAGAGAATCGCCACCATGCCCACGTCCCCCTGACGCAGGGCCACCAGGATCAGCGTCATGCCGAGCGCCATCGCCAAAAAGCCGTTGATGCCTATCATGCCGAGCACCTGCCGGTTGATGGGGTGATGGGGCATGGCGAGCGGCACCCGCAGCAGCCGCAAGGCACAATGCGCCAGCAAGGCGCTGCCCATGCGGATGCCGGAGGCACTCACCGCATCTACGTTGCCGCTCATCATCACCGGCTTGGCGATGATGGCGCCGAGACTCTGGCACAGGGCCGCGGTCAGGCCGAGCGCTATGCCGATAGCCAGGTGGCCGCGTACCTGTTCCCACTCGTTGTCTTGCTGGTTGCCGCGTCGCCCGAACAGGATGGCGAGCATGACCCCGGCCAGCACCAGCAGGGCCCCCACCAGTCGCCAGCCGCCGAGCTGCTCGCCGAACAGCCAGAGGCCGAGCAGGGCGGAAAAAAGCGCATGGCAGGAGAAGAGCAGGCCGCTGCGCCGCGGCCCCAGCCGGTTCATGCAGGCGAACAGGGCTGTGTCACCGACGAAGATGCCGATGAGCCCGGACAGGGCCAGCAGGGGCAGGGCGCTCTCGGTGAGGGTCTGCCAGCCGCCGGTAGCCAGGCTGGCACTGCCCAGCATCAGGCTGACCAGAAACATCCGCCAGCGGCTGTAGGCGAAGGCCCCCAGATGGCGGGCCGGTTTGACGGAAATCAGGGCGGCAATCGCCCATAAACTGGCCGCGGCCAGCGCCAGCCACTCGTACCCCATAAAAAATCCCTGAAAATGTGGTGAGCATGGCGCCCCGGGCGGGCCGCCATAAAAAACTTCTGAAAAAAATAGCCCGAAAGACTCCATCTGCCGGGCAAGCCCGATACAATACGGGCCGTCTTCGGGGATAACAAGCGCGGCATCATGCATTCTTTATTCAGGCGCGCCGCCGGCCTTCCCCATCTTGCAGTGAACAGAATTGAATGAGGTTGATGTCATGCTCTACCCCCTTGCCCTTACGCCGGCCCGTCGCTGGCTCCCCCCCTTTCTACTGGGCCTGATGCTCGCGCCCTCCCTGCAGGCGACCACGGTCGTGCAAGCCCCCGTGCTGGCGGACAGACAGACCCTGGTCAAGGGCAATGGCGCCGAGCCCGAATCCCTGGATCCGGCCCAGATCCGCTCCGGTTTCCCGGGGGAGGTGGTGCTGGTGGATCTGTTCGAGGGGCTGGTGAGTGAAGATGGCCAGGGCAAGATAGTGCCGGCCCAGGCCCAGCGCTGGGAGACCAGCGAGGATGGCCTGGTGTGGCGCTTCTTCCTGCGCCCGCAGCTCAAGTGGTCAAACGGCGAGCCGCTGGTGGCCCAGGACTTCGTCTACGCCTGGCGGCGCTTGCTGGATCCGGCGCAGGCCTCCCCATCCGCGGGCCTGCTGCTGGCCACCGGCATCAACAACGCCCAGTCTATCTATGCCGGGGCGCTCGATCTCGGGGCGCTGGGGGTCGAGGCCGAGGGGGATCAGATCCTCAAGGTGACCCTGGAGCGGCCCGTGCCCTACTTCCTGCAGCTCATCAGCCAGCGCCCCTTCGTGCCGGTCAACGGCAAGGCCATCGCCGAGTTTGGCAAGCAGTGGACCCAACCCGGCAAGCTGGTGAGCAACGGTGCCTACAAGCTGGTGAACTGGGTGCCGAACGAGCGCATCGAGGCGGAGCGCAACGCCCAGTACTGGGACGATGCCCATACCCGCATCCAGCGGGTCACCTATCTGCCGCTGGCCTCCCAGCATGCGGAGCGGCTGCGCTACGAGGCCGGGGAGATCCAGCTCACCAACAAGGTGGCGCTGGAGTACTACCAGAAGATCAAGCAGGAGACCCCGGAGCGGATTTGGGGGCTGCCGCTGCTTGGCACCTATCTCTACACCTTCAACCTGCGTCGCCCCGAGCTGCAGGACGTGCGGGTGCGCCAGGCGCTCTCCATGGCCCTCGATCGTCACCTGTTGACCGAGAAGGTGAGCGGCCAGGGCGAGCAGTCCGCCTGGTCCCTGCTGCCCGCCATGCCGGGTTATGACGAGCTTGGCTCCGACTGGTCCATGCTGGATCAGCCGACTCGCCTCGCCAAGGCGACGGCTCTGCTGGCGGCGGCGGGTTACAACAGTGCCCATCCTCTCAAGCTGACCCTGACCTACAACACCTCGGAGAACCACAAGAAGCTGGCGCTGGCGGTGGCGGCCATGTGGAAACCGCTGGGAGTGGCTGTGGAGCTCAACAACATGGAGTGGAACGCCTATCAGGTGGCGAAGGACAGCGGGGATTTTATGCTGGCCCGCTCATTTTTGTTTGGTGATTATGTCGAGCCATCGTCCATGCTCAACAGTTTCCGCTGCCAGGATCCCCAAAACGAGAGCGGCTACTGCAATCCCGCCTTCGATACCCTGCTGCAACAGGCGGCGGATAGCCTGGATGGCAACGCCCGCAACGGCTACTACCATCAGGCCGAGCGCCTGCTGATGGAGGAGATGCCCGCCATTCCCGTCTATCACTACAACCAGATGCGGCTGGTGGATCCCAGCCTGCGCGGCTTGCCCAGTCGCAACCTCAAGGGGGCGATCGCCACCAAGGATCTCTATTTCAGCCAGCCATGAGGAGCATGAGATGAAGATTGCCATTATCTCCGACATACACGGCAGCCTCACTGCCCTGGAGCGGGTGCTGGCGCGGCTCGAACCCTGGCAGCCGGATCACTACCTGCTGCTCGGGGATCTGCTCAATCACGGGCCGCGCAACCCGGTACCAGAAGGTTATGCGCCCGAGGCCGTGGCCGAGCGGTTGAATATGCTGGCCCCCCGCATCATGGCGGTGCGAGGCAACTGTGATTCGGAAGTTGATCAGATGTTGCTGCACTTCCCCATCACGGCCCCGTACAACCAGATGCTGGTGGACGGGCGGCGCTGGTTTGTCAGTCACGGTCATCTCTATCGTCCCGATGAGGTTCCCCTGCCTTCAGGCAGCCTGTTTATCAGCGGCCACACCCATCTGCCCGTGCTGGCGCGGGAAGAGGAGCGGGTGCTGATGAATCCGGGCTCCATCTGTTTTCCACGGGGAGAGTGGGCGGCCAGCTATGGTTGCTATGAGGATGGGCTCATGCGAATTCATGGCTGCAACGACGGCGCCGAGCTGATGACGCTGGTGCTGTAAACGGGTAAACGGGTAAACGGGTAAACGGGGGGGGGGGAGACTAGGCCTTGATGCCCAGGGAGCGGGTGCCTGAGCGGGTGTTGCCCTTGGCGTCATAGGTCATGGAGTTTCTGTCCCGCATCTTGCTGAGGAAGCTCGCCAGCCGGCGGTTGGAGATGATGCTGAGCTCGAGCAGGCGACCATTGAGGTCATTTTGCTCCTGGCAGGCATCCAGCTTGGTTTGCAGCGCACTCAGCTCTGCCGGGAAGGCGGCGAGCTGTTGCCGGAGATCGGGCAGTTCGGCCAGACGCTTGTCCAGCGCCTCTATGGTGGCAAGCAGTTGCTGCTTGCGCTCGGCCAGGGCGGGCAATGCCAGGGCCTGATGTTGTTTGAGCAGGTCAAACTCCTCCGCCAGTATGGCTTGCATCTGGGAGAGGTATTCGTCTTGGGCGGTCAGCAGCGAAGGCAGACTCATCATCCGAGCCGTTTATCCAAGTCGGCTTCAAAGCTGAACATCTTTTTGGCCACGGCTTCGCTGTCGACCTTGTACTCACCGCTGGCCACGGCCTTCTTCAGGCTCTCGACGCGGCTCTCATTGCCGGTAGAGACGGTGTTGAGGGTCTTGTGCATCTGTTGCAATTGCTGCGCCTCACTGGTCAAGGAGACAGAGTCGGTCTTGACGGGGGCCGCACGGCTGCCTTCGGCCGAGGTCGTGGACTTGCTGGCTGTGCCCTGACTGGTCGCATTATTCTGCAACCGGTTGTTTGCCAAGTTGTTGATATTGTTGATAGCCATACGCTTTACCTTCGTCTGCTTTGCTGTTCGCTTACCTGTTATCGGTGACGGCGGTCAGAACTTTAGAAAAAAATCACAGCATTAACAAAATAATCAAAATGTGACCACCACAGAGCCAACGGCCTCGACCTTGCCCTGTACCGGTTTGCCTGAGCGAATGTTGACGAGCCTGATCATGTCTCCGAAGCTGCCATCTTGCAAGGCTCGGGCCATGGTTTTGATCTGCATGCTGCTGTTTTCAGCGCTCAGGGTGACCTGATCCCCCTTGCACACCACGCAGACCTGGGTGAGGCGAATGGGCTGGCCCGGTTTCAGCTCGCGCTTGCTGCGCACCCCGATGAGGGGGGCTGGATCGCTCAAGAAATCGCCGCGGATCAGGGTCTGATCCTGGTAGGCCAGGGTCAGCATGGACTCGCTCAAGATATCGCCCTTGGCGACGGGGGCGGCGACCGTGACATAAGGCTTCTGGATGCTGACCCGCACCGGCAGATAGAGATCCCAGGGTTTCTCCTCCTCGCACTTGAGGTAGACGGTAGTGTTGCGGCGGATCTCCATCCTGGCCGGCAGGCTGATGGTCAGGGCCCCTTCGCAGCGACTCAAGGGGAGACGCTCATCGATGGAGGCGGCCTGCACCTCGGCCTGGGCATCGAGGGGCACATCCAGCTGGCCGAGCACGAATGCCTGCGCCTCTTCTTGCAGGTATTGGGTGAGCTCGGATGCCATGGCATGGGAGATGCCGAAAATCGGCAGTAAGATGAGGAAAAGTCTACTAATCATTTTGGTTTGCCGGCCGATAAGTTGTTCACGTATACCACCGCATTTAACTATGCTTGCTGCAGAATTCGGTTGTCGAGACATCGGTGATCTGACGCAAGCCAACCTACATGCATAAACATATGCATGATCAGTGCCAAGCGTTTTAAGGGAGTGTTTATGGCGAGTATTCTTGACTCGGTCAACCAACGGACCCAGCTAGTGGGGCAAAACCGGCTGGAGTTATTGCTGTTTCGTCTCAATGGACGTCAAAGATTTGGCATCAACGTGTTCAAGGTGCGCGAGGTGCTGCAATGTCCGCCCCTGACCGTGATGCCCAAGCTCAATCCCTGTATTCGCGGCGTGGCCCATATCCGTGGCCAGACCATATCTGTGATCGATCTCAGCATGGCGATGGGGAAGAGGCCCATTCAGGACATCTCCAAGTGCTTCATCATCATCTCCGAGTACAACCGATCCATTCAGGGTTTCCTGGTGCACTCGGTGGAACGGATCATCAACATGAACTGGGAATCCATCCTGCCGCCACCCAAGGGGGCTGGCCGCATCAACTACATGACGGCGGTCACCGAGGTGGATGGCGAGCTGGTGGAAATACTCGACGTGGAGCGGATCCTCAACGAGATCTCGCCGGTTTCCACCGAGGTGAGCGCCGAGCTGGTTGAGGCCAGCGTGGAGCGCAATCCCCATGGCCGTCCCGTGCTGGTGGCCGATGACTCCTCGGTGGCGCGCAAGCAGGTACAGCGGGCGCTGGAGGCGATCGGGGTGCAGTGCGTGCTGGCCAAGGATGGGCGCGAGGCGCTCAACATGCTGCTGGAGATGGCAAAACTTGGCCCCATCAAGGATCAGATTGCCCTGGTCATCTCCGACATCGAGATGCCGGAGATGGACGGCTACACCTTCACCGCCGAGATCCGCAACAATCCCGCACTCAAGGATTTGCATGTTATCCTGCACACTTCCCTCAGTGGGGTGTTCAACCAGGCCATGGTGCAGAAAGTCGGAGCGAACAATTTCATCGCCAAGTTCCAGCCTGATGAACTGGCCAAGGCCGTACAAGGCGCTCTCTAATAAAGAAGAAAAAACTGCATGAAGACACTTTCGGACGACTTATACAAACAATTCAGCAATTTTCTGGCGCAACAGAGCGGCATAGTGCTGGGTGACAACAAACAGTATCTGGTCAAGAGCCGTCTGTCGCCCTTGATGACTCAGTTTGGTATCGAGAGTCTGTCTGAACTGGTGACCCGCTCCATGGGCATCCGGGAGCGGGATCTGAAGATGGCCGTGGTCGATGCCATGACCACTAACGAGACCCTGTGGTTTCGCGATACCTATCCGTTTCAGTTGCTCAGCGACAAGATTTTCCCGGAGCTCGGCAAGAGCGGCCGCCCCATCAAGATCTGGTCGGCGGCCTCTTCCTCCGGGCAGGAGCCCTACTCCATCGCCATGACGGCGCTGGAGCAGCAGGTCAAGCGGCCGGGCACCTTGCCGGGCGGGGTGCAGATAGTGGGGACAGATATCTCCAGCACCATGCTCAACCAGTGCAAGGAGGGGGTGTATGACGCGCTGGCGCTAGCCCGGGGTCTCTCCCCCGAGCGCAAGCGGCTGTTCTTCGAACCCTGCGGCGACAACAAGATGCGGGTGTCGGAGCGTGTCAGAAAATTGACCAGCTTCCGCCCGTTGAACCTGCTGGAGAGCTACAGCCTGCTAGGCAAGTTCGACATCATCTTCTGCCGCAACGTGCTCATCTACTTCGCCCCCGAGGTGAAGTCCAAGATCCTCAACCAGTTTGCCAGCAGCCTCAATCCTGGCGGCTATCTGATGCTGGGGGCCTCGGAGTCTCTGGCCGGTCTGACCGACAAGTTCGAGATGATCCGCTGCAACCCCGGCATCGTCTACAAAGTCAAATAACGCCCCTCTAGCCCCTCTTTGGCACACCTCTTGCTAAACATTCGTGAAGCAGGAGGTGTGCTATGGCAATTTCATTCGACAAGGCATTTGGTGTTCATCAATACACGCTGAGCGTTCGCGCCAAGCGTGCCGAGGTGCTATCCAGCAACATCGCCAACGCGGATACCCCGGGCTTCAAGGCCAGGGACATCAATTTCTCCCAAGCGTTGCAGGATGCCCAGAGCCAGCAAGGCTTTGGTCTGGCCACCACCAGCGAGAAACACTTCGCCTTGCAGATGGATGCCCCGGGCACGACCCAGTACCGCAATCCCCTGCAACCGGACACAGGTGACGGCAATACCGTGGATGTGCAGGAGGAGCGTAGCGAGTTCTTGCGCAACAGCCTTGAGTACCAGGCTTCCCTCGAATTCATGAATAGCAAGATAAGCGGCCTGCTCAAGGCACTGAAAGGAGAACAGTAATGAGTTTGTTCAAGGTCTTTGACATTGCAGGCTCTGCCATGAGTGCGCAGTCTGTTCGCCTCAACACGGTCGCGAGCAACATGGCCAACGCCGACAGCGTCAGCTCCAGCGTGGAAAAAACTTACCATGCCAGGCGGCCAGTGTTTGCCGCCCAGCTGGATCAGGCCATGTCCGACAAGCAGGCCTCGGTCGGGGTGGATGTGAAGGGCATAGTCGAGAGCGACGCGCCCCTGCTCAAGGAGTTCAACCCCAATCATCCTATGGCGGACAAAGACGGCTTCATCTTCAAGCCCAACGTCAATATGGTGGAAGAGATGGCGGACATGATCAACGCCTCGCGCAGCTACCAGACCAATGTCCAGGTCGCCGACGCAGCCAAGAAGATGCTGCAGCAGACCCTTGGTCTCGGCAAGTCCTGACAGGGGGATCCATAAATGGCAGATACCTATGACAGCCTGCTGGGCGTCAACCGGACGACGAACCAGACTAGCACGGCCAACACCAGCACCCAGAAGAAGGAGCTGGATCAGGAGTCTTTCCTCAAGCTGTTGACCATGCAGCTCTCCTATCAGGATCCGTTCAAACCGGTGGATAACGCCCAGATGTTGTCCCAGATGACATCCATGTCAACCTCCCAGGGGATCAGCAGCCTCTCTACTCAGATGGAGAGCCTCAACAGCCTGATGACCTCCAGCCAGGCGCTGCAGGCGTCGGCCCTGGTGGGCCAGAACGTGTTGATACCCTCCAATACCGGTTATCTGGAGAAGGGGGAAAACATCTCGGGGGTGATCGCCACCGGCGACGGCGCCAGCAACATCAAGGTGACGGTGAAGGACGAGAGTGGCCAAGTCGTCAAGGAGTTCTCCCTCGAGGGAGACAAGAAAGGCAACGTGGCCTTCGAGTGGGATGGCAAGGACAAGGACGGCAACCTGGCCAAGAGTGGCAAATACAGCATTGAGGCGCACGGCACAGTGGATGGCAAGTCCGAGAGCATGCCGGCCCTCACCTACGCCAAGGTGGAGAGCGTGACCCTGGGCACCAGCTCCAACCCCAGCACCCTCAAACTCAAGGGGTTGGGTGGCATCTATCTGACCGACGTATTGGAAATTGGCGGGACGAGCGGCAAGTCGACTACGACCCCGGACTCGACCTCTAAAGCAGTGATCTAAGGAGATAAAGACATGTCATTTAACAATGCCCTCAGCGGCATCAATGCGGCTCAAAAAGACCTGAACGTCACCGCGAACAACATTGCCAACGTCAACACCACCGGCTTCAAGGAATCCCGTGCTGAGTTTGCTGACGTCTATGCCAACTCCATCTTCGTCAACGCCAAGACCCAGGTCGGCAACGGTGTGGCGACCGGTGCCGTGGCCCAACAGTTCCACCAGGGGGCGCTGCAATTTACCAACAACGCGCTGGATCTCGCCATTCAGGGCAACGGTTTCTTCGTGACCTCTGATGGCCTGTCCAACCTGGATCGTACCTACACCCGCTCCGGTGCCTTCAAGCTCAACGAAAACAGCTATATGGTCAGCAACTCGGGTGGTTATCTGCAGGGATACGAGATCAACTCTGACGGTACTCCCAAGGCGGTCAGCATCAACGCCACCAAGCCCATCCAGATCCCGGACAGGGCCGGTGAGCCGGTGCAGACTTCCAAGGTCGAGGCTGGCTTCAACTTGCCTTCTACGGCAAAGGCGCTGGCGGCGGGCAATGGGGCAGGGGATGCCTCCAAGTTCGATCCCAAGGATTCGACCACCTACTCCTCTTCCACCTCAGTGGTGGTCTACGACTCTCTGGGTGAGCCCCATACCATCACCCAGTACTTCGTGAAGGAAGCAGATCCGGCCGACCCGACCCAGGCGGCGGTGCCGACCGCTTGGCGCATGTACCTCTATCAAGGGGACAAGCCCATCGACGTTGCTGGTGGCACTGCCACCACAATGGCGACCGGCGTCAGTCAGGCACCCTTGAGTGCCCGCGTGACCTTCGATGCTTCCGGCAAGATGGTGACGCCGACCACGCCGGCCGTCATCAAAACAGAACAACTGGGGGCGGCGGGGGCCGGTATCATCACCAACGGTGCCGATGGCACCCAGGATATCGAGTTCAAGTTGGGCACAGTGACCCAGTACGCCTCGCCCTTTGAAGTGAGCAAGCTGACCCAGGATGGCTCCACCGTCGGTCGTCTGACCAAGGTCGAGATCGGGGCCGACGGCATCGTCTCCGCCACCTACAGCAACGCGACCACGGTCAAGGTCGCCATGGTTGCCATGGCCAAGTTCGCCAACTCCCAGGGGCTGACTCAGGTGGGGGACACCTCCTGGCGTCAATCCATGCTCTCCGGTGATGCACTGCCGGGTACCCCGAACTCCGGCACCTTCGGCTCCATCAAGTCGTCGGCCCTGGAGCAGTCCAACGTGGACTTGACCACTGAACTGGTGGATCTCATCACAGCCCAGCGTAACTTCCAGGCCAACTCCCGTTCTCTGGAAGTGAACAGTTCCCTGCAGCAGAGCATCTTGCAGATCCGTTAATCTGCAGGTCGGTTATAAAGGGGCGCTTCGGCGCCCCTTGTTATTCTCTCTATTCTCCACCTTTTTCCTCGTCTGTCTCGCCATCATCCCTCTCTTGGCATCCTACTTGCAGTTGTCTCCCGAGAGTCATCTGTTTGACGGAGGATCCCATGGATCACCTGCTTTACATCGCCATGTCCGGGGCCAAGGAGAACATGAACAGCCTGGCTGTGCGTGGCAACAACCTGGCCAACGCCAACACCATAGGCTTCAAGTCTGACTTCGAGCAGGCGCGCAGCATGCAGGCGTTTGGCGAAGGGCTGCCCAGCCGGGTGTTTGCCATGACCGAGAGCCCGGGCCAGAACCTGCAGCACGGTTTGTTGCAGAGCACGGGTCGGGATCTTGACGTTGCCGTCGACGGACCGGGCTGGATTGCGGTGCAGGATCCGAACGGCGGTGAGGCCTATACCCGCATGGGCAACCTGCAGCTCAATGCCGCCGGCAACCTGCAGACATCCACCGGTCTCAACGTGGTGGATGACGGTGGTCAGCCCATCGTGCTGCCCCTGCCCATGGAGAAGATCGAGATCAACCGGGACGGCACCATCAGTGGCCGGCCGGAAGGGGCCGCCGCCAACCTGCCGGAAGACTTCCAGCGCATCAAGCTGGTCAATCCTCCCGCCGATGCGGTGGCGAAGGGGCAGGATGGCCTGTTTCGTCGCAAGGATGGCCAGAATGAACCGGCTTCCGCCAATGTCGGCCTGCTGGCGGGCTCGCTGGAAGGTAGCAACGTCAACGTGGTCGACGAGATGACCAACCTTATTCGCTTGCAACGTCAGTTCGAAACTCAGGTCAAGATCATGAAGACCGCCGAGGAGAATGACGAGGCCCAAACCCAGCTGCTGCGTATCAGCTAATCAAGGAGCATTAAATGAATCCTGCACTCTGGATCAGCAAGACCGGCCTCGATGCCCAGCAGACCAATATCTCGGTCACCTCGAACAACCTCGCCAACGCCAGCACCGTCGGCTACAAGAAGGCTCGCGCCATCTTCGAGGATCTGCTCTATCAGAACATCAACCAGCCAGGTGGCCGCTCCTCGGCGGATACCGAGCTGCCTTCCGGCCTGATGCTAGGGGCGGGGGCCAAGGTGGTCGCCACCCAGAAAAACCACAGCCAGGGCAACGTGCAGACCACGGACAACTCCCTGGATCTGATGATTAGCGGGCGCGGTTACTTCGAAATCCAGCTGCCGGATGGCAGCGCTGCCTATACCCGCAACGGCCAGTTCACCCTCAACGACGAGGGCACCATAGTCACCCCGGGCAACGGCTACCCGCTGCAGCCGGAGATCCAGATCCCCGAGAACGCCCAGAGCGTGACCGTGGGGGAGGATGGTCAGGTGTCGGTGCAGCTCAAGGGAGATGGTCAGTCCCAGGTGGTGGGCCAGATCAACACCACCGACTTCGTCAACCCCACAGGCCTGCAACCCATGGGGGAGAACTTGTTTGTCGAAACTCAGTCCAGCGGCGCCCCCATTCAGGGCACGGCGGGGGCTGACGGTCTGGGGGTCATCAAGCAGGGCATGCTGGAGACTTCCAACGTCAACGTGACCGAGGAGCTGGTCAACCTCATCCAGGCCCAGCGGGTGTATGAGATGAACTCCAAGGTCATCTCGGCGGTGGACTCTATGATGTCCTTCCTGACCCAACGCACCTAATCAGGTAGATAAGCGGAGACGCATGATGAAAGCCATCTGGATGCTGGGCCTGCTGACGCTGACAGGCTGTGCCAGTACCCCCAATACCGCCAGGCCGGACGACCCCGAGTTCGCCCCCGTCTATGGCGAGTCCGAGCCTGTGTCGGTGCGTCCGACCGGCGCCATCTTCCAGCCCGAGCAGGTCAACGGCATCTACTCGGACATCAAGGCCCACAGGATAGGTGACATCATCACCATCCAGCTGGCCGAATCGACCTCGGCGTCCAAGAAGGCCAACACCCAGAGCGGCAAGGACAACAAGCTGGAGCTCGAACCCGTCACCCTTGGCGGGGTGCCGGTGACGGCGAGCCCTTATGATTTGTCGGCCTCCATAGGCCAGACCAGCGCATTCAAGGGGCAGGCCAAGGCGGATCAGAGCAACAGCCTGCAGGGCAACATCTCGGTCAGCGTGGTCAAGGTCTTGCCAAACGGCAACCTGCTGGTGCGCGGCGAGAAGTGGATCATGCTTAACAACGGCAATGAATACATCCGCATTACCGGTCTGGTGCGCCCGGAAGACGTGAGCTCGGAGAACAGCGTGTCGTCCCAGCGGGTCGCCAACGCGCGCATCCATTACGGCGGCACCGGCGATCTGGCCAACACCCAGGAACAGGGCTGGCTGACCAGTTTCTTCAACGGTCCCTGGTGGCCCATCTAGCATTCAGGGCCCTGGTGGTCTTTTAGGAGCTCTCATGAATCGACTTCGTCTGCTCGCACTGCTGTGCTGCTGCCTGCCGCTCGGGCTGGCACACGCCTCGCGCATCAAGGATCTCACCTCGGTGGAAGGGGTGCGCAGCAACCAGCTGATCGGCTACGGCCTGGTGGTGGGCCTGCCCGGCACGGGGGAGAAGAACAACGCCTTCACCGAGCAGACCTTCAGAACCATGCTCAACAACTTCGGCATCAAGGTGCCGGACAACATCAAGCCCAAGATCAAAGACGTGGCGCCGGTGGCTATCCATGCCGATCTGCCCGCCTTCTCCAAACCGGGCCAGACCATAGACGTTACCGTCTCCGCCATCGGTGAGGCCAAGAGCCTGCGCGGCGGTACCCTGCTGCAGACCTTCCTGAAGGGGCTGGATGGCCGTGTCTATGCGGTGGCTCAGGGCAGCCTGGTAGTGGGGGGCCTCGGGGCCGAGGGGGCGGATGGCTCCAAGGTGGTGGTCAATACCCCGACCGTGGGCCGTATCGCCAACGGTGCGACTGTGGAGCGTGAGGTGCCGAACTCCTTTAGCCAGGGGGATACCATCACCTTCAACCTGAACCGGCCTGACTTCACCACGGCCCGGCGAGTGGCGGACGTGGTCAACGATCTGGTGGGCCCCAATACAGCCCAGGCGCTGGATGCCACCTCCATCAAGGTGTTTGCGCCGCGGGATCCGGGTCAGCGGGTCTCCTATCTCTCCACCATAGAAAACCTGGAAGTGGATGCGGCGAGCGAAGCCGCCAAGATCATCGTGAATTCGCGTACCGGCACTATCGTCATCGGCAGCCAGGTCAAGCTGCGGCCGGCGGCCATCAGCCATGGGGGTCTGACGGTCACCATCGCCGAGAATCAGCAGGTCTCCCAGCCAAACCCCTTGGCGGGTGGCCAGACCGCCATCACCAACAACTCCACCATCAATGTGCAGCAGGAGCCGGGGCGCATGTTCAAGCTCGATACCGGCGCGACCCTGGACGATCTGGTGCGGGCGGTGAATCAGGTGGGGGTCGCCCCCGGCGATCTGATGGCAATCCTGGAGGCCCTGCAGCAGGCGGGTGCCATCCAGGGGCAGTTGGTCATTTTGTAACGGTTTAGCAAGCGTTAAGCGGCAAAGGCTTGCCACGGGCGGCAACGAGGAAGGTTATGGCAGAGTTCGACACCCAGAGCGGGATCAATCTTGGCATGGTGCAAGACGTCCAGAACCTGGACAAGCTGCGCCGTATGAGCCAGAGCAAGGAAGGGAAGGGTGAGGCGCTGATGGCGGCGGCTCGCCAGTTCGAGTCCATCTTCACCCAGACCCTGTTCAAGGGCATGCGTCAGGCCAACTCTGTGTTGACGGAAGGCAACCCCATGAACAGCAGCTACACCCAGTTCTACGAGGGGATGCTGGACGAGCAGCGGGTGGCCGACATGTCGAGCAAGGGGGGCCTGGGGATCGCCGAGATGGTGGCCAAGCAGCTCGCCCCCGAGCAGAACTTCACCCACAGCGATGGCCGTGTGCTCAAGCTGCCCCAGCGCACCGAACGTGTCTACAAACCCTATCAGGCCCCCACCTCGGCGCCGAACGATTTGATTGAAGCCTCAAAAGTTGGCAAAGATTTTGCTGAGAAGGGAATGAATGAGGCCGGATCCGAGCTGACGCTGCCAAGGCGCACTCACCGCACCGTGCCCCCCATGGGCAGCAGCCAGCACAATGAGCTGCGAGCCGGTGGGTCCAGCGAGAGCGGCAAGATGTTCGACAGCCCGGAAGAGTTCGTCAATAGGCTGATGCCGCTGGCCAAGAAGGCGGCGAGCAAGCTGGGACTGAGTCCGGCGGTGCTGGTGGCCCAGGCCGCACTGGAGAGTGGCTGGGGCAAGCGGGTGATCAAGGACGGGGAGGGGCAACTGACCCACAACCTGTTTGGCATCAAGGCCGATCCGCGCTGGGAAGGGCCCAAGGCGACGGTCAGCACCCTGGAGTATGAGCAAGGGGTGGCCTCGCGCCAGAAGGCGGCGTTTCGCTCCTACGAGTCGTTTGAAGAGAGCTTCAACGACTACGTGGACTTCCTGACCTCGGGCTCCCGTTATCAGGGGGCGCTGGCCAAGGTGGACAGCCCGGATCGCTACTTCGAGGCGCTGCAGAAGGCCGGGTATGCCACGGATCCCCAGTACGCCAGCAAACTGAAACAGGTATTGCGCAGTGACGCCATCGCCGGCTACTCCTCGCCCGGCAACACTGCAACCAGAAACACAGAGATGGAGCTGTAAGTTATGGCAAGCGATCTGCTTGGAATTGGTACCTCGGGTGTGATGGCCCAGCAGCGACTGCTGCAGACCACCAGTAACAACATCGTCAACGTCAATAGCCAGGGCTATGTACGTGAGCGCACCCTGGTGTATACCAATTCCGTCGGATTGGGGACAGGTGACATGGTGACCCAGAGGGTCATCAACAACTATGCCCAGGGGGAGATGCGCCGCGATACCTCCGCCTACCACGCCTCCGGTACCCGCTACGATCAGCTGTTCCAGATGGACAGCTTGCTCGGTGACACCAGCAACAGCGTCGGCACCACCATCACCTCCTATTTCAAGGCGTTCCATACCGCCAACGAGTCGCCGGCCGAGATCGGGGGTCGCAAGACCACCCTGAGCGAGCTCAACGGCATGGTGAACCGCTACCAGACCCTCTCCGCCCAGTTCGACAAGCAGTCCGATACCATCAACTCCACCATCAGCGACGAGACCGACAGGGTCAACAGCCTGCTCAACAGCATCAATGATCTGAACCAGGCCATCATTCGCACCAATGGCTCGCCGGAAGAGAACCTGATGCTGTTCGATCAGCGGGACGAGGCGGTGCGCCAGCTCTCCGAGAAGATGGACATCCGCACCGTGACCCAGCCCAACGGCAGCATGCTGGTCAACATGAGCACGGGTCACTCGCTCGTGCTGGATGGCGGGGTCGCCCAGTTCAAGATGGTGGCGGGGGATCCGGACTCCCGTGATTCGACCCTGCAGCTGACCCTTGGCAGCAACAAGGCCAAGGTCAACGACCAGGATCTGGGGGGCGGGCTCGGTGGCCTGTTCAGTGCGCGCCGGGATCTGGAGCCCTCCAAGCGGGAGCTGGGGCAACTGGCGGCCGCCATGGCGGATGCCATGAACCAGCAGAACCGGCTGGGGATGGATCTGGACAACGAAATTGGCGGGGATCTCTTCACCCTCGAAGCCAGCAAGGGCCTGCCCTATGGCAGCAACACCGGCAGCGGCGCCGCCAGCGTCAGCTTCGTGCCCGGCAAGGGGCGCGAGGTGACCACCTTCGATTACGAGGTGCAGTTCAACAGTGCCACCGGCTATGAGGTCTTCTCCATCGATGGCAGCGGCAACCGTACCTCCCTCATGACCGGCACCACGCCGCCCGCCAAGGTTGGCGTAGCGGGGCACGGTATCGAGATCGATCTTTCCGGCACTCCAGCCGCAGGCGACAAGATCTTGCTGCAGCCGACCAAGCATGCCGCCGCCGGATTGAAGGCTGCCATCACTCGACCGGAAGATATTGCGCTGGCCTCGCCGCTAAAAGCAGATAAAAACTCTCAAAATATAGGCTCTGGCGAGATAAAGATGACCGGTGTCTATAACACAGGCACGGGGTCGGGCTTTGGTACCAACAGCCTGGCACCCGGCGCGCCCCAGGTGGTCAAGATCGACAACAGCGGCAACTACGAGGTGTATGCAGCGGATGGTACCACCCTCATCGGGGTGGCGCCGGCCTCCAGCAAGGGCCAGAACCTGATGGCCGCCCTCGAGAGCCCGCTGGGGGGCCCCAAGGTCTATGCCGATCCCAAGGCGACCCCGGGTTATGACTTCAGCATCACCGGCAAGGTGGAGGCCAAGGACAGCTTCAACCTGAGCTATAACAAGAACGGTTTCGCCGACAACGCCAACGGCCTGACCCTGGCGGAGCTGCAGAACAAGGAACTGGTGCGCAAGAACAACAACGCCGCCACCAGCAACGACAAGATGACCTTCAACGACGCCTACAGCGCCCTGGTGACCGGTGTGGGCAACAAGACCAGCCAGGCCAAGACCCTGCTGCAGGCCAACGAGGCCAAGCTGACCCAGAGCACCGGCATCTACGAGAGCGTCTCAGGTGTCAACCTGGAGGAAGAGGCGGCCAACCTCATCCGCTTCCAGCAGTCTTATGCGGCCTCGGCTCAGATAGTCAACACCGCCAAGACCATCTTCGATACCCTGCTGTCGTCCGTGAGGTAATCCATGCGCATCACCACCAACATGATCTATGACCGCAACCTCGCCACCATGAGCAAGGTCAGCGAACGCCAGAACACCGCCTACAACCAGCTGATGTCCGGGGACAAGTTCACCCGGGCAGGGGAGGATCCTTCCGGCATGAGCCAGAAGATGGCGCTGACCAAGGAGATAGATCTGTTCAAGCAGTACAGCGTCAACGGCAGCCTGCTGGAGAACAGCCTGGGGCACGAAGATACAGTACTCACCTCCATCAACACCGCCATGCTCAGCGCCAAGACCCTGATCCAGAAGGCCAACAGCTCGGCCATGGGTTCAGAGGAGCGCAGCGCCATCGCGAGCGAACTGGAGGGGCTGCAAAAGCAGATGTTCGATCTGATGAACAGCAAGAACTCCCAGGGGGAGTTCATCTTCGGCGGCAACCAGAGCAAGACCCAGCCCTTCGTCAAGGATGCGAGCGGCAACTATGTGTTCCAGGGGGACACGGGTCAGCGCAGCATCCAGGTCTCGCCCACCGTGCAGATCCCGGCCAATGACTCCGGTTTCGATCTGTTCGAGATGGTGGCCACCCGTCGCACCGCCAGCGCTACCAGTGCCAACATCAAGGTAGGGGTCGGGGATCAGGGCAACTTCGAGAGCTTCTATCGCAATAACTACGACTCGTCGCTCGCCAGCAACTCGTTCACCGTGAGCACCCTGGCGGGCCCGCCGGATACCTACGAGATCAAGGACAGCGGCGGCACCCTGGTGCAAAGCGGCGACTACAGCGCGGGCAACAAGATTGCCTTCAACGGGCTGGAGCTGACCCTGGATCAACCGGCGGGCGGCGCGGATCAGACCTTTGCGCTCGATGCGCCGAAAAACGACAACGTGCTCAACGGCATGTCCGATTTCATCTCGGCCCTGCGGGATCCCAACATCTCGGCGGATGATTTCCAGCTGGCGGTGGCCAATGCCACCACCCACATGGACAACGCCAGAACCAAGATAGACAGGGGGCAGGGGGATGTCGGCAGCCGGCTCAACAGCCTGGAGCAGGTGATGAGCTCGAACGATGGCCTCAGTACCCTGAACCAGCAGGCGCGGGCCAAGGTCTCCGAGGCCGACATGTACGAGGTGATCGCCGCGCTGTCCAAGGAGGATGCCGCCATGAGCGCCTCCCAGCTCGCCTTTAGCAAGATAAGCAAGCTGACCCTGTTCGACTATATCCGCTGATCACTTTCCGTTAACCCTGGTGCTCCCCTGCGGGGGAGCCGCTTTCACTTTTGAATTCTCTCCTCCATCGCGCTCCCATCTGCTCTGCCCCAACCTCCCGCAATTTGTAACAACCCATTACCGGCGATCCATTTGCCTTGACTCAGGCCTGCGCCTCGCCGATGATGCCGCCCGCATGGCCCCGGGCCCTGCATATTTCGCAGCATCTCGTTAGGCGAGGCTCCTGCATAAACACAGGCCACTGATCTCACGACGTCCAGAGACGCCCAAGATCAGGACAGTTTTCATCGGATTAAGGTGTTAACCCAAGTGGCTTCCGGCATGCCGGATACGTTATGCAGTGCTAAAGCTGGTACGTGGGGATGAAACACGCCGGACGGCGTCATTTCCTGCCTGTTACTCGTCAATCAAATTGCTGTTTTCTTGCAAACGGCGACCGGTATGACCGGTTGCTCTCGGGCTCGACCCGGGATCACATGAGGATATCTGTGATGAAGAAAACACACACCCTGCTCAATCGTCATCAACTGCTCGACCTGGCCGCCCTGCAAGGCTGGCTTGCCCGCAACCTGGATCCGGTACAACGGGCCGACCAGCTGCTGACCCTGCGTCCGGAAGAGCTCAACTGTATCTTCGATACCCTGCCCACCTCCGAGGGTGCGGCGCTGCTCGTCTCCTTGCCACCGGACTGTGCCGGTCGCCTCTTGCTGCGGCTGCACGCCAGTATCGTCGGCGTGCTGCAAGGGGCCATACCACGGCGCGATCTGCTGGGCATCTTGCGCAAGCTCAATGACAGCGATCGCAACACACTGCTCTCCCGCTTCCCCGAGCCGGTACAATCGGGCCTGTACGCCCTGCTGGACTGGCCGAGTGAGTCGGTGGGCGCCAACATGCGCCACGAGTTTCTCTCCATCCACGAGGGGGAGAGGGTCGACAACGCTAAGCAGCTGATCCACGACGCCTGGGACAAGGGCCAGCTGTTCCAGCAGTTGTACGTGGTCAACGGCGATCAGCGTCTGCTCGGCAGCCTCTCCCTCAAGTCCTTGCTCATCGCCGATCCCCTGCGACCGGTGAGCGAGCTGATGGACCGAGAGGCCGTGCGCATCAACGCCCGGGCGGATCAGGAGCTGGCGGCCCGCCTGCTCATCGATCGCGACATCTCGACCCTGCCGGTGGAGGAGCAGGGCAGGCTGGTGGGGGTCTTCCACGTGGACGATGCCGCCGACATCCTGGAACTCGAATCCACCGAGGATGCCGAGTTGCAAGGGGGCTCATCGCCGCTGGATATACCCTATCTGCAGGCGACCCCCTGGCAGCTGTGGCGCAAACGGGTGGGCTGGCTGCTCATATTGTTCGTGGCTGAAGCCTATACCGGCACCGTGCTGCGGGCCTTCGAGGAGCAGCTGGAGGCGGCCATCGCCCTGGCCTTCTTCATTCCGCTCTTGATTGGCACAGGCGGTAACAGCGGCACCCAGATCACCACCACGATCGTGCGTGCCATGGCGGTGGGGGAGGTGAGCATGAAGAACCTCGGCACTGTGCTCAAGAAGGAGCTCTCCACCGGTCTGCTCATCTCGGTGGCCATCGCCCTGGCGGCCTGGGTACGGGCCTGGAGCCTGGGGGTAGGCCCGGAGATCGGCATGGTCGTGACCCTGACCATCATCGCCATCGTGCTCTGGAGCGCCACCGTTGCCTCCGTGATCCCCATGGTGCTGCGCCGCTTCAAGATAGATCCGGCCGTGGTCTCTGCCCCCTTCATCTCCACCCTGGTGGATGGCACAGGCCTCATCATCTACTTCGAAATAGCCAAGTTGCTGCTGCCGGAGTTGCACTGAGCAGACAATAAAACCCGCGATAAACAAAGAGGCAGCCAATGGGCTGCCTCTTTTGCATGGGGAAATCGAGCTTAGCTCAGTTGAAACAGCAGGGGCCAGCCCTGCTCCTGGCAATAGCGGTGCTCTTTTTCCAGGTTCTGCATCAGCAGGCGGTTGTCTTCACACCACTCGGTCGGCAAGGTGACCACCAGCTGATCCCCGGCCGCCAGCACATTGAGCGGCGGCAGCAGGTTGTCCTGACGTCTGTGATGGGCCGCCACCGCGAGGCGCAGGATGCGGATGCAGCGCAGCACCGTCTGCTCGTCGTGGTTGGGCAGGGCGGGCAGCTCCGAGAGCTTGAGCCCCTTGCGCTGGAAGCGCACCAGGGCCGCCAGCAGGGCCTGATCGTCCTGGTTGAAACCGGGCAGGTCGGTGTTTTGCAAGATGTAGGCGGAGTGTTTGTGGATGCCGCTGTAGTTGATGGCAAGGCCAATCTCGTGCAGCCGCGCCGCCCAGCCGAGGATGGCGCGGTAGGGCTCGATGGGCATCTGCCAGGGATCGCTCAGGGCATCGAACAATGAGAGCACGCTCTGCTCGACCCGGGCCGCCTGACGCTTGTCGATGCGATAGTGGCTGATGAGGGCAAGGGCGGTGCGCTCGCGGATGTCGTGATGCTGCAGCCGCTCCTCGAACTCGTACAGCAGGCCTTCGCGCAGGGCGCCGTCAGAGTACTCCATCCGCTCGATGGGCAGGGAGGTGAAGAGGCCGAGCAGGATGGCGACCGCGGCGGCGAACACCCCCTGGCGCTCCTCGGTCAGACCCGCGAGTTTGAGCTGATCGACCTTCTTGTGTTTGAGCATCTCGGCTTTGAGGCGCTCCAGCCCTGCCAGCGTGATGCTGCCGTCGGTCCACTCTTCCCCCTGCAATACATCGCGCACGGTGCGAATGGAGCCAGAGCTGCCGAGGCAGCTCTGCCAGCCGAGCTTGCGGTACTGGTTGACGATGGGGGCGAGCTGGTGCTGCGCCTCCAGCACGGCGTTGTTGAAGGCTTTCTCGCCGAGCTTGCCGTTGGCAAAGAAGCTCTGGGTGAAGCTGACGCAGCCCATCTTGCGGCTGGTGAGGGCCTTGTGGTCGAACCCCTCGCCGATGATGAGTTCGGTGCTGCCACCGCCTATGTCCACCACCAGCACCTGGCCTTCGATATGCTGGGTGTGCGCCACCCCCTGATAGATGAGGCGAGCCTCTTCCTGGCCGCTGATGATCTCGACCGGGTGATTGAGCACCTGGGCCGCCTCGCGCACGAACTCACGGGCGTTGCTGGCGCGGCGCAGGGTGTAGGTGCCGGCGATGCGGATCTGATCCGGCTTGATGTTGGTGAGGCGCTCGGCGAACAGGCCAAGGCAGTCGAGGCCGCGGGCCATGGCCTCCTCGGACATGCGGCGCTGCTCGTCCATCCCCTCCGCCAGCCGGACCCGCTCCTTGATGCGATCGACGATCTGCATCCGCCCCTCGGCGAGGCGTGCTATGACCATGTGAAAGCTGTTCGAGCCCAGGTCGACAGCGGCGTACAGACTATTGTCCATGGTTTGACTCTATGCGTTTGAGATAATCGTAAATCGCGACCTGAGAACGAACCTTGCGGCGGTTGCCCCGCTTCACGTATTCGTTGCTCTGATCTGCATCGATGACCCTTGCCTTGCAGGTGTCGCTCAGCTGCAACTGGAGGATATCCAGGATGCGCTGCTTGAGGCGCTCGTCGTAGATGGGGGTGCCCACCTCGATCCGGCCGTCGATATTGCGGCTCATCCAGTCGGCGCTGGAGATGAACAGCTGGGGGTTGCCCTTGTTGTGGAACACCATGACCCGCGGGTGCTCGAGGAAGCGGTCTATGATACTGATGACCTGGATATTCTCGCTCAGGCCCGGCACCCCGGGACGTAGGGCGCACATGCCGCGGATGATCATCTGGATGGGCACCCCCGCCTGACCGGCGGCGTAGAGCCGGTTGATGAGATCCCTGTCTACCAGGTTGTTGATCTTGAGGGTGATGCCGCTCGGTTGCCCCGCCTTGGCATTGGCTAGCTCGTTGTCGATGAGGCGATAGAGCTGACGGCGGCTGTTGATGGGGGAGACCAGCAGGTGGTTGAACTTGTAGCGCCGGTAGGGGTACTCGATGTATTCGAACACTCCCTCCACCTCGGCGGTGATGTCCGGATGGCGGGTCAGCAGGGAGAAGTCGGTGTAGATCTTGGCGGTCTTCTCATTGAAGTTGCCGGTGCCGATATGGGCGTAGCGCACCGCCTCGCCATGTTCGTGGCGGGTAATGAGACAGAGCTTGGAGTGGATCTTGAGGCTCGGCACCCCGAACACCACCTTGACCCCCGCATCGGTCAGTATGTTGGCCCAGTCGATGTTGGCCGCCTCATCGAAGCGGGCGCGCAGCTCCACCACCACAGTCACCTTCTTGCCGTTGTTGGCGGCGTCGATCAGGGAGTGAATGATGCGCGACTTCTTGGCGACCCGGTAAATATTGATGCGAATGGCGCTCACTGCCGGATCAAACGCTGCCTGACGCACCAATTCCGTGAAGTGATGGAACTTGTGATAGGGGTAATACAGCAGAATATCCTGCTTGGTGATGGCGTCGAAGGCGTTGACGAAGCCGTCGAAGTCGTGGCAATCGAGGGCCGGCAGCTTGGGGTTTTCCAGATAGTCCCGGCCCACGTTGGGGAAGCCGATGAAATCCTTGAAGTTGTGATAACGACCGCCGGGCATGATGGCGTCGTATGAGCTTATCTGCAGCTTGAGCTTCAAGAAGCTAATCATGGCGGCGGGCATCTCCCGCTCGTAGACGAAACGCACCGGCATGGCGGTGAGACGCTGCTTCAAGCCGTCACTCATCTTGTCCACCAGGCTGAGGTCCAGCTGGTCGGAGAGATCGTATTCCGCGTCCCGGGTCAGTTTGACCGCGTAGGCCGCGATCTCGTCGTAGTCGAAGAAGCCCTTGAAGATCTCGTCCAGACAGAAGCGGATGACGTTGTCGAGGATGATGATCTGCTTCTTGCGGCGGGTGCCCTCCGGCGGCAGCTGGAAGAAGCGGGGCAGATCGTCGGTCGGCACCTCCACCAGGGCGTACTGGATCACCTGGCCGGCTTTTTTCATCTCGATGGCGAGGTAGGTGTGCTCGTCTTTCAAGAACTTGACCGGGTTCACCTCCTTGTTCAGCAAGATGGGGATGATGTGGCGCAGCACCTTCTCCTTGAAGAAGACCCGCAGCCACTGCTGAATCGCCTCGGAGAGCTGGTTCTCGTTGACCAGGAAGATGTTGTGACGGGCCAGCGCTATCAGCAGCTCCTTGTAGGTGTTGTCGAACGCTTCCCCGAGCGCCATCACCTTCTGCTGGATGGCGCGCAGCAATACTTTGGCCTCGTCGTCGCCCCCGTGCACTTCGTTGATGAGGATGCGGCGCTTGACGTCCGAGACCCGCACCTTGAAGAACTCGTCCTGATTGGAGGAGAAGATCCCGAGGAAGCGGACCCGCTCGATGAGCGGGACCGTCTTGTCCATTGCCTCTTGCAACACCCGTTCATTGAATGAGAGCCAACTCAGCTCTTTCTCTTCATACTGCTTGTCGGTGCTCATGTGGTGCCTCTGTGATCAGGTTGCGTCTGCGCGGCAGTTATGGGGTCAAACCATGACAAATTTATGACAACCGGCGCTATTCGGTGAGGTCTTGATCGATGTCGACCACCAGATCATCGGAGAGGGACTCCAGCGCCTGGATGAGGTCATCCAGCTCGAGCTGGGGCGGCAGGGCGACCAGGGCATGGGCGTAGAAGAGGGGGGCGCCGGAGTGGGGCGCGGGCTCGCAGCCGGTGGTGAGATCGGCCACGTTGATGTTGAGCTGACGCAAGATGCTGGCGACTTCGTGGACGATACCGGGTCTGTCGTTGCCGGTGACGCTCAGCATCACCTGGCGGGCAGGCTCTGGGCTGAGCTGGCCTTCGGCGAAGCTGACGGTGAGGCCGGGCAGCATCACCAGCGCCTCGCACAGGCTGCGGTAGTGCTCATCGGGGACGCTCACATGCAGGATGCCGGCAAATTGTCCCGCCAGCTCGCTCATGGAGCTGGCCAGCCAGTTGCCCTGCTCGCGACTGATGGTATCTGCCAGACTCTCGACGATACCGGGTTTGTCTGCCCCTATCACGGTGACGACCAATTGCTTTTGCATCCTGCTCTCCTTTGAATGAGTTCCACCTGCATTGTGCCTGCTGTGACAGGCCATATGAAGCCCCGCCTCGCGCAAATATAGTGAAAAAACAGGGATCACAGGGCATGTGCCCCTTTCTGCGCTGCCTGACTTGGATTCCCCGTGGTAGAGTGACGCCCCTTCGTTGTGTTTGATGAACTGGAACTCTGTTGTGAACGGGATCTGCGCTTATGAATAGCCTTGTCGTATCGGGATTGGTGTTGTTGGTGCTTCTGCTGCTGGCGATCGTCTGGAGCAGAGGCAAGAAGGGGAAGAGCTTGCCCTATGATCTGCAGGAGACCCTGTTCAGTCCGGCCGAGCGCTCCTTCCTCGGGGTGCTGGATCTAGCGGTCGGTGACAAGGCGCGGGTCTTCGCCAAGGTGCGGGTCGCGGATGTGCTGACGCCCGAGGCGCGCATGGGCAAGAGCAAGTGGCAGCAGGCCTTCAACAAGATCAGTGCCAAGCATTTTGACTACCTGCTCTGCCATCCGGCGGATCTCTCCTTCCTCTGTGCGGTCGAGCTCGATGACAGCTCCCACCGCCACCAGAAGCGCAAGGCGCGGGATCTGTTCCTGAAAGAGGCCTGTGACAGTGCCGGTCTCCCCCTGCTGCAGATCCCGGCCAGCAGCCACTACCAGGTGGAAGAGCTGCGCGAGCAGCTGCTGCCGCTGCTCTCCAAGACGACGGCCCCGGTCGAGGATCTGCTGCCCGGTGAGCGCCGCGAGCCCACCTTCAGCCCCTTGCTGCTCGACGGTGTGGACTTGAGTGAAAACCACCACGCCGGCCAGCCTCCCGCCAGCCCCTTGCCGAAGGTCGCTGAGCCTGTGCTGAATGAGCCTCAGTCCGCGCTGAGTGAACTCGGGCCCATGCTGGCGGGCAACCTGTTCCTGGATGAGGACGACGAGGAAGAGGAGGCCCCCGCGGCCTTGCCTCATTGCCCCCGCTGTGACGCGCCCCTGGTGGAGCGTGAAGCCAAGAAGGGCCCCCATGTGGGTCGACTGTTCCTGGCCTGCAGCCGTTTCCCCGAGTGCCGCTACGCCGCTCCCCACGGCCAGGTCAAACACTGAGCCCTGTTTGGCTTCGGCTTCGGCCGGAGCCAAACCCTCCCTCTTTCTGCTACATTTTCTGCTGCTCCCTGTGATCCGCCGCTGCCCGATCCCATGACAAACGTTGTCCTCTGTGATCCCGATCGCGCGGCGGTGCACGGGGCGCGACAAGTTTTGACAAAGCGCCAGAATTTTGGCACTTTGTGCACCCTGTGAAGGTGCGTGGCTATTTCCCATAAGCACTAAAAAACAATAACTTGGCGTCAGGTGTGTAAGAGGGATGAGTATGATGGCGATGGGGGTATTGGTAGTCGATGCCGATGAACAGCGACGTCAGCAACTGGGGACTGTGCTCTCCTTCATGGGGATCCCCTGGCAGGAAGTAGCAGAAACCGAGCTCGACATGGCGATCGAGTCCTCAGGTCCCTTGCAAGGGATCCTGGCGGGCGAACTGCTGGAGCGCCCCCTGGGCGAGCTGCTCGGTGCCTTCCCCCGCATCCCGTTCCTCTCCCTGACCGAGGCGAGCCACCCGAACAGCAACTTCATCGGTAGCAGCGACGATCCCCTCAACTACGAGTCCCTCACCCGGCATCTGCATTTCTGTCAGGCCTTCATCTCCTTGCACCCGCGCCAGCAGCTCCATGACAAGGGTCAGACCCTGTTGCGGCTGTTGGTGGGCAAGGGCAGAGGTATTCAGGAGGTGCGCCGTCTCATCGGCCAGGTGGCGGAGACCGACGCCAACGTGCTGATCCTGGGGGAATCCGGGACCGGCAAGGAGGTGGTGGCCCGCGCCATCCATGAACTCTCTTCCCGAAGCCAGGGCCCCTTCGTGCCCATCAACTGCGGCGCCATTCCGGCAGAACTGCTGGAGAGCGAGCTGTTTGGCCACGAGAAAGGGGCCTTCACCGGCGCCATCGCCGCCCGTCGCGGCCGCTTCGAGCTGGCTCAGGGCGGCACCCTGTTCCTCGACGAGATAGGCGACATGCCGCTACCCATGCAGGTCAAGCTGCTGCGGGTACTGCAGGAGCGCCTGTTTGACCGGGTCGGGGGAGGCAAGCCGGTACAGGCCGATGTGCGCGTCATCGCCGCGACCCATCGAGATCTGGAAGCGATGATCCGCACCCAGGGATTTCGCGAAGATCTCTACTATCGCCTCAACGTCTTCCCCATCGAAACGCCGCCCCTGCGCGAGCGTGCCGATGACATTCCCCTGCTGCTGCAGGAGCTGCTAAATCGCCACGCCGAGCAGCATAGGGGCATCATCCGCCTGACCCAGCGCGCCATGGAATCCCTGATGCAGTACCCCTGGCCCGGCAATGTGCGTGAGCTGTCAAACCTCATCGAGCGGCTGCTCATCCTCTATCCGAACCAGATAGTCGACGTGGCGGACCTGCCGAGCCGCTACCGCCTGCTGCCCTGCGAGCCACGGGATGAGCGCCTCACCGAGTTGGACGAGCGCGATGCTCTGGCCGCCGTGTTCCAGAGCCCCCCCGAGCTGGACGCCGTCGCCGTGCCGCTGCCCATGCAGCTGCCTCAGGAGGGGGTCAATCTCAAGGAGATGCTGGCCGACCTCGAAGTGGAGCTGATCCGTCAGGCCCTGGAGTCCCAGGACGGGGTGGTGGCCCGCGCCGCCGACCTGCTCAGCATGCGCCGCACTACCCTGGTGGAGAAGATGAAAAAATACGGCATGAGCAAGGAGACCTGAGGTCAAGGCTTTGACGCAAGTTCTCAACCAATTGATATATAGGCGTTATTTTACTGGCATGGAAATTGAATAACCTGATCCCAAACCCAGTTTGAGGTCAGGTTTATGACAATCGCGCAGCAGGACAATCCGCTCCAGTCTCACGAGGTGAGCCAGCTCTACGCCATCTTCCAGGCGCTGCCGACCGGCGTGCTGCTGCTCGATGGGGAAGGGCGCATCACTCGCGCCAACCCCGCCGCCCTCGCCTTGCTGGGGGAGCCGCTCAAGGGCCAGTCCTGGCGCCAGATCATCGCCCGCTGTTTCCAGCCCCGCGAAGACGACGGCCACGAGATCTCCCTGCGAGACGGCCGGCGGGTACAGCTCTCGACCCAGCCCCTGCCGGATCAACCGGGCCAGCTGGTGTTCATCACGGATCTCACCGAGACTCGTCAGCTGCAAGACAGGGTCAACCACATGAAGCGGTTGTCGGCCCTCGGCAACATGGCCGCCTCCTTGGCGCACCAGATCCGCACCCCGCTCTCCGCCGCCATGCTCTATGCGGCCAACCTCGCGAACCGCACCCTCAAACCGGAATCCCGCAGCCAGTTCCAGCAAAAATTGATGGCGAGGCTCCAGGATCTGGAAAAGCAGATCAACGACATCCTGCTGTTTGCCCGCAACGACGACAACCAGGTGGTCGCCCCCATCTCGGTACAGGGGTTGCTGGCGGAGGTGCAGGCCGGCGCCGAGGCCTTCTGTCAGCAGCAGGGCTGCGTGCTGCACATGGAGGCGCCCGAGCCGGATCTCTGCCTGCTGGCCAACAGCAACGCCCTGGCCGGGGCCATCAACAACCTGATCGCCAATGCCCAGCAGGCGGGGGCCAACTCCCTGCTGGTGAGCGCGGTGCGCAGTGGCAACCGGGTGGAGATGCGCGTGCTCGACAACGGCAAGGGTATGCCCGCTGCCTTGCTGGGCCAGATCTTCGAACCCTTCTTCACCACCCGCTCCCAGGGCACGGGCCTTGGCCTCGCTGTGGTGCAATCCGTGGTGCGAGCCCATCAGGGGGAGGTCGGCGTCGCCTCCGTGCCCGGTGAGGGAACCTGCTTTACCCTCTCATTCCCCCTGCATCAACAGGCCATGCGCCTCGGCGGTGTGGCATGAGCCGCGCCGGATCCCGTCCATCGACGATGGAGGCAGATATGAACGCAGATACGAATAACGATAAGGCCCTGTTGGCGGTGGGAGAGGTAGCATGACGCAAGCCCGTATCCTGGTAGTGGAAGATGACAATGGCCTGCGCGAGGCGCTGGTGGACACCCTGTTGCTCGGTGGTTACGAGTGCCGTGAGGCCGACAGCGGCGAGCGAGCCTTGCTCTCCTTGTCGCGCCAGAGCTTCGATATGGTCATCTCCGACATCCAGATGGGGGGCATGGACGGCCTGACCCTGCTGGCCAATATCCGCCAGCAATATCCCCAGGTGCCCGTGCTGCTGATGACCGCCTACGCCAACATCGACGGCGCCGTGCGCGCCATGCGGGAGGGGGCCATCGATTACCTCGCCAAACCCTTCTCCCCCGAGGTGCTGCTCAACCAGGTCAGCCGCTACGTGCCGCCCCAGAAGATAGAGAAGCGGGCCGTGGTGTACGGGGATCCCCGCACGGCCGAGCTGTTCCAGCTGGCGACCCGGGTCGCCAGAAGCGAGGCCACCGTCATGGTGACCGGCCCGAGCGGTACCGGCAAGGAGGTGCTGGCCCGCTACATTCACGACAACTCCAGCCGGGCCGAGCAGGCCTTCATCGCCATCAACTGCGCCGCCATCCCGGAGAACATGCTGGAGGCGACCCTGTTTGGTTACGAGAAGGGGGCCTTTACCGGCGCCGTGCAGGGGTGCCCGGGCAAGTTCGAACAAGCTCAGGGCGGCACACTCTTGCTGGATGAAATCACCGAGATGGATCTCGGCCTGCAGGCCAAGCTGCTGCGGGTGTTGCAGGAGAAAGAGGTGGAGCGGCTTGGCAGTCGCAAGATGATCCCCCTCGATGTGCGGGTCATCGCCACCAGCAACCGGGATCTCAAGAAGGCGGTGCAGGACGGTCTGTTCCGCGAGGATCTCTACTACCGCCTCAACGTCTTCCCCCTGCGCTGGACGTCGCTCTGGGAGCGACCCGGCGACATCCTGCCCCTGGCCGAGCACCTGCTGGCGCTCCATGCCAGCCAGATGGGCTTGCCCGCCCCGCAACTGGAGGAGGACGCCCGAACACGGCTGCTGGCCCATCCCTGGCCCGGCAACGTGCGCGAGCTCGACAACGTGGTCCAGCGTGCCCTGATCCTGAGCCCGGACGGGGTGATAGGGGAGGCCCAGCTCATCCTGGAGGAGACGGACGAGGGGTTGGTGCGCCCGTTCGAGCGCCCCGTGGTGAGCGAGGGGCTCGGCAGCGAGCTGAAATTGCAAGAGCACCAGATCATCCTGGACACACTGCAGGAGTGCAACGGCAGTCGCAAGGACGTGGCAGACCGGCTCGGTATCAGCCCGCGCACCCTGCGCTACAAGCTGGCCCAGATGCGGGACGCAGGTATAGAGCTGCCCGCCTGAGCAGATTGCCTGTGTCGTGGCCTTGCAGGCCCCGCTCGATTATCATGGTCTCCTGACGATTTATCCCAAGACCCTGGCGGTTGTCTGCAACCGCGGGGGCCGACCGTGTTAGGAGACCCTTATGATCTCTCATCGAAAACTGGAAACCCTGCTCAATCACCTGCTCGAGCCGCACGCCATCAAGGACTACTGTCCCAATGGTCTGCAGGTGGAGGGGCGTGAGCGCATTCGCAAGGTGGTGACCGGCGTCACCGCCAGCCAAGCCCTGATCGACGCGGCGGTGGCGGCCAACGCAGACGCCATCCTGGTCCATCACGGCTACTTCTGGAGCGGTGAGCCGGCCCAGATCACCGGCATGAAGCAGCGTCGCCTCAAGACATTGCTGGCCCACGACATCAACCTGTTCGCCTATCACCTGCCGCTGGACGTGCACCCCGAGGTGGGCAACAACGCCCAGCTCGCCAAGCTGCTCGGCATCAAGGTGCGCCGTGGCCTCGAGCCCTGGAACAGCAAGAGTGTGGCCATGGTGGGCAAGCTGGAAGAGCCCATCAGCGGCAGCGATTTTGCGAAGCTTATCGCCGAGCGCCTCGGCCGTGAGCCGCTCTATTGCGGCGATACAGGCCCCGAGCTTATCCGCTCCGTGGCCTGGTGCACCGGCGGTGGCCAAAGCTACATCAACCTGGCGGCGGAGCAGGGCATAGATGCCTTCATCTCCGGCGAAGCCTCGGAGCAGACCATTCACACCGCTCGCGAGATGGGCATGCACTTCTACGCCGCCGGCCATCACGCCACCGAGCGCTACGGCGTCAAGGCGCTGGGAGAGTGGCTGGCGACCGTGCACGGGCTGGAGGTGACCTTTATCGACATCGATAATCCGGTCTAGGGGAGGTGGTGGGTTATATCGATAAGATGAGTTTAACTGAGTGATTCATCTGCGTAATGGTTAAAAGTCATTCATTTTCGCTGTTATTTGCGTAAATAAAGAAACAAAAAGGAGGCCATCGGCCTCCTTTTTTACATCTCGACAAGACGTCTGCTTACTCGCTGGCATGCCCCGCCGGGCCGAGCACTGCGCCATCCAGCAGGGCTGCGCCCTCCTGCATCGCGAGCCGGCCCTCGCAGAACCACTGCACCACCAGGGGGTAGATGCTGTGCTCCTGGGCCTGCACCCTGGCCGCCACCTCGTCAGCGTCATCCCCGTCGAAGATGGGCACGCGGGCCTGCAGGATCACAGGGCCGCCGTCCAGCTCTTCGGTGACGAAGTGAACGCTGGCACCATGCTCCTCATCGCCTGCGTCGATGGCACGCTGGTGGGTGTGCAAGCCCTGGTATTTTGGCAGCAGGGAGGGGTGGATATTGATCATCCTTCCCGCGAAGTGGCGCACCAGGGGCGCGCTCAGGATCCGCATAAAGCCGGCCAATACCACCAGATCCGGCTTGTAGTCCGCCATCAGCGCCTGCAGGGCGAGATCGTAGTCATCCCGGTTGGCAAACTGCTGCTGGGCCAGCACGCTGGTGGCGACGCCGGCCTCCTTGGCGCGCACCAGCCCATAGGCATCGGCCTTGTTGCTGATGACGCCGACCACCTCACCCGGGATCCTGCCGCTGGTGCAACTGTCCAGGATGACCTGCAAGTTGCTGCCGCTGCCGGAGATCAGCACCAGGATGCGTTTGGCCGCCGTCATTTGGCTGTTGGCGAGCTCGGTCATTGAATGACGACCTGCTCCTCGCCATCGGCCGCCTTGGCGATATGGCCGATGTGCCAGGCGTTCTCACCCTCGGCCTTGAGCAGGGTCAGGGCTTTTTCCAGCTGGGAGGCGGGCAGGGCGATGATCATGCCGACGCCGCAGTTGAAGGTGCGGTACATCTCGTGACGGGTGACGTTGCCAGCCTGCTGCAGCCAGCTGAACACCGCCGGCCACTGCCAGCTCTGCTCGTCGATCACCGCCTGGGTGTTGGCAGGCAACACGCGGGGGATGTTCTCCCAGAAGCCGCCGCCGGTGATGTGGGACAGGGCGTGAATTTCGCACTCCTTGATGAGCTTGAGCACGGGTTTGACGTAGATGCGGGTCGGCTCCAGCAGGGCGTTGGCCAGGGTGGTGTCACCCAGGGGCTGATGCACGTCGGCCTTGGAGACTTCCAGAATCTTGCGCACCAGGGAGAAGCCGTTGGAGTGGGGACCGCTCGCGGCCAGGGCGATCAGGGCATCCCCGTCACCGACCTTGCTGCCGTCGATGATCTCGCTCTTTTCCACCACACCGACGCAGAAACCGGCGATGTCGTAATCTTCCCCTTCATACATGCCCGGCATCTCGGCGGTTTCGCCGCCCACCAGGGCGCAGCCGGACTGCTCGCAACCGGCGCCAATGCCGGTTACCACGGCAGCGGCGGTGTCCACGTCCAGCTTGCCAGTGGCGTAGTAGTCGAGGAAGAACAGCGGCTCGGCGCCTTGCACTATCAGGTCATTGACGCACATGGCCACCAGATCGATGCCGACTGTGTCGTGCTTCTTCAGGTCGATGGCGAGACGCAGCTTGGTGCCCACCCCGTCGGTGCCGGAAACCAGCACCGGCTCCTTGTAGCCCGCAGGGATTTGACACAGGGCCCCAAAGCCGCCAAGACCACCAAGGACTTCAGGACGACGAGTGCGTTTTGACACGCCCTTGATACGTTCAACCAGTGCATTGCCGGCATCGATATCCACGCCAGCATCCTTGTAGCTCAGTGAGGTTTTGTCAGTCACGCGTATTCCCCGTCATATAAAGAAGTGGAGGGTAAAATTCGGGGCGTATTCTAACAGTGGGAGGGTAAAAGCAGAAAGGAAATCGTTTGCGCGTTTTTGCGTGGAAAAGCTCTACAAGCGGCGGCTTTTGTTGTATGATTGCGCGATTTTTTTGCGCCGGTTAGAGGAGATAATAATGAAAGTCGTTGAAGTCAAACACCCCCTGGTCAAACACAAGATCGGTCTGATGCGTGAAGGCGATATCAGCACCAAGCGTTTCCGTGAACTGGCCAAAGAAGTGGGCAGTTTGTTGACCTACGAAGCGACCTCTGACTTCGAAACGGAGAAGGTTACCATCGATGGCTGGAACGGGCCAGTAGAAGTTGACCAGATCAAGGGCAAGAAGGTCACCGTCGTGCCCATCCTGCGTGCCGGTCTTGGCATGATGGACGGCGTGCTTGAGCACATGCCGAGCGCCCGCGTCAGCGTGGTCGGCGTCTACCGTGACGAAGAGACCCTGCAGCCGGTGCCTTACTTTGAAAAGATCGTCAGCAACATCGAGGAGCGTCTGGCCCTGGTCATCGACCCCATGCTGGCCACCGGCGGCTCCATGATCGCCACCATCGACTTGCTCAAGAAGAAGGGCTGCCAGTCCATCAAGGTGCTGGTGCTGGTCGCCGCCCCCGAAGGCATCAAGGCGCTGGAAGCCGCTCACCCGGACGTGGAGCTCTACTGCGCCTCCATCGATCAGGGTCTGAACGAGAAAGGCTACATCGTGCCTGGCCTCGGCGATGCCGGTGACAAGATCTTCGGCACCAAATAACGCTTGGTGTTCGCCTCGTGAAGCCGGCCCTGTGCCGGCTTCACGCTTTTTGGCGCTGCGCCTGCCGGTTGCCTTGCTGGGAGGCGCGCCTTGCCGCTACCATAAGCACCATCTCCCATTTCGAGAATCTTCTTTATGTTGAAACGCTTAGTGACTGCCCTCTGCTGTTGCCTGTCGTTTGCGGTGTCGGCCGCCCAGGTGACCGATCTCTATCAGGGCAAGGCCCCCACCAGTGGCGACATGACCGCCGCCCAGTCCCAGGCACTGGGGGATGTGCTCATCAAGGTGAGCGGTCGACGCGATATCCTCACCCAGCCGGAGGTGGTCAAGGCGCTGGCCGCCCCAGGGGACTATGTGCAGCACTACAGCTATCAGGACGTGGGGCCGGTCAAGTTCCTCAAGGCGGATTTTGACGTCACCAAGGTCAACGCCCTGATCGGCCAGAGCAAGTTTGCCCTGCTCGGGCCTGCGCGCCCGCAGATGGCCATCTGGCTGGTGGTGGATCAAGGGGAGCGCCGCATCCTGGCGGATCAATCCAGCGATGGCTGGGCCGCCGCCCTGCGCACCCAGGCCCAGGCCATGGGACTGCCGGTCAGCATTCCCTTGATGGATCTGGATGACAACATGGCGGTCAACGCCACCGACGTATGGGGACGCTTCGCCGATCCCATCCTCGCCGCGAGCCAGCGCTACGGCGCCGAGATGGTGGTGCTCGGCAAGCTGGCACCCGATGACAAGGAAGAGGGCAAGTGGAGCATCGACTGGGGTCTCTACGGTCCCAAGCCAGGCACCCAGACCGGCGGTGAGCTGACCGAACTGACCAAGGGTTCGGGCTCCGGTACCCAGGCCGAGGTGGCGCAAGGCTTCGCGGATGCCCTGGCCGGCTGGCTGGTGGAGCACTACGGTTCCCGCATCTCGGGGGTCGTCTCCAGCCAGGTGCTGGTGGTGGAGGGCTTGTCCGGTATCGATGGCATGATCCAGCTGCAGAAGATGCTGCAGGGCATGGCCACGGTCACCAAGGTGACGATCGGCCAGCTGGAAGGGGACAAGGTGACCTTCAATCTCACCTTGCAGGGTGACAAGGCCGAGCTGGTGCGGGGTCTGCAACTGGAGAGCCGGCTGCGCCAGGTGGAAGACAACGAGCAGGGTCTGCGTTATCAATGGTCGCAGCCTTGATCCTGATGGAGGATCTTTGCCACCCGGCCGAGAATTGCTGTGCGGTTCTCCGAGCGCTCTGAGGAGTCACTGCCTGCGCTACCTATGGCCGCACCCTTGATCCTGATGGAGGATCTTTGCCACCCGGCCGAGCGTTGCTGCGCGGTTCTCCGAGTAGTCTGAAGAGTCGCCGCCTGCGCTACCTATGGTCGCACCCTTGATCCAAATCGAGGATCCTTACCGCCCGGCCGAGTCCGGGCGGTTCTCTATCTGCCGCTGCGATGATACACTTGGCCTCAAATATCACAGTCAAAGCCCAACGAGTGAAGCAACCGGCCCAACTGTCTTTAGCCGTACAATTACCGGATGATGAAACCTTCGTCAGTTTTTATCCCGGCAATAACGCCCATCTGATCACCGCCCTCAAGAACGCGGCCATCGGTCAGGGCGCACCTTTCCTCTATTTCTGGGGTGCCAAAGGATCCGGGCGCTCTCATCTGCTGCACGCTACCTGCGCCGAGGTCAATGCCCGCGACGCTGCCGCCGCCTATCTCTCCCTCGATCAGTTCGAGAAGCTGGATCCCAGCATGCTCGATGCCCTCGAGAGCCTGCCCCTGGTCTGCCTCGACAGCCTGGAAGCCATCGCCGGCAACGCCCTGTGGGAGCGGGCCCTGTTCGATTTTTACAATCGCTGGAAGGAAAAAGGCGAGGGGACGCTAGTGGTCACCGGTTGCAGTGCACCGCGCAAGCTCGGCCTGCAACTGCCGGATCTCGCCTCGCGCCTCGACTGGGGGGTGAGTTTTCACCTGGACGAGCTGGATGACGAGGGCAAGCTCAGTGCCCTGCAGCTGCGCGCCGAGCTGCGGGGCTTCAAGCTGCCCATCGACGTGGGCCGCTTCCTGCTCAACCGCCTCTCTCGCGATATGCGCACCCTGCTTACCACTCTCAATCAGCTCGACAACGCCTCCTTTCGCGCCAAGCGCAAGCTCACCATTCCCTTCGTCAAAGAGATCCTCGAACTCTGAGAACCTGTTCATGCTCTTACTGCGAGGCCGTGAGCAAGGCTCATGTGCTGCTCGGAATCCTCATGTGTGTTTACACACTCCGGTTCCTGCGCTGCTCTTCACCTTGCTGACGACCTCTCGTCACAGACCGTGAACAGGTTCTAAGGCTCTGTTCCCTCTCCCTCTGGGAGAGGGCCTTTTAAAAAGAAACCCCGGCACCAGGCCGGGGTTTTTTATTGCTATCGGCAAGTTATCAGTGGAACTGATCTTCTTCGGTGGAGCCGGTCAGGGCGGTCACCGAGGACTGGCCGCCCTGGATGACTGTGGTGACCTTGTCGAAGTAACCGGTACCCACTTCCTGCTGGTGCGCCACGAAGGTGTAGCCACGCTCGGCGGCGGCGAACTCCGGCTGCTGCACCATCTCGACGTAGTGCTTCATCCCTTCGCCACGGGCGTACTGGTAGGCCAGCTCGTACATGTGGAACCACATGTTGTGGATACCCGCGAGGGTGATGAACTGGTACTTGTAGCCCATGTCGGACAGCTCCTGCTGGAAGCGGGCGATGGTGGCATCGTCCAGGTTCTTCTTCCAGTTGAAGCTAGGTGAGCAGTTGTAGGCCAGGATCTTGTCCGGGTACTGGGCCTTGATGGCGTCGGCAAACTTGCGCGCCTCGTCCAGATCTGGCTTGGCGGTCTCGCACCACACCATGTCGGCGTAGGGGGCGTAGGCCAGGCCGCGGGAGATGGCCTGCTCGATGCCGGCCTGCACCTTGTAGAAGCCCTCTGCGGTGCGCTCACCGGTCAGGAAGCCTGCATCATACGGATCTGCATCCGTGGTCAGCAGGTCTGCCGCGTTGGCATCGGTACGGGCGATCACCAGAGTAGTGGTGCCGCACACGTCGGCCGCCAGACGGGCCGCGATGAGCTTTTGCACCGCTTCCTGGCTCGGTACCAGCACCTTGCCACCCATGTGGCCGCACTTCTTGACGGAGGCGAGCTGATCTTCGAAGTGCACGCCGGCGGCGCCCGCTTCAATCATGCCCTTCATCAGCTCAAACGCGTTCAGCACGCCGCCGAAACCGGCTTCGGCATCCGCCACGATCGGCAGGAAGTAGTCGATGAAGCCCTTGTCTTGCGGTCCCACCTTGTTGGCCCACTGGATCTGGTCGGCGCGGGCGAAGGAGTTGTTGATGCGCTCCACCACGGACGGCACAGAGTTGGCCGGGTAGAGGGACTGATCCGGGTACATGGTGGAGGAGAGGTTGTTGTCCGCCGCCACCTGCCAGCCGGAGAGGTAGATGGCCTCGATGCCCGCCTTGGCCTGCTGCACCGCCTGACCACCGGTCAGGGCGCCGAGGCAGTTGACGTAGCCTTTCTTGGCGCCGCCGTGGATCAGTTCCCACAGCTTGTCGGCGCCGCGCTGGGCCAGGGTATGCGCCGGCTGCAAGCTGCCGCGCAGGTTCACCACGTCTTCGGCGCTGTAGCCGCGCTTGATCCCTTTCCAGCGGGGGTTCTCTGCCCAGTCTTTCTCGATAGCCTGGATCTGTTGCTCACGGGTCAGTGCCATATCAGTTCCCTCTTTCATTGATTTCACGTGTCCATTGACTTGTTATTGGTGGCCCCGCGAGGGGCTCATATTCAGAGCCGCTCGTAACCGGGCAGCGTCAGAAAATCGATCAGGGTGTCGGCGCAGGTGATCTGCTCCATCAGCTCGCTCGCCTCCGCGAAGCGACCGGCCTGCCAGCGGGCCTCGCCCACCTCGGCTTTGACCACGTCCAGCTCCTCGGCCAGCATCTGGCGGAACAGCGCCTTGGTCACCACCTGGCCGTTGGACAGCGATTTGCCGTGGCGGATCCACTGCCAGATGGAGGTGCGGGAGATCTCGGCGGTGGCCGCGTCTTCCATCAGGCCGTAGATGGGCACACAGCCGTTGCCATTGATCCAGGCTTCCAGGTATTGCAGGGCGACCCGGATGTTGGTGCGCATGCCTGCCTCGGTGCGATCCCCGCCGCAGGGAGCCAGCAGCTCGGCGGCTGTGATGGGGGCGTCCTGGGAGCGGAGCACCCCGATCTGGTTCTTCTCACCGGCAGGGATGGCGGCGTTGAACACGGCCATGGCGGTATCGGCGAGGCCGGGGTGGGCCACCCAGGTGCCGTCGTGGCCGTTGTTCGCCTCCCGCTCCTTGTCCGCCTTCACCTTGGCGAACACCTCGGCGTTCACCGCCGGGTCCTTGGCCGGGATGAAGGCCGCCATGCCGCCCATGGCCAGGGCGCCGCGGCGGTGGCAGGTCTTGATCAGCAGGCGCGAGTAGGCGGAGAGGAAGGGTTTATCCATGGTGACCACCTGGCGGTCCGGCAGGACGCGATCCGGGTGATTCTTCAGCGTCTTGATGTAGCTGAAGATGTAGTCCCAGCGGCCGCAGTTCAGCGCAACTATGTGATCCTTCATCTGATAGAGCAGCTCGTCCATCTCGAACACCGCCGGCAGGGTCTCGATGAGCACGGTGGCCTTGATGGTGCCGCGGGGCAGGCCGAACTTGTCTTCGGTCCAGGCGAACACCTCGCTCCACCAGCGACCCTCCAGGTGGCTCTGGAGCTTTGGCACATAGAAGTAGGGGCCCGAGCCTTTGGCCAGCAGCGCCTTGTGGTTGTGCAGGAAGTAGAGCGCGAAGTCGAACAGGCCGCCCGGGATGGGGTCATTGTCGAAAGTGACGTGTTTTTCCGGCAGGTGCAGGCCGCGCACCCGGCAGATGAGCACGGCGGGATCGGCCTTGAGGGTATAGCTTTTCCCTTCCGGGCTCTGGTAGGAGATGGTGCCGTTCACCGCATCACGCAGGTTGATCTGGCCCTCGATCACCTTATTCCAGGCCGGTGCCAATGAGTCCTCGAAATCCGCCATAAAGACTTTCACGTTGGCGTTGAGGGCGTTGATCACCATCTTGCGCTCGACCGGGCCGGTTATCTCCACCCGTCTGTCTTGCAGATCGGCCGGGATGTCGCGCACCGTCCATTGGCTCTCGCGAATATGGGCAGTTTCTGGCAGAAAATCGGGTAATTCCCCCGCATCTATGCGTGCCTGACGGGCGATCCGCTGCTTGAGCAGTTCATTGCGCTGGGGGGCAAAGCGTTCCACCAGTTCGGATACCAGGGCCACCGCTTCCGGCGTCAGAATGTGCGCGTACTCGGGACGCATCTCGCCTTGCATGCGCAGACGGCTGCTGCTGATGGTCTGGGCTGGTGCCGACATAGGGTTCACTCCTTTGAAAGTTACATTTTGAACTTATTAACTACGACTAACGTCGATCCCTGTTTTTCGCAAAGTCCCCGTAACAGCGGGGTAACACGACTCATAAGGTGCAAAAAATTGTCCGTACCGTCAACCACATTTTTAAAACAGCTGTTTTTGGTTGGTGCTTAAATCATTGTTTTTTATCTATTTATTTGATTAGCGCAAAAGCTCTACGCAGATGGTTATGCTCTTGCCCATTCGCCTCGCCAGGAGGGATGAAAAGCCGATGGGCACCCCCTGCAAAATGTAATTAATTACGTAATAAAATTACCAATGCAAAAACAAATCCCGACCTTACTCCAGGCTTTGTAAAAACGTCTGTATGAAATCCGCTCCGAGAATGCAGCAGGCATCCAGTCCCCGAAGGAGTTGGTTGATGAACTGTTGTTTAAAACCTGATTTGGCTAAATAGAGAAGATGGGGCCATGGGGTGACGAGCACCGAAATGAAGAGCAATAACGTAGGTTTGTATCAGTGAGCCCGAGGGAGGAGGGGAGAGAACATGGGCCTTGAGGCAGTGATTCATACTGTCAAATTTCACTTTAACAGCATTTTGTTGTTATTTTAATCGGCGAGATCCTGCGGGGGTCGAGAGGGGGCGCGAAGCGGCAAAATGGCACCTTGTCCAGGGCATCTCATGGAAGGGCGGGCTCCTCGCCCAGCCTCAATAGTCATCATCCGGGGCGGCAAGATCGATCACATCCAGATGTACCATGTTGCCGTATTCGGCATCGGTGGACTCGATGGCGGGGTGGGGGGACGAGAGCAGGGGCTGGTCGGGCTGGGTATCAACTACGTGTGTCATGGGTGCTTGCCTCATTGGATTGCAAGCCGGTTGGTGACTCCCTCACCCGAATATCCACCTCCTTGTATGAATGGCCGGCGGAAAAGTTGCGTATCCTAGCGGCACTTTGTAAAAGCTTCAAGTGGTTCTGTATAAAAAACATGCCAACCCTGTGTTTAGGGTCGATGGCAGCAGGGGGACGAGGTAAAAGCGAGAATAATAGAAGAAGATAGCGAGAGGGAAAGAGCAGGCAAAAAAATAGCCCAGTCGAGAGACTGGGCTATTTTCGGGGAAAATGGTCGGTGTGAGAGGATTCGAACCTCCGACCCTCTACACCCCATGCAGATGCGCTACCTGGCTGCGCTACACACCGACGAGGTCAGTTCGAGCTGACGGAAGGGAGTCTAATGATATGGCCAAGTGGGCGCAACTCCTTTTTTATCAGACAGATGCCGATTGCTTCTTTATTGTTCAGTCGCGATGCGACTTGGGCCCGCGCGGGAGATTTGGCATAATCGGCGCCCGTTCGCACCGGGCTGTTCTGGGCGGCCAGGCCCCAGATGCCAGACTGTCCCCTGCACAGGTTGAGGTCAGGTACTGGTAACCGGTGCTGCCGGGTGAGAAACATGAGAGACAAACAAGAGGTGAAGGCGTGACGGCATCAGAGATCAAAGCCACCGAGGGGCAATCCGAACAGGACGCCAAGCAGGACGAGCGCTGGATGCAACATGCCATGGCGCTGGCGGCGCGGGCCGAGGGGATCGGCGAGATCCCGGTGGGCGCCGTGCTGGTGCTGGGGGACGAGGTGATAGGCGAGGGCTGGAATCGCTCCATCAGCGAGCACGATGCCTGCGCCCATGCGGAGATCATGGCGATCCGCGCCGCTGGCGCCCGGCTGCAGAACTACCGGCTGCTGGAGAGTACCCTCTATGTGACCCTGGAGCCCTGCTGCATGTGCGCCGGCGCCCTCATCCACAGCCGGGTCAAGCGGGTGGTGTTCGGCGCCCGGGATCTCAAGACGGGCGCTGCGGGGTCGGTGTTCGAGATCCTGCAGGACCCCCGTCACAACCACAGGGTCGAGCTCTGTGGCGATGTGCTGGCAGATGCCTGCTCGGCCCAGCTCTCGGCTTTCTTCAAACGGCGCCGGGCCGAGAAGAAGGCAGAAAAACTGGCGTTGAAGCAGGCAAACGGCGACGACGCCTGATCTCCTCGGGGGAGGCATCGGCTTCCCCCGTACCTTCCTATAATTAAAACCCCTCTCTAAACAGCATGTTACTGCGCTCTTCAGCGCGCACCATTCCGCGTTTTTTCCCTCTGCAAAGAAGCTGCTCTTCATCACTCTTGATGTAACAAAACTGTCATGCAACCGCCATATAATGCCGCCAAGCCTAGCTCACATTGAGGTTTTGCATGTCATCGGAATCGATCAACCTGGTCATGGCGGGCAGTAGAAAACGCCGGATCAAGGACAAGTTGGCCAAGTACGGAGTGACCACAGGGGGTGGTCTGGTACTGGTGGCCCTGTTGCTTATTTTCTTCTACCTGCTCTATGTGGTGAAGCCCATCTTCAATGGCGCCAGCATGGATGCGACCTCCTCCTTCACGCTGCCGGTACAGGGCAAGACCGCCTGGCTCGGCGTCGAGGAGCAAAACGAGATCGGTTATCGCTTCAGCGACAAGGGAGAGGTCAGCTTCTTCGCCGTGCAGGCCGATGGCAACCTCAAGGTGGGTCAGGTGCTGGGTCAGTCCAGGATCGCCGGTGACATCACAGCGGTGGCAACGCCTGCGCCGGGCCAGCGACTGATTGCCTACGGCTTTGCCGACGGCAAGGCACTGGTGGCCCAGCCCTACTTCAAGGTCTCCTATCCCAACGACGTGCGCGTCATCGAGCCCAGCCTGCAATACCCGTTCGGCGAGGAGCC
Source organism: Aeromonas lusitana (assembly GCF_002812985.1). Classification (GTDB taxonomy): domain Bacteria; phylum Pseudomonadota; class Gammaproteobacteria; order Enterobacterales; family Aeromonadaceae; genus Aeromonas; species Aeromonas lusitana. Next base: position 42,027 of record NZ_PGCP01000009.1, read on the forward strand.
CATGGTGCTCGATGCCGAAGGCAAGGCACTGACCCGCATGGTGTTTGAGGCGACCAAGGACAAGATGGCCGCCGCCGCCGTGACCCAAGACGGGCGTGGCGTGATGGCCGTGATGAGCGGTGAGGAGAACTTCCTCTCCGGCGAAATCGAGTGGAGCAGTCAGAACTACAGCATCCCCTCCCTGCCGCGTCACGTGGATCAGATGTTGCTGACCCCGAACCTGCGCATCCTGTTTGTGCGTGAAGGCAATCGCCTGTCTGTCTATGACATCCACAATCTCAACGACATCTCGTTGCGCGATGTCATGGAGATCAATGCGCCCAATGCCAACGTGACCCAGGTCGCGCTGCTCTCCGGTGCCTCTTCCCTGCTGGTGGGCAATGACAATGGCGTCATCTCCCAGTGGTTCGAGGTGGCCAAAGATGGCAAACGTGCCTTTACCCAGATCCGTGACTTCAAGGGCGACGGCCCAGTCGACTTGCTGACCCCGGAGCATTTTCGCAAGGGCTTCATCAGCAGCGCCAAAGACGGCACCGTCAACTTCTTCCACGCCACCGGCGAAGCCAAGCTGCTGACGGAGAAGGTAGAAGGCGGCGCCATGGCGGCCTTGGCCATCTCCCCGCGCCACAACCTGCTGCTGGCCCAGCAGGGCGACACCTTCAAGCTGTTTGACGTCGAAAACGATCACCCCGAGGTGACCTGGTCGGCGCTCTGGCAGCAGGTCTGGTACGAAGGTTACCCCGAGCCGCAGTACGTCTGGCAGTCCACCTCGGCCAGCAACGACTTTGAAGCCAAGCTGAGCCTGGTGCCCCTGGTGTTCGGGACCCTCAAGGCCTCCTTCTACGCCATGCTGTTCGCCGTGCCCCTCGGCGTGGCCGGTGCCATCTACACCGCCTACTTCATGTCTGCGGGCCTTCGCAAATACGTCAAGCCGACGGTGGAAATCATGGCGGCGCTGCCGACCGTGATCCTGGGCTTCCTGGCCGGTCTCTGGCTCGCGCCCATCATAGAAGGGGCGCTGCCAGGGGTGATCCTGCTGTTGATCTTGCTGCCCATGGGCATGCTCTTGACCGCGCTGGTCTGGAACTACCTGCCGGAGCGCGGTCGCTCCTGGTTGCCGGAAGGCTGGCACGCCATCTTGCTCATTCCGGTGCTGCTGTTCATCGGTTGGGGCGCCTTTGCCCTGAGCCCGCTCATCGAGAACGCCTTCATGCACGGGGATTCGCGCATCTGGCTGACCCACGAGATGGGCATCAAGTTTGACCAGCGCAACTCCCTGGTGGTCGGTATCGCCATGGGCTTCGCGGTCATCCCCACCATCTTCTCCATCGCCGAGGATGCTGTCTTCTCCGTGCCCAAGCACCTCACTCAAGGGTCGCTCGCGCTCGGTGCCACCCCCTGGCAGACCCTGAGCCGTGTGGTGATCCTGACCGCGAGTCCGGGCATCTTCTCGGCGGTGATGATGGGCCTTGGCCGCGCCGTGGGCGAGACCATGATAGTGCTGATGGCCACAGGCAACACCCCCATCATGGACTTCTCCATGTTCCAGGGGCTGCGTACCCTGGCGGCGAACATAGCCGTGGAAATGCCGGAATCGGAAGTGGGCAGCTCCCACTACCGTGTGCTGTTCCTCGCGGCCTTCGTCCTGTTTGTCTTCACCTTTATGTTCAACACCCTGGCCGAGTTCGTTCGTCAGCGGTTGCGCGAAAAATACAGCTCTCTGTAATGAGCCGTGCCATATAAAGCGGCGTTCTGTATATGAACAAGGAATCGATAATGGGTAAGTGGTTTAAATCAGGGGCCCCCTGGATCTGGATGACAGGCGGCGCCGTCAGCCTGAGTCTGGTGGCGGTACTGGGTCTGTTGCTGCTGATCGGCTGGCGTGGTCTGGTCTACTTCTGGCCGCACCCCATCTATGAGTGGCAGTTGCAGGATGAGCAGGGCAACAAGAGCGTGCTCATCGGCGAGATCAACGATCGCGAAGAGGTACCGGTCGAGCGGCTGCGTGCCGCCGGTCAGGCCCTGGTGGGGGAGGAGCGTGAGCTGCTGACCCGTTACCTGGTCAAGACCGGCAACCGCGAGTTCGTCGACCTTGATTTTCGCTGGGTGCTGGAGACCGACATCAAGTCCCGCACCCTGCCGGCCGAGCTGGCCATGGTCGAGCGCACCACCAACGGTAACTTCTACGGTTACATCGTCGGGGTGAAGGAAGATGGCAAGGCGCTGACGGCAGACTTGCACCCTGCCTTGCAACGGGTGCTGGCTCGTGCCAATGGCTTGTCAGAGCAGGCCAACGAGCTGCAAAAGGGTGACATCGGCGGCATCAACTATCAGCTGGAGCGCCTGCGCCTGAAAGAGCGCAAGGCCGAGCTGGAAGGTGAGCTGACCGACGCACTCAAGGGGGATCTCGAGAGCCAGCGTCAGGCCCTCAACGACAGCTACCAGGTGCTGGAGAAGGAGCTGTTCTCCCTGCGCACCCAGGCGGACAGGGACTCCATTACCGTCAAGGACATGCGCGGCGAGCTAGTCACCATGCCCATGTCCAAGGTGCTGGACGTGGTCTGGCCCAATGACATGAGCCTGCCGGCCAAGGTGGGACACTGGTTCCATCAGATTGGCAAGTTCGTCTCCGATGACCCCCGTGAGGCCAACACCGAAGGCGGCGTGTTCCCGGCCATTTTCGGCACCGTCTTCATGGTGCTGCTGATGGCGGTCATAGTGACTCCGCTCGGGGTGGTGGCGGCGGTCTACCTGCACGAATACGCGGGCAAGAACAGCCTGACCAAGATCATCCGCATCGCGGTGATCAACCTGGCGGGCGTGCCCTCCATAGTGTACGGGGTGTTTGGTCTGGGCTTCTTCGTTTATACCCTGGGCGGCTCCATCGACCAGCTGTTCTACCCGGAAGCGCTGCCGAGCCCGACCTTTGGCTCCCCCGGCGTCATCTGGTCGGCGCTGACCCTGGCCATCCTGACCCTGCCGGTGGTGATCGTCTCCACCGAAGAGGGGTTGGCCCGGATCCCGAGCACCATTCGCCAGGGTTCCCTGGCGCTCGGTGCCACCCAGGCCGAGACCCTGTGGCGCATCGTGCTGCCCATGGCGAGCCCGGCCATCATGACCGGCCTCATCCTGGCGATAGCACGCGCGGCGGGTGAAGTGGCGCCGCTGATGCTGGTGGGGGTGGTGAAACTGGCACCGACCCTGCCGATGGATGGCAACTTCCCGTACCTGCACGTGGAGCGCAAGTTCATGCACCTGGGCTTCCACATCTACGACGTGGGCTTCCAGAGCCCGAACGTCGAGGCGGCGCGGCCCCTGGTGTATGCCACCTCCTTCCTGCTGGTGACTGTGATTGTCGGCCTGAACCTGACGGCTATCGGTATTCGTAACCACCTGCGCGAGAAATTCCGGTCACTGGAACATTGATCCGGCTGACCCAGACTGAGATGAGGGATGCGCGGCCCGAGGGCGGGCCGCCATCCGCTGCAACGCATGAGACGGTCGCTGGAGTCGCTCCGGCCACCTTGAATAGATTGAGGTAACAGATGATCAACGTAACACCGAATTCGACCCAGCATACCGCCATCGACCTGCTCAACCTGAGCCCGGAGCAGACCGCGCTCGAGGTCAAGGATCTCAACCTGTATTACGGCAACAAACAGGCGCTGTTCAACGTCAACATGAAGATCCCCAAAGGCCAGGTGACCGCCTTTATCGGCCCGTCCGGTTGTGGCAAGTCGACCCTGCTGCGCTGCATCAACCGGATGAACGATCTGGTGGAGATCTGCCGCATCGAGGGAGAGATCCAGCTGCACGGCCACAACATCTATGACAAGGGGGTGGATGTCTCCGCCCTGCGCCGTCAGGTGGGCATGGTGTTCCAGCGCCCGAACCCCTTCCCGAAATCCATCTACGAGAACGTGGTCTATGGATTGCGCCTGCAGGGCATCAACGACCGCCGTACCCTGGACGAGGCCGCCGAGCGTTCACTGCGTGGCGCGGCCCTGTGGGAAGAGGTGAAGGATCGGCTGCACGACAACGCGTTCGGTCTGTCCGGTGGTCAGCAGCAGCGTCTGGTGATCGCCCGAGCCATCGCCATCGAGCCGGAAGTGCTGCTGCTGGATGAACCGACCTCGGCGCTGGACCCCATCTCCACCCTGACCATCGAGGAGCTGATCAACGAGCTCAAGAGCCAGTTCACCGTGGTTATCGTTACCCACAACATGCAGCAGGCGGCGCGGGTGTCAGATCAGACCGCCTTCATGTACATGGGCGAGCTCATCGAGTACTCGAACACCAATACCATCTTCACCACTCCGGCCAAGAAGAAGACGGAAGACTACATCACGGGTCGCTATGGCTAAGGTCGTCGCAGGCGATAAGGGTAAGTGGCATGAAGAGCACGAATATCAGTAACAGATTGGCAGTCGGTTCAACGGCTAGGGCATAATCGGAGCATCAAGGATTACTCGTATGGATAATATGAACCTCAATAAACACATCTCCGGTCAGTTCAATGCCGAGCTGGAGAACGTGCGCAACCAGGTGCTGGTGATGGGAGGCCTGGTCGAGCAGCAGCTGACCGACGCCATCGCCGCCATCCACATCCAGGATCTGGATGCGGCGCGCAAAATCGTGGCCAACGACCACAAGGTCAATGCGATGGAAGTGGCGATCGACGAGGAGTGCACCCGCATCATCGCCAAGCGTCAGCCCACCGCCTCCGACCTGCGTCTGGTAATGGCCATCATCAAGACCATCACGGATCTGGAGCGTATCGGCGACGTGGCGGACAAGATTGCCCGCATGCTGACCGACAACGCCAACAAGCCGCAGCCGCCGCTGGTATCGCTTGAGAACATGGGGCGCCGCACCATCAAGATGCTGCACGACGTGCTCGACGCCTTCGCCCGCATGGATCTGGAGGCGGCCATCACCGTCTACAAGGAAGACGACAAGGTGGATCGGGAGTACGAGTCCATCATCCGCGAGCTGATGACCTACATGATGGAAGACCCCCGCACCATACCCCAGGTACTGAACGTGCTGTGGGCGGCGCGGGCCATCGAGCGGGTCGGCGATCGTTGCCAGCACATCTGTGAATACATCGTCTACTACGTCAAGGGCAAGGACGTACGCCACACCAAGGCGGACGAGCTGAGCGACCTGCTTGGCAAGCACTGAGCCGGCTCCTGCTGACGATGCAAGTTCACTCTGTGATCAGCAAGACGGCGAATTATGCGGTCTATCTGTCTTTAGTCCGTTGTAAATGAATAAAAAGGCGCCTGGAGCGCCTTTTTTGTTGCATCGAACGGCAAGATAAGATATCGCCCCCCAAGGGGCGCTTTTCTGCTAGAATATGGCCCCTGTGTGAGTCCCGGATGGACTCACGGTCTGGTATCCCGGGCCCAGTTTGCCGTCTTGTGCTAAGGCGGCTGTCGCAATAGGTCAATCATGAGTTTTGCCGATAGTCTGTTTTTACTGATGCTGCTGGTTGCCAGCAGTGTGTTCTTCTCGCTCTCCGAGATCTCCCTCGCCGCCTCCCGCAAGATCAAGTTGCAGGTGATGGCCGACGAGGGTAATCGCCATGCCGAAAAAGTGCTGGCGCTGCAGGCCCAGCCGGGCAACTTCTTCACCGTAGTGCAGATAGGCCTCAATACCGTCGCCATCCTGGGCGGCATCCTGGGCGAATCCGCCCTGAACCCGGCCATCAAGACCTTCATCTCCGAGTTTTATCAGGGCCCCTGGCTTGGCCAGATAAGCTCTGCCGCCTCCTTCGTGTTCGTCACCGGCATGTTCATCCTGATAGCGGATCTGATGCCCAAGCGTCTGGCCATGACCATGCCGGAGCGGGTCGCCGTGATAGTGGTGCGTCCCATGATGCTGTGCGTCACCCTGCTGATGCCGCTGGTCTGGCTGTTCAACGGCATGGCCAATGGCCTGTTCCGCCTGCTGCGGGTCTCCATGGTGCGCAATGACGAAATCACCTCTGACGACATCTATGCGGTGATGGACGCGGGCGCCGAGGCGGGCGTCATCCAGCGCGAGGAGCATCAGCTCATCGAGAATGTGTTCGAGCTGCAATCCCTCGGCGTCACCTCCGCCATGACGGCCCGCGAGAGTCTCATCTACTTTACCCTGCAAGAGGGGGAGGAGAGCATCAAGGCCAAGATCGCCGAACATCCCCACAACAAGTTCCTGGTGTGTGATCACAACCTCGACAGCATCAAGGGCTTCGTCGATGCGAAAGAGCTGCTGATCCGCGTCATCAGCGGCCAGAGCATCGATCTCAACAGCGGCTCCCTGGTGCAGAACGTCATCATCATCCCAGATACCCTGAACCTCTACGAGGCGATGGAGTACTTCAAGAATCATCGCGGCGACTTCGCCGTGGTGATGAACGAGTACGCCCTGGTGGTGGGGATCGTCACCATGAACGACCTGATGAGCACCGTCATGGGGGAGTGGGCGACCCACGTGGTGGAAGAGCAGATAGTGCAGCGGGACGAGAACTCCTGGCTGGTGGACGGGGTGACCCCCATCTCGGACGTGATGCGGGCCTTCGACATCGAGGAGTTCCCGGAGAACCAGAACTACGAGACCATTGCCGGTTTCATCATGTACATGCTGCGCAAGATCCCCAAGCGCACCGACTCGGTCAAGTACGCCGGTTACAAGTTCGAGGTGGTGGATATCGACAGCTACAAGATCGATCAGCTGTTGGTGACCCGGGTCGAGCCCGTCGCCGCCGACAAGCTGCCGCAGGAGTCGCACCCCGCCGCCTGATGATAAACTGGCCCCAGGTGGGCCAGTTTTCGATATGATGCCCAGTTACAGATAGGAAGTGGTGGGTGTGGCAGCCACTGCCCGCCACCAGAGTGGAACCCATGAATGGAAACCATAGTGACCGAGAAGGTCGTTCAGGAGTCATTAAGATGCCATCTTATTCCCGTGCGCTCGGCTGTGTGGCGCTGGCCCTCGCCCTTGGCGCCTGCAGTCAGAGCGCCCCGCGCAAACCGGCAGCCGTGCCCAAGCCCGTTGTCCCAGAGGCCGCCGTGGTAGCGCCGCAGCCCGATCCCGATGCCGTGGTGCAAAGTGCCGTGGCGGAGCCAAACCCGGTATTCGATGAGGAGTACCATGGTCCGGATCAAGGCTCCCTGGAGTCGGTAACCGCCTTGTTTGCCCGCGGCTACATCGAATCTGCCATGCGCGAGACCATGCTGGCGGCGGTACACAGTGACTACCCCCTGCTCGGCATGCGGGACGTGCGTCTGACCGATCCCGTCGGCAAGTTCCTCACCTCCGCCCAGGCGCGCACCACGGCCCACGACTACCTCTATGCCGGCGTTCAGCGCAGGCTGGGTCGGCCCCTGAGCCCGGCCCAGTGGGAGCAGATCTGGCAAGGCTTCCCCCAGCAGGGCAGTGTCTCCGACTGGGTCAAGCAGACCAAGCGAGTGCTGGCGAAGCGCTAAGCCATCTATCTGTCAGATAGTCATGAGGCCACCCTGGGGTGGCCTCATCTATTTCTGGTCCTGGCCCGGTTCAGGAGGCGGCAGGGCCCGCTGGCTTGCCAAACAGCACCTTGAGCTTCTCGCGCCAGGGCAGGCCGCGAGCCTCTCTTAGCATGTCGCGCCACTCGTGGAAGGTGAGGGTGAAGGGGTTGAAGCTGTGGATGGGCTTGGTGATGCCAAAGCGGCAGGGCTCGGTGGCATCTTCCTCCACGAAGGTGCCAAACAGCCTGTCCCAGATGATGAGTACACCGGCGAAGTTGCGATCGATATATTTGGCGTTGCTGGCGTGGTGCACCCTGTGGTGGGAGGGAGTGTTGAAGATAGTCTCAAGCCAGCCCAGCTTGCCCACTACCTGGGTATGGACGAAGAACTGAAAGCCCAGGCTGAGCAGCACGGTGGCGACCACGGCCTCTGGCGGGAAGCCGATGAGGATCATGGGGATCCAGAACAGCCACATGCCGGAGACGGGGTACATCAGGCTCTGACGAAAGGCGGTGGAGAGGTTGAGCCGCTCCGAGCTGTGATGCACCACGTGGGAGGCCCAGAGCCAGCGCACATGGTGGCTCGCGAAGTGGAACAGCCAGTAGCAGAGATCCTGCAGTAGGAACAGCAGCAGCAGGCTCCAGACATTGAGCTCGATATCCAGCAGCCGCCAGCCCCAGAGGCCGTCGTAGAGGTAGGCGATGGCGATGGCCGCCAGCGCATCTCCCCCCTGATGCATCAGCGCCAGGGAGGCGTTGGCCACCAGATCCCGCCACTGATAAGTCGCGGTGGGGAAGGCGGCGCCGTGCCTGCGCAGGTAGAGCATCTCCCAGCAAACGAAGGCCAGAAAGAGGGGGGAGAGGTAGAGCAGCAGTAGTTGTACATCCATGTGATGTATCCGGTTGGACCAGTTGGCTCCCAGCATACCGAATGAATTTAAAAATTCATTAACATTTCGCGCCACGGCCGGCCTTGCCGCCCTTTGGGGGATCCTCACTTACACTGGAAGAGAGGGCGCCTGTGTCAGGGCGTCCCAAGCGGCATGATGTCAGCTGAGGAGGAGAGAATGAGAGCAAACCATGTTTGCGTCATGCTCAGCCTGTTGACCGCGAGTGCAGGGGCCAATGACAGTTTCAACAGCGAGTTGAGTCATTTTGCCGGCGGTGCGGCCATGGGGGCGGGCTTTACGGCCATTGCGGATCACTATGGCTATCGGGAACACAGGGGCTGGATCGGGTTTGGCGTCTCGACCGGTATCGGTATCGCCGCAGAGCTGGTCGAGCAAGCATCGGGGGATGACTTCTCGGCCCTGGATGCGGGCGCCAATGCGCTGGGGGCTGCCGTGGGGGCCTACAGCACGGATCGCTGGTGGCTGGCACCCGTGGTGCTGCCCGAGGCCCATTATGTGGGACTGGTGAGCAACTATCGTTTCTGATGGTGGCCTGGGGCCGTCTGAATGAGAGGAGGGAGCCTGGGCTCCCTCTTTTGTCAGCTGATTTACAGGATCACAACACCTGACTCAGGAACTGGCGCAGCCGTGGGGAAGGGGGGGTGTCGAAGAAGTCGCTGGGCTTCTCGTCCACCAGCAACTCGCCGCTCTCCATAAACAGCACCCGGTCCGCCACTTCGCGGGCGAAGCCCATCTCGTGGGTCACTACCACCATGGTCATGCCTTCCCGGGCCAGCCCCTTCATCACGTCCAGCACCTCCCCCACCATCTCGGGATCCAGCGCACTGGTGGGCTCATCGAACAGCATGATGCGCGGCTGCATGGCGAGTGCTCTGGCGATAGCCACCCGCTGTTGCTGGCCGCCGGAGAGCTGGGATGGATAGCTTTCGGCCTTGTTGGACAGTCCCACCTTGAGCAGCAGCGCCTTGGCCCTGTCTTCGGCCTCTTTGCGGGAGAGCCTGCGCACCTTCTGGGGGGCCAGGCTGATGTTGTCCAGCACGTTGAGGTGGGGGAAGAGGTTGAAGGACTGGAACACCATGCCCACCTCTTCGCGCAGCTTGTTGACGTCGCCAGGCTCGGTCAGGCTGATGCCATCCACGACGATGTGGCCATCGTTGATGGTCTCGAGCTGGTTGAGGGTACGCAGGAAGGTGGACTTGCCAGAGCCGCTCGGCCCCACTATGACCACCACCTCACCCTCGGCCACCTGGGTGCTGACATTCTTGAGGGCGTGCACTTCGCTGCCGTAAAACTTCTCGACGCCCGTCGCCTTGATGATGGGATCAGTTGCGCTTCGCATGTGTCACCTCCAGTGAATGGACCTGGAAGGCGCGGGCAAGATGTCTCGACTCTGGTCGGGCTCTGATGATGGGGTTAGTTGCTTTTCGCATATTTCACCTCGAGACGGCGTACCAGGAAGGAGAGGGTGCCGGTGAGCACCAGGTAGAGCAGGGCCACGGTGAACCACACCTCGAACGGACTGAAGGTGGAGCTGACCACCTCCCGTCCCGCCTTGGTGAGATCCGTGATGGAGATGACGGAGACCAGGGAGGAGTCCTTGATCAGGTTGATAAACTGGCCCGCCAGCGGCGGCAGCACCCGCTTGAACGCCTGGGGCAGGATCACGTAGCGCATGGTCTGGGCCGAGGTCATGCCAAGGCTGCGACCCGCCTCCATCTGCCCCTTGTGGATGGAGCTGATGCCAGCGCGCACGATTTCCGCCACGTAGGCGCCGGTGAACACCGCCAGCGCCGCCACCCCGGCGGTGAAGCGATCCAGATTCAATACAGTGCCGATAAAGAAGTAGACGATGAAGATCTGCACCAGCAGCGGGGTGCCACGAATCAGCTCCACATAGGTCACCGCCAGGTTGCGCAGGGCGGGATTGGGGGAGAGACGGGCGAGCCCGGCCAGGGTGCCGAGCAGGATGGCGAAGACGCCGGCCACCAGGGAGAGCTTGACCGTGACCCAGACCCCCCAGGCGATGGGACCTGCGGTCCAGCTCAGTTGAGTATCCAAGGTATCACCGAGGAAGACGGTATCCCCTTCGGCCACCTGCACGCCCTGTAGGGCGATGGCCTGGCGGCGAGTGGGGTCGAGATCGTCTTGCAGGAACAGCTGTCCCTTCTCTTTTTCAGACGTGCCGGCGACCACGGTGCCATCAAACTCGGCAAAATGTTTCTGCTCGGCCTGATAGGCGATGTATTGAGGGATGCGCTCCCAGCGCCAGGTGTAATCCACGGCCTGCACGGCCTTGTAGATGCCAAAGACGGCGACCAGCAGCATCAGCAGGAAAACGCCGTGCCAGAGCAGCTGATTGGGTTGTTTTTCCATCTGTCTTGCGGGTTTGGGGTTGATCACTGTCACAACCTCTCTTGTCGTTATTGTGTGGGGATTATCTGCGTGAAAGGGGCGGCAGGCCGCCCCTTGAGAGGTTATTTGAGTTGATTCAACCAGGTAGTGGATTCAAACCACTTCTTGTAGAGACGGTCGTAGCTGCCGTCGCCCTTGATCTGGCGCAGGTAGTTGTTCAGCCAGTTGAGAGTGTCTTGATCGCCCTTGCGGATGGCCCAGGCCAGCGGTTCGAAGGTGAACGGCTTGTCCAGGTGCACTACGGCGCCCTGGTTCTGGGAGGCGAAGATGGCGTTGTAGGGCAGATCGTAGATGAAGGCGTCAACCTTGCCGTTGATCACTTCCAGCTTGGCGTCGTCCTGGGTCTCGAACTGTAGCAGGGTTGCCTTGGGGATCATGCGTTTGACAGCTTGTTCCCCTGTGGTACCGAGCTTGACCGCGATCTTGTACTTGGGATCGTTCAAATCCTGGAAGGACTTGATTTCCCCTGCCTTGTCTTTGCGCAGCACTATGGTCTGGCCGACGACGATATAGGGATCGGCGAAGTTGACGCGCAGGTTGCGCTGGGGAGTGACCGTCATGCCGCCCATGATGACGTCGAACTTGTCGGTCAGCAGGGCCGGGATGATGCCGTCCCAGGCGGTGTTGACGAACTCCACCTTGACCCCCATCTCCTTGGCGACCATCTTGGCCAGATCCACGTCAAAGCCGATGTACTGGCCCTGCTTGTTGGTCATCTCGAAGGGTTGATAGCCGGCATCGAAGCCGACGCGCAGCACACCGCGCTCCAGCACGGCGTCAAGGGTGGAGCTGGGGGCGGCGGCGTTGGCCAGCCCACACAGCAGCAGGGTAGAGAGAATGAGTTTTTTGATCATATAGGTGACGTCTCTGTCGAAAGTGTGTTCGGCCTTGAACCTGCTCCCGTGCGACTCCATGGCACAAGAGACTGCTGCATCCGGCAACAGGCAAGACAGGATTATTGTCTTGGGTCGGGCAAAAGCCCCATATGAGATTCTATGAATGGTCTGCTGAGTGAAAAATGTACTGAAACTTGATTGTGCTAGAAGACTCAATAAGTTAGTGACGGTTTTTCCTCGTGGCTTGACTCATAAAACCACACGAAAACAACATATCTATCTAATGGCACGGGTTCAAGTGCAAAACGCCTTCAGGGTCACTTTGCGATGCTTTCATGGCGTAAGCGGGGATCAAATGGGCTCGTCTTTCCGGGGCGGTATCGCCGGATGACCCTCATGGTGTCAGGGGCTGAGCTGCGCCTGAGAATTATTTGAGTGAGGAGGAGGGCTCCCTCTGTGTCTTGCCCCGCCCTTCCCATATACTCAGCCATCCTCACAGGAAGGCCCGGGTATGGACGCTTCAATACTGCTCAAACTGGATGTTTTCACCCTGATGCTGATGGCCCTCGGGGGCTATAGCCTGGGGTTCATCACCCTATCCATCATCTGGGCAACCCACAGGGAGATCCCGGGTCTCGGCCTCTGGTGGTGGTCCAGTCTGTGCGCCCTGGCGGCCCAGACCCTGTTCTTCCTGCAGGCCTTCGCTCCCAACATGGCGGGGATCTGGACCGCCAACCTGCTCATCACCTTCTGCATCGCCCTGATGCCGCTGGCGCTGCAGCGCTTCTTCGGCCAGGCGCCGAGCTGGCGGGCCTTCACCCTGTTCATGCTGGCCTATGTGCTGATCCTGAGCTGGAGCGTATTGTTCAACGACGAGATGGCGCCCAGGGTGCTGCTGGCTTGCCTCAGTTACATGGTGCTGGGGGCCGTGATCGTGTGGCAGGTGTGGCGCCACGGTTATCCCGCCTATCTGCCCGCCGTGCTGGTGTTTACCGTGGTGAACATACTGCTCTACGGCTTCAACCTGATCCGGATGGGGGCGCTATTGGGTGGCGAGGTGCGGGTGCTGATGGATCAGCATGTGGTCAACGTCCTGCCCTTCCTCTCCATGTTGATGGGCAACTACCTCTCCACCTTCGGAGTGCTGCTGCTGTGCACCCAGTACCGGGCGTTGGCCCTGCGCCTGCAGGCGAGCCAGGATCCCCTGACCGGCTTGCTTAACCGGCGCGGCTTTATGGCGCGCGCTAGCAAGGCATCCAGGCGCGGCGCCCTGGTGGTGCTGGATCTCGATGATTTCAAACAGATCAACGATCGCCACGGTCATGAGGCGGGGGACAGGGTGCTGGCGGCGGTGGGGGTCTATCTCGCCGCCCAGCGGGATCTGGTGGCCGGCCGCTTCGGCGGCGAGGAGTTCGTGCTGCTGCTATCGGAGCGTGAACCGACCGCCCAGCAGGCACGCTGCGAGCAGATCCGCGAGGGGATAGCGGCGCTGCCGCTGAACGGTATCCAGATCACCGTCAGCATGGGGCTGGTGCCCTGCCAGCACGGTTGGCACTTCGATACCCTGTTCAGTCAGGCGGATCGGGCCCTCTACCAGGCCAAGGGCAGCGGTAAGAACCGGGTCTGCCAGAGCGCCTGACCTGGGTTGTGATTTATATCGATTCGGTGGCGAGCGTGCGTGGTGCCTGAGCCTTGAGGAAAGGCAGCAGCAACAGGGCTGAAACGCCGGCCGCCACCGAGATCACCACGAAGAAGCCGTTCCAGTGCCAGATCTCCAGTACCCGGGCCAACGGATAGCCCGCCAGTGCTGCTCCCATGTAGGCAAACAGGCCGACGAAGCCGGTGGCGGCCCCGGCGCAGTCCTTGTGGGAGCACTCCGCCGCCGCCATGCCGATCAGCATCTGGGGGCCGAACACGAAGAAGCCGATGGTGAAGAAGCAAGTCGCCTGCATCACGTAGCTGAAGAAGGGCATCAGCCAGAGCGATCCCACCGAGAGCAGGATCCCCACCGCGAAGATGAGGTTCATGGGTCCCCGGTTGCCGTTGAACAGCTTGTCCGATCCCCAGCCCGCCACCAGTGCGCCGATAAAGCCTCCCACCTCGAACATGGAAATCGCCGAGTTCGCACTCATCAGATTGAAGCCGCGCTGCTCCGTCATGTAGAGGTTGCCCCAGTCGTTGACGGCGGTACGCACCACGTAGACCAGCACATAACAGCAGGCGAGCAGCCAGATATAGGGGTTGGCGAGCACGTATTTGCGCAAGATCTGGCGCGCCGAGAGATGGGTGTCCTGGGTCTGCTGGGCGATTTCCAGGGCGTCATTGCGCCACTGGCCGACCGTGGGCAGCCCCAGAGTCGTGGGGGTATCCCGCAGCCGCCAGCACAGGAAGAGCCCGGCCAGGATGGCGATGATGCCGGGCACTATCATGCCGTAGCGCCAGCCATGTTGCAGGGCGAGGGTGCTGACGATGAGGGGAATGAGGGCCCCGCCCACGTTGTGGGCCGTGTTCCAGGCGGACCACCAGAAGCCGCGCTCGGTGCGCGAATACCAGCTGGTGAGCAGCTTCGAACAAGGAGGCCAGCCCCAGCCCTGGAAGAAGGCGTTGGCCACCATGAGGGCGACGAACAGCCAGAGGGACGACGAGAGCCCGAACAGTATATTGATGACCCCGGTCGCCATCAGCCCGAGCCCCATGAAGTAACGGGGGTTGGCCCGGTCGCTGATGATGCCGGAGACGAACTTGGAGCAGCCGTAGGTGAGGTAGAACAGGGTCCATAGCATGCCGATGTCGGATTTATCGAGCATGCCCTCGGCCAGCATGTCCGGCATGGCGAAGTTGAAGCTCTTGCGGGTGAAGTAGAAGACCGCGTAGCCCAGATACATGGTCAGCAGCAGATGGATGCGCCAGTGGCGATAGGTCGCGTCGATCTCGGCCTGATCCTTCAGGGGCGGCGCCGGTGGGCGGCTCTTGATAAAGCTCAGCATGAAAACCCCTTCTGGAACAAGGACTCAGCCATTTGGGCTCTCCCGTTTGCGGCAAGGCAGGGTCAGGGTCAGCTGGGTGCCGTGCAGGCAGGAGAGCTGCAAGGTGCCGCCGAGCGCCTGCACCCGCTCGCGAATGCCGAGCAGGCCATAGCCCTGGGGGGCCTGCTCGGGCAGGCCGCAGCCGTCGTCTTCCAGCTGCAGTTGCAGTCGCTCGCCCTGCTGGCGGGCCAGAATGCGCACCGAGCTGGCGTTGGCGTGTTTCACCACGTTGTTGAGCCCCTCCTGACAGACCCGAAACAGGGTGACCCTCTGGGCATCGGAGAGATCGCTATCCAGCAGCTCCCACTCGAGGCGGGTGATGATGCCGTGGCGCTCGAGTTCGAGCTCCCGCAGCAGGCCGCGTACCGCCTGCTCCAGGCTCATGTCGTCGAGCTGACGGGGGCGCAGGCGCCCGAGCAGGCCGCGCACCGCGTCGTAGATGCCCAGCGACAGGGTGTCGATGAGGGCGCTGCTCTGACCGACCCCGGCGTTGTCCGGCGCCAGCCGCCGCGCTATGCCCGCCTGGGTGCGAATGGCCGTGATGGTCTGGCCTATGTCGTCGTGCAGCTCCCGGGCCACCTCCTTGCGAATGCTCTCCTCGGTCTCCAGCAGCCGCTCGGTGAGCTGGCGATTGTGGGCGAGCTGGCGGGTCAGTGCCTGGTTGAGCTCCCGCTGGCGCTGGATGCCGGCGCCGAGCAACAGGCCGGTCAGGCTCTGGGCCAAGAGGGAGAGCAGCAGGTCCAGCGGGTGTTCATGCCAGGCCTGGCCCGCCATCAGGGCGACCGTGTTCATCAAAGTAGCGAGCAGGGCCCCCTGCCAGCCATAACGCCAGGCCATGGCGATGATGGGAATGGCGAGGCAGAAGGGGGTGAAACGCACCAGAGAGTCTGGCAGGCCGAGCTGCAGCCAGAGGCTCAGCACGAACAGCAGCAGATACCAGAACAGGTGGCGAAAACGCCAATCCACCGGTTGATCGATGAGGGCCGGGCCGAGGGGCACCCAGGTCGCTCGGGTCAGGTAGTGCCAGATCAGCATGCAGGTGGAGGTGAGGGTCAGGCCGCCGGTGAGGGTCAGCAGCAGGGCGGTGAGGCCATCCTCCCCGGCCAGATGCCAGAGCAGGGATTGCAGCCCGGCCGCCACCGTGACTGTGGCGAGCAGTACCAGCAGTTGCTGCCAGTCGTTGCGAATGCGCTGGCGCCGGGCGATGAGCAGGGGCACCAGGGTGAGCAGGCTGCCCACCAGGATCAACGGCCACTGGGGCATGCCCACTTCCTGATTGAGCCAATAGAGCAGCAGGGCCTCGCACAGCAGCAGCGGCGGCCAGTAGGAGAGGGGACTTTGCAGCAGCAACCCGAGCCGCAACCCGAACGGGAACAGCAAGACCGCTAGGATCGGGCTGCCCGCCAGGTGCAGGCCTATGCTCCACAGACAAAACCAGCCGGCGGCGAAGGTGAAGCAGGCCGCCAGGGCGATGGCGACGTAATGAGTGACTCTGGCGATCACCAGCTGTCCAGCATGCGGTGGGCCAGCTCCACGTTGTTGCTGACGTGCAGCTTGTCCATCAGGTTCGCGCGATGCACGTGCACCGTCTTGGGGGAGAGGCCGAGCTGCTCGGCGATGGCCTTGACGTCCATGCCGCGGGCCAGCAACTGCGCCACCTCCCGCTCCCGGTTGGTGAGGGGATCCCGGCTGCTGCTGGCGAGCTTGTGGGCTATGTCCGGGGTGAGATAGCAGCCGCCGTGGGCGGCGGTGCGCACCGCGGCGATCAGCTCCTCCGGGCTGCAGCGCTTGGAGAGAAAGCCCTTGGCCCCCGCTTGCAGCGCTTGCTCCACCAGGGCCGGGCTGTCGTGTACCGACAGCATGACCACGGCGAGGCCGGCGGGCAGTTGCCTGAGCAAGTCCAGCCCGGACTGATCCGGCATGGAGATGTCGCATACGCACAGCTGCACGCCGCTGCCGGGCAGGCCGGCGAGGGCCTCGGCGGCTGAGCCGAACTCGGCGACGACCCGCAGATCGGGTTCCAGATTAAGCAGTTGGGCAAAGCCGGAGCGGACGATCTGGTGATCGTCGATGAGGGCAATTTTTATCATGATGTCAGCCTGAAATCTGCGGCCAGGGTGCTGGCGCGGCCAACAAGATACCCGCCGCAGAACGCGGGCTCAAGGGGTTGGATAAGATGCAGGCAAGATAAGTGGCAGGGAAGGACCAAAGCTTGATCCGGATCAGGCCGGACAAGCGCCGCCCGCCACTGGGCGGCGCCTGCCATGCCGGTTAGCGGTGCAGCTCGCCCGCGCGCTCCGGCTGATAGACCACTTCCAGGATTTCGACCTGGATGGTGCGACCGGCGGGGCCTGGCCAGGCGATGCTGTCACCGACTTTCAGGCCGAGCAGGGCGCTGCCGACCGGGGCGAGTACCGAGATCCTGGACTCGTCACCCAGCACATCCTTTGGATAAACCAGTGTGAGGCAGAATTCGCTGTCGCTATTTTGCATTTTAAAGCGAACTGTGCTGTTCATGGTCACCACGTCCGGCGGCATGTCGGCGGGTTCGCGGATCTCGGCGCGGTCCAGCTCCTCTTGCAGGGCCAGGTGCTGGGGGTGGTTGCCAAGCAGTTGTTCGATACGGTCCAGATCCAGGCTGGAAATCACGAGATGTGGCTGTTTCATAGGGTATTCCTTATCAATGGCTGACAGGACCAGGATGACGGGCAAGCTGGTCGGAAAAGGTGGTACGGATTGTCAAAAATAGATCGCAAGCGCGATGCCCCCGAGCGACTCGCGCAGCGGGGCGAGGGCGGGGGCTCAGCGGGGTGTGAGCAGACTGGAAAAAATCATGAGCGCTTTCATGTGGATACCATAACCATTCCAGACGGCTTTGGCAATTGCCCCAGCCGGGCTCGGAACCTGCCCACGATCTTGCTGCGAGACCGTGATCAAGGCTCATGTGCTGCTCGGAATCCTCATTTATATCTATAAACTCCGGTTCCTGCGCGGCTCTTCACCTTGTTGACGACCTCTCGCGACAGATTGTGAACAGGTTCTCAGGGCGCCTGATAGTCGTACTGCTTGAGGATGCGAGCCAGGGTGCCATCTCGCTGCATCCCCTCGATGGCCTGACGCCAGCGCGAGGCCTCTTTGGGAGGGAAATCGGGGTGGGCGGCGAGCTGGATGGCGGTCTGTTGCAGGGTCTCGCCCCGCACCAGATCTGTGAGGGGCAGACCGGCCTGCTGCTGGGTGTAGCGGGCGGTATTCCAGGCCACGGCCCAGCCCTGGATGCGCCCGAGCGCCAGCTTGTTGGCGTTGCTTATCTCCTCCGTCACCGCCTCCTCCCGCGCCTTGGGCAGCGGCTGACTCAGGCTCTGGCCATAGGAGCCGCGCATCACCCCGAGCGCCAGGGTCGGCAGCTCATAGCGGGTGAGCGGCACTGGGTGGTGGTCGCGGTGGCTGACCAGCACGAAGGCCTCCTCCAGCAGGGGGGTGACCCAGAGAAACTGGGCTGTCCGCTGGGGACTCTTGACCGGGGGTAACAGCAGCACGTCGGGGCGATGACGGGTCTGGCTGAGGGCGCGGGCCAGCGGCATCAGCTCTATGGTCAGCGGCTCGTGCAGGCGACGCGCCGCCTCTTCCAGCACCTCGATGGCCATGCCGCTCGGTGCCCCTTGCTGGCTGCGAATGACATAGGGTGGCACCTCGGCCGCGATCAGGGTGACGGCGTGGGCCCCATGGGCCGCCAGCCAGAGCGGCACGATGAGAAAGAGGAAGGCGAGAAGGCGCATAGGGAGCCGGTCAGGGGATGGAGCCTGGCAGTGTACCATCCCGCCGGCCCGGATCCGCCAGCCCCATATAGATAAGGGAGGTCAGTCAAAGAAATCCCGCAAGTCCAGGCTCTGGTAGCCATCGAGTTGCTGCCAAGGCAACTGCTTGGGCAGTGATTTGGGGGTCACCTCCATCCGGTAGCTGCGATAGCCGTCCAGGCTCGCGGACTCCACCACCAGGGGGATCTGCCACTGGCTTGACCAGAGGATACGGGTGCGCTGCTTGCCCTCGCGTTTTTCATACCAGCGCGCCTGGGCGGGGGCCGCTTCATCCAATGCCGTCATGCCCTGCAACAGGGCCGGATCCACCAGGTAGCGGATCTTGTCCCAGTCCGGGGTGAAGCCGACCTGGCCGTACTCCTCCGTAGGGACCTCCACCAGCTGGTTGTGCCAGGCATCGGCGTAGCGCAGTTGCAACCCGCCATCTTCTCCGTGCGTGACCCAGCGCGCCGCCATCTGGTGGGTGAAGTGTTTGTGGCCCGGGTTGGCGTCATGGGTGGCGTGATAGGCGCGGGCGAGAGGCAGGGGGATGAGCCGCTGGCTCCACACCTGATCGCCGACCCGCATCCACTTCTCCTGCCAGTGGCTCTCCCGGGCGATGCCATCGGCACCCGTCACCCGGTTCTGGTAGCTGATGCGGGTGGCGAGATCCGGGACGTCGTCGAAATGGGCCTGGACCATCAAGGGGCTGGCGAGCAGCCAGAGAGGAAACAAGAGTCGAATCATGGTTATCGCTCGAAAGAGCAGGGACCAGCGCTGATCCGCTGGCCCCTACCGCTTACAGGCCGAGCGCCTCCCGCAACTTGCCGAACACCTTGGTGTTGTCCAGCGTGCCCTTGAAGCGGTTGCTGCCGGCGCCGCCGGCGAACAGCATGACGTCGCCGCCGCCGTGGGTCTCTGAGCTCAGCTTGACGCCGGTCTCTTGCAGGTAGTCATCCGCCATCACCTGATCGCTGGTGAGAGTGGGGCGAACATCCGGGCGATTGGGGCCGTTGCCGAACACGAGCGTGGTGAACGGCTTGCCGTCCGCATCGTTCTGGGTCGAGCCATCCTCATTTTTGACCAGATCCAGCACCTTGTTGCCCTTGGCTGAGTAGCCGTTGATGGTCATGGTGTGGTCGTGATCCGCCGTCACCACGATCAGGGTGTTGCTCAAATCCACTTTGCCGAGCGCCGTCTTGACCGCCTCGTCCAGGGCCACCGCATCGGTGAGGGAGCGTTTGGCGTTGGTGGCGTGCAGGGCGTGGTCGATGCGGCCCCCTTCCACCATCAGGAAGTAGCCCTGACTGTTCTGGCTCAAGAGATCGATCGCCTTGGCGGTCATCTCGGACAGAGACGGCTGGGTATTGGCGGCGCCCTTGGCGACCCGGTCCAGCTCGTAGTCGAGGTGGGACTTGGCACTGAACAGACCCAGCACCTTGCCGCTGCCGACCTTGGCGAGATCGGCCTGGGTGGTGACGTACTGATAGCCTTGGGTACGAAGCTCCTGGGTGAGATCCCGGCCATCGGCGCGGCCCCCCTTGTTGCTGGTGCTGTAGGGTGTCCAGTGGTTGGCGCCGCCCCCCATCAGCACGTCTACGCCATCACCGAGCGCCGCGTTGAAACCGGCGCCGCCCGGCACCGCCTGCTCGGCGATGGCATAGGCCGCATCCCGGTGGCAGATGTGGGAATAGGTAGCCGCCGGGGTGGCGTGGGTCAGCTCTGTGGTGGTGACGGCGCCAACGGCTTTCCCCGCCGCCTTGGCCAGCTCGAGTATGGTGGGCACAGGGGTGCCGTTGTCGCTGGCGCAGTTGTTGACCCCCTTGTTGCCGTTGGCATCCTTGCCGGGTGCCACGGCTTTGGTGTCGCTGCTCATGGCGATCACCTCGTTGTTCATCTTGACCCCCGTGGTGTAGGCCGCCATGGAGGGGGCCGAATCCGTAGTCTGGGCATCGTTGGAGAAGGTCTTGATGCGGGCGCTCTGGGGCAGCTTCATCATCTCCAGATCCCCCTCTTCCCCCACCTTGAACAGGCGAGTCGCGGTGAGCACTGTGGGGCCCATGCCGTCACCGATAAACAGGATCACGTTCTTGGCATCGCCGGCCTGGGCCTGGGGCAGACTGCCCAGAATGCCGAGCAGGGCGGTGCATACGAGAGTTTTGTTCATGCTTGTTTTCATCTGAATGTTCCTTACAGCTTGGCTGCGGCCTTGACCTTGCCAAACACGGCTGTGTTGTCGAGAGAGCCGTGGAAGCTGTCCGCTCCCTGGCCGATGGCGCCGAGGAAGACGTCGGTACCGCCGTGGGTTTCGTTACCTATGTCGCCCGTGCTGACCACCACTTCCTGGTGATAGTCGTTGGCCGAGACGGTGGCGTCGTCGAGGGCAGCCACGCTGCTGCGCGGACCCTCCACCCGGTTGTAGCCGTTGCCAAAACCTATGATGGTGTAGGGCATGCCATCGCTGTCCTTGCTGGGTTCGCCATCTGTGTAGTTCTTCACCAATCCGAGCACGCCCGGGTTGCTGGGGGTGGTCTTGCCGGTGCGTTTGGCGTAGCCGTTCAGCACCAGGGTATGGTCGTGATCGGCGGTGACTAGGATCAGGGTGTTCTTGAGCTCGGGGTCGGTTTTCTTGACCTCATCGATGGCGGCCTTGATGGCGTCGTCGAAGGCCAGGGTGTCCTGCAGGGCGCGTTTGGCATTGGTGTCGTGCAGGGCGTGATCGATGCGGCCCCCTTCCACCATCAGGAAATAGCCCTTCTCCTTGCCCTTGAGCTGCTTGATGGCAGCTAGCGTCATCTGGCTCAGGGATGGCTCGCTGGCGGGCCTGTCCAGGTCATATTTCATATGGCTCGAACCAAACAGTCCCAGCAGCGGCTTGCTGGCATCGGCCTGGTTCAGCTGCTCCAGATTGCTGGCAAACTGATATCCCTTGGCCTGCATCTCCGCGATGAGGTCGCGGCCATCGGTACGCTTGCCCTTAGCGGCGGTGGGCAGGAAGAAGCTGCTGCCGCCGCCGAGCACCACGTCCAGCCCCTCTTTCAGGGCCCCGTTGTAACCGGCGCCGCCCGGAACCAGCTGGGCGGCGATGTCTGCCTCCAGATCCCGGTTGCAGATGTGGGCATAGGTGGCGGCCGGGGTGGCGTGGGTCACCCGGGTGCTGGTGACGATACCTGTGCCGCGGCCATCGGCCTTGGCCAACTCCAGCAGGGTGGTGACCGGCTTGCCGGCGCTCTTGCTGCAGTCGGCTTCCTGAGTGGCGTCACTGTCCATGCTGATGACGCCGTTGTTGCTCTTGACCCCCGTCATGTAAGCCGCCATGGAGGGGGCCGAGTCGGTGACCTGGGAGTCGTGGGAGAAGGTCTTGATAAAGGCCGTCTCCGGCAGTGTGTCTATGGTGAGGCTGCCCTCTTCACCGACGCCGTAGATGCGGGCCGCGGTCAGGGTGTTGAGGCCCATGCCATCCCCTAAGAAGAAGATCACGTTCCTGGCGCTGGGTTCGGGGGGGTTGCTGTCGTTCGTGGAGTTGCAGCCGGCGGCCAGGGCGGCGCCGATCATCAATGCAAGTCCTGCCATCTTTCTCATTGGGGTTCGCTCCTTGTAAAACCTGAGCGCAGCCTAGAGGGGCCAGATGACACTTTTAGTGGAATTGGATGACAATCCGATGAAGGTGTCATCTAAATGTTATGTTGTATCAATCACTTATTGATGATGACTATATCACTTGATGGCGCTTGGCATGGCGATCCGGCTCGGGTCCGCGGCTTGGTGGTTTGCGCTGCTCGGGCTAGAATGGCCTGTCAAATTGGGGCGCCAACGGGTAAAATGCGCCCCCTTGCGACGCCAGACGTCCGCCATCGCTCGCCGCTCGTTCCCGCAAGCCAGCGCCCGCAGCCCTTACAGAGAGTCACGGATATGTCCATCAACTGGTTCCCCGGCCACATGCACAAGGCCCGCAAAGAGATTGCCGAGGTCATGCCCCAGGTCGATGTCATCATAGAGATGATCGATGCCCGCATCCCTTTCTCCAGTGAAAACCCCCTGGTGCCCGAGCTGCGTGGTGAGACCCCGGTGATCAAGGTGCTGAACAAGGCGGACCTCGCCGATCCCGAGATCACCGAGCTGTGGGTGGCGCACATGGAAAAAGAGAAAGGGATCAAGGCGTTGCCCCTGACCCAGCAGGAGCCGGAGAAGATCAAGGCGCTGCTGACCCTGTGCCACGAGATGCTGCCTGAGCGAAACTTCGACCTGCGCGGAGTGCGCGCCATGATCATGGGCATCCCCAACGTGGGCAAGTCCACCCTGATCAACACCCTGGCGGGGCGCATCATAGCCCGCACCGGCAACGAGGCGGGGGTGACCAAGTCCCAACAGCGGATCAAGCTCGACAACAACGTCATCCTGACCGATACCCCGGGCTTCCTCTGGCCCAAGCTCAACCCGCCCTCCTGTGGTTATCGGCTGGCTATTACCGCGGCCATCAAGGACACTGTATTCGACTATGCCGACATCGCTATGTTCGCCGCCGATTACTTCATCAAGGCGTACCCTGAGCGGATCAAGGCACGCTATCAGATTGCGGACTTGCCAGAGACCGAGATAGAGCTGCTGGAGCTCATCGCCCGCCAGCGCGGCTTCGTGCGCAAGGGGGGCCTGGCGGATCTGCACAAGGCATCCGAGATCCTGATCAACGAGTTCCGCGCTGGCTTCTTGGGCCGCATCTCTCTGGAGACCCCGGAGATGGTGAGCGTCGAAATCGTGGAAGCCGAGGCCGAGGCCGAGCAGAAGGCCAAGGAAAAGGCCGAACGGGAAGAAGAGCGTCAGGCTCGCGCCCGTCGCAAGTACGCCAAGAAGCGCCAGAAATAGCCGCTATTGTGTAGGTGCTAATGAAGAGGCGACCCCAGGGGCGCCTCTTCTTTTTATGGCGTTCAGGGTCAGAACAGGGGCCAGGCAAGACAGCGGTGCAACTTGGCCGACACTATGGCGCGCCTCCTTGAACGGAGGAGAGGTGCAGCGGAGCCGCAGCTGTCAGTCGTACCGGTCGCCGTCACAGGGTGCTTTGTGTTTGCCCTGCCTGCTCGCGGAGTAACAGCAGTACGTATTGACTCCGATGTCTCGGCTGGCACTTTTAACAGGAAAAGCTCTGTCGGGGCAGTTAAATACCCCGTCAATCAAGAAGATAAACTTGACGTCGAGTGGGCATTTCGCAGTGAAAAGAAACGGCTAAAACCCCTGGATGAGAAAAAGCCGCTTGGGCCATGTCAGGCTGATTGACAATGGTGTTGGCGGTGGCATGATGCGCTCGCATTTTGCCTCTCCTCACGGTTTTTACCCATGACTACCTACACCCGGCCAGTGCTGCTTTTGCTCTGTGGCCTGTTGCTGCTGACCCTGGCCATCGCGGTGTTGAACACACTCGTACCGCTCTGGCTCGCCCATGAAAAATTGCCGACCTGGCAGGTGGGCATGGTCAGCTCCTCCTATTTCAGTGGCAACCTGCTGGGGACCCTGCTCGCGGGAGCCTTGGTCAAACGTGCCGGGTTCAACCGCAGCTACTACCTGGCCTCTCTGATCTTTGCCGCCGGCTGTGTGGGCTTAGGCATCACCCTGGGGTTCTGGAGCTGGCTCGCCTGGCGATTCATCGCCGGCATCGGCTGCGCCATGATCTGGGTGGTGGTGGAGAGCGCGCTGATGTGCAGCGGCACCTCCCACAATCGGGGCCGCCTGCTGGCCGCCTACATGATGGTCTATTACGTGGGTACAGTGCTGGGGCAACTGCTGGTCAGCAAGGTGCCGACCGGCCTGATGGAGGTGCTGCCCTGGGTGACGGCTCTGGTGTTGGCGGCCATCTTGCCACTGCTGTTCGCCCGTATCGTGCACGAGCGCGGCGAGTCGCAGGCCACCACCCTGGTGTGGCCCATGCTGCGCCTGCGTCAGGCCCGCCTCGGCGTCAACGGCTGCATCATCTCCGGCATCGTATTGGGGTCTCTGTATGGCCTGATGCCGCTCTATCTGAACCATCAGGGGGTGAGTGATGCCAGCATCGGTTTCTGGATGGCGGTGATGGTGAGCGCCGGCATCCTGGGGCAGTGGCCCATCGGTCGCCTGGCGGACAGATTCGGGCGTTTGCAGGTGCTGCGGGTGCAGGTCTTTGTGGTGATCCTGGGAGCCATGGCGATGCTCGGCAACGCGGCCATGGGGCCGGCGCTGTTCATCCTGGGGGCTGCGGGCTTTACGCTCTATCCGGTAGCCATGGCCTGGGCCTGCGAGAAGGTCGAGCACCATCAGCTGGTGGCGATGAACCAGGCGCTGCTGCTGAGCTATACCATAGGCAGCCTGCTCGGTCCGACCTTTACCGCGCTGCTGATGCAGCACTACTCGGATAAGCTGCTGTTTGTCATGATAGCCGGCGTCTCCCTTGTCTATCTGCTGATGCTGCTGCGCAAGATGGGCGAGCATCCGACGCCGGTGGCCCATGCCTGATGGCCACCGGGCAGCAGTGAACAACGAATAACTCCGCGCACTGGCCACCCTTATCCATGGGGATAGGCTCAGGACATCACCATTGTGCTTTATAGAAAGAAGAGGCGACCCTGGGTCGCCTCTTCTTTTTGAGTTTTGGGAAATCATCTGCACGTGACGGCGCAAGGGCTAGCCAAAACGGCGGCGCGCCTCCTCGAACAGGGACAGGTGCAGCGGGATCAGTGTTTGCCAATCGCGGCGGTAACCACCGCCCGGCACGGCGGCGATGGCCAGCCCATGCTGCTTGGCACAATCGAACACCATGGCGTCCCGCTGGCGCACGCCCCCATCACTCAAGGCGAGGTAGCCGAGCTCATCGGCCTGATGCACATCCACCCCGGCCTGATAGAGGATGAGATCCGGGCCGTAGAGGCGCAGCGCCAGAGAGAGTGCCTGTTCCAGGGTGCTGAGGTAGGCATCATCCTGCATGCCGGTGGGGAGCGGGAAATCGAGATGGGAGGCGGGCTTGTCGCGGGGAAAGTTGTGCTCCCCGTGCAACGAGAGGGTGATGATGTCACGGCTGCCGGCGCACAGGGCCGCGCTGCCATCTCCCTGATGGACGTCAAGATCCAGGAGCAGCACACGTTCGCAGCGCCCCTCGTCGAGACAGGTCTGCGCCGCTATCACCAGATCGTTGAACAGACAAAAACCGCTGCCAAAGTCCCGGTGCGCATGATGGTAGCCACCGGAAATCTGCAGGCCGCAGCCGTGCTCAAGGGCATGACGGCTGGCGGCGATAGTGGCCCCGACCGAGTGCAGGGTACGCTCGATGAGTTGCGGCGACCAGGGAAAGCCGAGCCGGCGGATGGCGTCCTGGTCCAGAGTGCCGGTGAGGGCGGCATCCACATAAGCAAGGTCATGGACCCGCTCCAGCTGTGCCCGGCTGGCGGGGCTGGTCAGGGTGAGCGGATAGCCTTGCTCCGAGAGCTCTTGGTAGAGGGCCTGGTACTTGGCAAGGGGAAAGCGGTGACGCTCGGGCAGCACCAGGGAGGAGTAGCTGTGGTGATGAAAGATGCGCAGGGACATGAGGTCTGGGTCAGTGAGAAATGAAAAAGGGGAGCCAGGCTCCCCTTGTTACTGGCACTCGAGCGCCATTACTGCTGCTGGATCACCCAGATCTGGAAGGCTTTGCGGGTCTCCGCATCGGCCTTGTTGTACCAGGTCTGCAGCTGGGTCAGGGCTTCCGGATTGCTCTGGGCCTTGCTCGGTGCCACTTCCACCGGGGCGCTGACGGCTGCCATCACGACGGCGCTTGAGGCTGCAACGGTTGCGGGTTGGTTGAAGGCCTTGCCCATCTTCAGCAGCTCCTGCTGATAGTCACGGGTCAGCTGGAAGCCACCCACGGTCGGCATGATGAACTGCTCGGTTTCCAAGGCCTGGCCGGTGGTCTTGTCTTTGAGGACCACCTTCTGATCCTTGACGAAGCGCTTGGCTTCGTCTTCCTTACGGGGCTTCTTGAAATCGAGGAACAGCTGCTGGTTGTCAGCGGCGGTGAAGTTGATCACCAGAGGTTCAGCTGTGACCACTCTGGTCTCATTACGATTGGAATAGTTGCCTTCGAAGGCCACAACGACCTGATGCTTGCCAGCACTCAAGGGGAAGACAGTGGTTTTATCGAGCAGCTTGGGATTGATGGATTCCCCATCGATCAATTGCACAACGTAAGGGGTTGTTATTTCCAGTTGGCTATCAGCCAGGGCGCTACCTGCCCACAACAGACCAGCCAGGGCCGGTACCAGAACAGTCAGTTTCATTTCATCTCCTTTGAACAGTCAGGCGAGTGCCCACTGAAAAATAGGGGGTCATTTTTACAGGTTTGCCGCACAGCGGCAATAGGTGTTTAGGGCGTCTCTGACGGGGTGGGCAGCCATTTTTCTCGT
Source organism: Aeromonas lusitana (assembly GCF_002812985.1). Taxonomy (GTDB): domain Bacteria; phylum Pseudomonadota; class Gammaproteobacteria; order Enterobacterales; family Aeromonadaceae; genus Aeromonas; species Aeromonas lusitana. The sequence goes on from NZ_PGCP01000009.1 coordinate 68,897, forward strand.
GGGCAAGAGGGCTGGCAGCGAATTGTATTGCCTATTCCACCCGCCGGGTGAAGGGGGGCAGGGCGTCGAGCAGCCCCTTGCCGTAGCGCTTGGTGAGCAGGCGCCGGTCGAGTATGGTCACCCGGCCCCGATCGGCCTCCTTGCGGATGAGGCGGCCACAGGCCTGAATGAGTTTGCGAGAGGCCTCCGGCACCGTCAGTTGCAAGAAGGGGTTACCGCCACGCTGCTCTATCCACTCGGCGGTGGCCTCTTCCACCGGGGAGTTGGGCACCGCGAACGGCAGCTTGGTGATCACCAGGTTGGTGAGGTAGTGGCCGGGCAGGTCCAGCCCCTCGGAGAAGCTGCCGGTGCCAAACAAGATGCTGGCCTGACCGCCGTCGCATTTTTGCTTGTGCAGGGTGAGCAGGGCATTGCGGGACGCTTCCCCCTGCACCAGTAGCGACAGTCCCTTGGCCCTCAGTCCCACCGCCACCTCGTTCATCTGCCGGTAGGAGGAGAAGAGCACCAGACTTGCCTCCTTGCCCGCCAGCAGACGGGGAAGAGTATCTATCAGCTCCTGGGTAAAGGCGGGTGCGCTGGGCTCGTGGCTCATCTTGGGCAGATAGAGCTCGGCCTTGTGGTAATCGAAGGGGGAGCGCAGGCGCAGATAACGGGTGCCGTCGTGCTCCTTCAATCCCACCTGATGGCGGAAATAGCTGAAGGAGGAGAGGGCGGTGAGGGTGGCCGACACCAGCACGGCGCCGATGCAGCGGGACCAGAGCCACTCCTCCAGCAGATAACCCACTTCGATGGGGGAGGCGTGCAACCAGATGTCGCCATCGTCGCTTTTGGCCATCCAGCGGGCCAGCGGTGTCTTGCCGGTGGGCACATGACGGCTCAGCATCTCCCACAGGGCGCAGAAACTCTCCAGCCGCTGCAGGTGAAAACCGCTCTCCGCCAGCAGAGGCTCTGCATCTTTACGACGGATCTCGCCATCCTTGAGCGCCTCGCCGATGGCCCCCTGCATCCTGTCCAGCGCCCGCAGCGCCTTCTTGCTCGCCTCTTTCAGGTTCTCCGCCAGCATGGGCAGGGGATCCGGCAGCACCCCATCGGCAAAGCGGTGGTGCTGTTCGCTGCCAAAGAGATGATCGTTGCCGGCGAGCCACTGCTCCAGCGCCTTGAGATCCGGCTGCAGGGAGGCGAGGGCATCCTGCAACTTGAGCTGGGGGTCCAGCAGGCTCTCCTTGTTGAGGGCCCGGGCCAGCTTGCCGGCACTTTGCACCAGCTTCTCCAGCCAGCGGCGTGATCCCTTGATACTGGCCGAGGCCGCGCCGTGATCCCGGGCTATGGTGGGCAGATGATGGGCTTCGTCCAGCACATAGATGCACTCGTCCGGGGGAGGCAAGATGATGCCACCCCCCATGGTGAGGTCCGAGAGCAGCAGGGCATGGTTGACCACCAGCACGTCGGCGGCGTCCATGTCGTTGCGGGCGCGGTGGAAGGGGCAGTGCTGATGGTGACTCAGAGCCTTGTTGCAGCTGTGGCGGTCGGCGGCAATCCTGTCCCAGCAGAGATCCGGGATGGGCTTGGGCCAGTTGTCCCGGTCACCATCCCACTTGCCCTCGGTATAGGCCTGCCACAGGGCCTGGTAGCGCGTCTTGTCGGCATCCGTCGGCTTGTGTTTGCTCAAGCTCCCGAAATCCAGCTCGAAGTTTGCCATCTCGGCGCCATTGGCGGCCTGCTCCAGCAGATGCTCGCAGCAATAGCGCTGACGCCCCTTGACCAGCATGAACCGAAACGGCAGCTCGGAGTGTCTGTGGTAGAAGGGCAGGTCCTTGTGGATCAGCTGCTCCTGCAGGGCGACGGTGGCGGTGGAGATCACCAGTTTTTTCTGGGTGAGGCGCGCCACCGGAATGGCGCCCTGGGCATAGGAGAGGGACTTGCCGATGCCGGTGCCTGCCTCGGCCACCAGGATACGGCGAGCCCTGTCATATTCACCGGTCAGCGTCTTGGCGATTTCGGCCACCAGGAAATTCTGCTCCTTGCGCGGCACAAAACCGGGTAAACCATCGGCAATTTGTCGATAGGTATTGCGAATGGCGGCTTTGAGACGGGTAGATAGCATGAAGGAGTCGTGACCATGTCCGAGATGAATGACAACAGGATACCCGCAACAGACAGGCGGGGTCGAGGCAAGGAGAAACGGAGCCAGTCACCCAGGCTCTGCATTTATATGCTGGGGACTCAGAACGGTGCAATAAACCACCTGAAAAGGACGGTTTGGGCAGTGACTATCACTGTAAACGTTTTCCCTGGGCGGGGCGAACAATGTGGGATACGGCTCACAAAATTTTTGCTTTGACTAAGCATTTCGCAAAAAGTTCCAAGTTTTTTCGTTGCGGATTGGAAAACCCGATGATAGTCTCGGCCCCATAGTGATGCAAAGAACATCGCTAACACAGGGAATAACAAGGACTTAGTGTTTAATTACAGTAGGCATTGGAAACAACTATGAAAAAGACAATTCTGGCTATCGCAATCCCGGCTCTGTTCGCTTCTGCCGCTAACGCCGCAGTCGTTTATGACAAAGACGGTGTGACCTTTGATATTTATGGCCGTGTTCAGGCTAACTACTACGCAGACCACAACCAATCCGTCGGTGCAACTGATGGCTCTTGGGGTTTCAGTGACACAGGTACTCCTGAGTTCACTCCGGGTACTGCTGCACATTACTCCGATGTTGATGGTGAAATTGTTGGCTCCTCCCGTCTGGGCTGGTCCGGTAAAGTTGCGCTGAACAACACCTGGTCCGGTATTGCCAAGACCGAGTGGCAGGTTGCTTCTGAAAACTCTGACAACAAGTTCAACTCTCGTCACATCTACGTCGGCTTCGACGGTACCCAGTACGGCAAGATCATCTTCGGTCAAACCGACACCGCGTTCTACGACGTGCTGGAGCCGACCGATATCTTCAACGAATGGGGCGACGTAGGTAACTTCTACGACGGTCGTCAAGAAGGTCAGGTCATCTACTCCAACACCTACGGTGGCTTCAAGGGCAAACTGTCCTACCAGACCAACGATGACGTAGCCGTCAAGGTTACCGATATCGGTCAGAGCATCACCGAGAAGGCTGTATACGGCAAGAACGTTAAGCGTAACTACGGTTATGCAGCTGCCGCCGGTTACGACTTCGACTTCGGTCTGGGTCTGAATGCTGGTTATGCTTACTCCGACCTGGAAAGCACTACTTCTACCGCTTCCGGTGACAAGAAAGAGTGGGCTTTGGGCGCACACTACGCCATCAACGGCTTCTACTTCGCCGGTGTTTACACCCAAGGCGACCTGAGCTATGACACCACTACTGGTGGTGACAAAGACAAGGGCCGTGGCTACGAGCTGGCTGCTTCTTACAACGTTGACGCCTGGACCTTCCTGGCCGGTTACAACTTCAAAGAAGGCAAGATCAACTCTAATTCTGCCAATGCTTCATACGAAGACATCGTTGACGAGACCCTGCTGGGCGTACAGTACAACTTCACTTCCAAGCTGAAAGCGTACACCGAGTACAAAATCCAGAGCATCGACAACCTGGACGACGAGTTCACTGTTGCCCTGCAATACAACTTCTAATCCAGTCTTGAGACTGAGTTAGTGAGTAAACGGCCAAGCCTAGCTTGGCCGTTTTGTTTTATATGCAATTAACGCATTGATTGTATAACTCTTTTCCCTTTTCCTCTGGCGCTGCGCCACATCACGTTGTCTCCCTTTTCTCCTTGGTTCCGGGCCGCTAAATCGCTAGATTATCCCTTTCGTTGAAACATGATCGACCAACAGGGAAGCACAGGCTTGATCGATTTCAGTCACCCCGAATGGCGGGCGCTGGCTCAGCAACTGCTGAAGGACACCCCCTTGCCCGTCCGTGGTCGCCAGTGGCAGCCCCTCATCGGCATGCTCAAGGACAACCAGCTGCTGCTCGCCCTCGGCAACCATCGTTATGAGCTGACTCCGGCCGGCCGTCGTTATCTGACTCGCGAACTGATGCTGGCCGAGATGGCTTGCGCCCCCCCAGAACCGGAGGAGTGGCTGCAAGCCAACGGCTGGCAACTGGGTGAGAGGGTGAACGAGCGGGTGCTGGCGGCGCTTTATCGCAAGGGGGAGGGAAACTTCAGCCCGGTGGAGCAGATCAACTTCGAAGACAAGGGCATCCACTTGTGCCGTGATCAGGTCCTGCGGCTACGCGCCTCCCGCCCGTTCAGTCTGTTTTTCAGCGGCGGCACCCTGCTCGATGCGGCCCCCTGGCTGCAGAGTCTGGGGGAAGTGGCGCTGCCCGTGCGCACTTTGGGGGGGCTTGGCAAGGTATTGTGGGGGGAGGGGGAGTTCCAGCGGGTGATCAGTACCGATTCCATCGGCGCTTTTGCCGAGCTGGCCCTGCCCGTCGATGCCCTGCTGGTCTGGCTCCCCCCGGACGAGCCCGGCGCCTTGCAATCCCTGGCTGCCGCCCTGCCTCCC